>CAIUUO010000278.1 GCA_903902325.1 uncultured Bacteroidia bacterium
ACCATAAGAAAAAAAGCTTCGCATCCAGAAGAATGATTTATTCTGCTTTTTAAAATATTTTTCTGTGGAACCCAGCCACATTTCCCTTACTTTTCTTACTTCGCCTTACTTCGATGTTGTATCTATTTGATCTTCTTGTATTTATTTTAGCATTTAGCGAAGTAAGAGTAATAATGATGTTGTAAAATTTTGTAAAAAAAAGTAAGGCGAAGTAAGAAAAAGTAAGGCGAAGTAAGTAATAATACATATTTACTCTTCGTATTTATTTATATATCAATACTTTAATACGATCGAAGTAAGCGAAGTAAGAAAAGTAAGTAAATTGAGGTCCCAAAACGAAATAGTAAATTTTTTAGATCAGTCTTGTACCTGGGACAATGCTAATTGAGTGCTGAAAGTTGTATTTTCCAGCTTTTTGATCTGCACAAGAACCAATCATCCTTTTTAGGCTAAGTCTTTGTTTTTGTGCTGTTTGAAGGCAATTATTATTACCTGACTCTTGAATATTCCAGGTCCATTTTGACAGACCTGACCTATCTGTGGGATAGTCCAGGTCTACTTTTACCCGACCTGACCCACCTGTAAGATTGGTCAGGTCAGTCCCATCTTCCTTTACCTGGTATGCGATTAGTCCACATTGAGTGATTAGAATTTCATTTTTGAGCGGTTTCACCTTAAAAAAAATAGTCTATATTAGTAACCTGAGTCGTCTGAAAAGATCATTCGCTCTGCGACCCAACTGTGTAAATTCTGTGTAAATGAAAATTCTCATCTTGCAACACATTGAATAAGTGCCGAATACACGCTCGGATTGCATGATTCATAATCATGAGGTCACCGGATCATCCCCGGTTCTCGCTACGAATAAGGTCGTTTCCATCGTGAAATGACCTTTTTTTGTGGCAGCTCAGTTGATTAGTGCGTCCCGGCCATAAGTCAGGAAGGTCGTACTATTATAGCAGAGCCCTTGTTGCAAAAGAAGGTTGTTTCCATCTGAGACGGCCAAGTTGTTTCAAACAGTTTGCTTTTCCACCATTTCAGGACTTGAGTGGTACGTCCTTTAATTGGCAAGCGAGAAGAATCATGAATTGTCCTCACGGTAGTTTGAAATACGTAGCTTGGAATGCAATATTTTTTAAATCCATTTTTCTTTTTATCTTTCGCACAAACCGTCTAAATATTTTTAATATGAGAACGAAAAATCTATTGTTATTACTCTTCGTATTACTAATTTGCAATTCACTCTCGGCTCAGAATTTTGATTTCAGGAACACAAAATGGGGCATGGATTCCACCCAGGTCAAGAATGCTGAGACCTCTAAACTAATCTCCTCCAAAAAAGGGACTCTCATGTATTCTGGTAAAATGGGTGATTTGGATTGCCGGATCGCTTATGATTTTTGTTCATCAAACCAACTGTGTCATGCAGGTTATATGATTATCCTGGATGATAAAAATCCGCAATCCTATGTGGATACCTATCTGGTGTTGCAGGAGTTACTTACAAAAAAATATAAAGAACCCTACAAGAAACTGGCTTCCAGTATCAATGGGAAAATTCTGACGCAAGACGAATGGGCGTCTAATTTGATTTCGGACAATCTCAATTTGGAAACAAGATGGAAAACCAATTCCATGGAGGTAAATCTTTCACTTTTCTGCCCCAATGACTTGATGTATATTGAGATAAACTACAGTCCACTGGATAATGGTATTAAGCAGACGGAAGAAAAAAAGGCGAGGATCTATAAGGATTTATAAATAGTTGTGATCGCCCTGGCGAATTAAATACTGATTAAGCAGATTATTCGCTTTCCATTACATCCATTTTGATGGATTATTTCATTTCCTCTGATTTATATGGCAAGATGGCTGTAGAGATTTGAAAAAAGGTATTACGAATTTGTTGTGCCTCGTTTTGGGAATAACAAAAGCTAAGGAGTTAGGAGTATGAACCCTTTGACTCCTTTTTTCTTGCCCTAATCTTGCCTGGCTTTTATAAGCCAATCATTTTGCCAACGATGTGAAGGTATTCGTTTAAATATCCGATACACAGGAAAGATATCCGTCCGATCGGATCGTGGAGAATGGACCAACATTGGTTTGTCGGCAAGAGAATACATGTGTACGACTGTGGCAATTGTTACCTGTATCAGGTTGCTTCGTCAAATGGGCAAATGTTGAATTAAATTTTTAGTACCATGGTAGCAATTTTAGTCCAGCCGGGTGGTTTCACGATGATATCCGGAATCGTCTGTGTGAACCTGGAGCGGATAAATTTAACTTTAATAACCCGGTTAAATCCGGATTGGATTACGGGGCAGACGATGAATTGTAAGGCAGTATTATGGATATATACAATCTCCCGGCAACCGGTGATTGTTTGAAATTCGTAACAATTGATTTGATTGTAGTTATTTCAGGACTTACGATTCGGGTACTTTTGCCTTGTAAATTTCTGACGGGATTTGTTGATGTGGAAATGGGATTTATTCATCTCTTTTTTCGCAGGGAGGTAAAATCATTCCTTCCGTCGATAAAAAAGGGTCAAACGTCCAATAGATTTTTGGATCCAATGTCAGAATCCTACGTTTGGGAAGAATTAGAGAAACAAATTATTGAACATCTAAAAAAAACAGATTATTATGAAGAAGTCATTTATTTTACCAGTATCCATATTCGCTGTATTCTGTCTGACAAATATGTTAACCCAGAATGTATATGCAAGTGGTAGCAATTCCGAAAATCGGAAAACGGAAGCTAAAACCGTTGTGAATGAAAAAAATAGCTATGTGAGCCAGAATGTCAAAAACAGTTTTCATGCTGAATTCGGGGCTCAGGCAAATATTCAGTGGAGTACCACAGAGGATTTTGATGTAGCATCCTTCGATTTGGATGGGCAAAGCACGAAGGCTTATTTCACCAAAGACGGCATGCTTGAAGGCAGGATCTTCAGCAAAAAATGGAATGACCTTCCTTTTCAGGCTCAGGTGAATATCATCCAGCGCTACAAGGACTATGATGTTGAGAACGTATTTGTCCATTACGGGAAATCGCTCAACGACTTTGGTAACTATTTTGTTGGACTATCGAAAGATAACAAGACGATCATCATCCAGGCAAATGACAAGGGAGATATATCCTTGTACAAGAAGCTTTAAGATTAGGAATTGATAAGAAAGAATGGGCGTTTCATTTTGAAACGCCTATTCTTTTAAATATTGATTTGTGGTTAATGTTTGAAATTTGTATTTTACGTAAGCATAGGGAAGAAACCACACAAGTTATAGACAGTAGTACAACATCCAGTTTTCTTAATTTGCGTATGAATGTTGTATATTTGTTATGCATCCGGAACGCTTTTTTGAATTGTTTTCTGGTAACCGGGGATGACGAAAACCGTTAGAGAGTAGTCTGGTTTTAATACTTGAAACAATGCATCTACTATTTATCGCATTACTTACGATTCTGGCCGGAACCTTGTTGCTGGCTAAAACAAAGAAGGAAGAGCTCGGTAAATTTTTCCTCCTCATTTCAAGGTTTTTTATCATCGTCGGTTTTACCCTTTTTGTTCTTTTTATCGTTGGAGGAATATGGATGATGGCACATCACGGCAGAGCCGGACATCCGGGTTTCCGCCATGAGATGATGATGAGACACATGCGGCCCGGTCCCGGTATGCACGAAGTGATGGCTTGTCCTCCAGGTATGTGCAAAGGCGCTTTTGGCGGAATGGAAATGAAAAAAGACAGTTTAATGAAATGCTGTCCTAAAAATACCATGTCTGATAGTTGCAAAATGTTGAAGGCAAAACCAGAGTTTCCGGTAAAATCCAAATAAATGACTTTTGACTGCAACCTTGGCAGGGGAAGCTATGTGGACAGCATCCTCTGCCAAGGTTACATATCAGTTATTTATAACTCAACCCCTGACCGCAGTCAAAAAGCGCATAGCCTTTCGCTTCCAGGTATCCGGGTACGTCTTCCTTCTGATTGGTAACGGCCTCATCAGAAACGGGTGTTGAGAAGGGCATCTTCCCGGTAGGATTGTATTTTCCAGTTACCACATCCAGGAGGGCATCAGTGGTTGTCCCGAAAGTTGCCAAAACGGCCTTGATATTGCCTTTGGTTTTGTCATTGTAGATTTCGCTGATGACCCATGGATTGGTATAATTCACAACCAGGATGGCAGGTTTCCCTGCTGTAAGCTTGTTTACGTACGCCACATCCACCGCGCATTTTGATACCGAAAGGGAGATGGGTGCCCCTGTGGAGGCAAACAGCGCATTTCCGGTCGGAACAATCCACAAAAGCACGACATCTGCCTCCTCCGGGGTGTTCACAAAAGTGACCGGATAATTTTGGCCATTCATTTTGTATACCGTTCCAGGCTCCGACAACTTGTCTTTTTGACTCTTGGAATAGGTCTCAAAATAAACTTTGGTGTTTGCGGGAAGTGGCAACGCCTTGTTTGCATTTTGCAGCAAGACGATTGATTTGCGCAATGCTAAATCAGCTCTTTCCTTGAATCTCGGATTGTTGACAATTTTCTCTGCGGCATTCACATCAGCATAGGGATTTTCAAATAACCCCATGCGGAATTTTTCGTTTAACAGTCGAATCACAGAATTGTCGATATAACTCATATCCACCATCTTTTTATTGATTACCTCCAGCAGTACTGCAGGATCCGATTCACCTGAAAAAAGGTTTACCCCGGCTTCGATCGCCTTCTTATAACGTTCCGGTTTTGTTAGTTTTTCAACTCCCCAGGGCATTCCGGTCAGCGGACCCGTATCCGAGTTTATGATACCATTGAACCCCATTTTGGTTCTGAGCAGGTCTGTAATTACCGCTTTGTTGTAGGAATACCCAACCTCTTCATATTGGGTGCCGGAAGGAAGTGAATAGTAGGGCATTATGGAGGATGTGCCTGCTTTGATGGCGGCCTTGAAGGGAATCAGATTGTTCTCAAACATGCCACCAGGGTAGATTTCTTTCTTTCCCCAGTCGAAATGGGAATCCTGTCCGCCTGCTCCGGAACCTCCTCCCGGAAAGTGTTTGGTGGTCATGGCAACCGAACCAGGGTTCAATTGTTTACCCTGAAAACCAAGGATAATCTCTGTGATCATCTTGGCAACCCAACCGGCATCTTCGCCAAAAGTACCGTTCACCCGCGACCATCTGGGTTCTGTTGAGAGGTCGGCCATGTACATATAACCTTTTCTCAGACCCAAAGCAAGCCATTCCTGGCGGGCAATGTCGGCAAACTCCCTGGTCAGTTTCAAGTCATGCATGGCCGACAAGCCGAGTTCTCCCGGCCAAACAGAAAAGACCGTGGTTCCTGTGCTGGTGCCCAACGCTTCATTCATGGTAATGTTATTTCGGGGATTGGAGGCAATTATCGCGGGGATTCCCAACGGCTGGCTTTCGCAAAGCGCCTGCAGTTTATTCGCCCATTCAGCAGTGTTTTTGGCACTCTCATTCATCCGGTAGATGAAATGGCGGTTGTTGAATTTGGTTACAAAATTGGTGACTCCCCCACCGCCGCTCATATTGGCAAGAACGCCGGCAACCCCGGTCGGGCCGGTGGATGTCTGGCTATTTCTTGCTCCCCTGTTGGCAGGGGCCCCTTCAAATCCACCCTGGCCCCGGCCACCGGTTTCATTGAAATCACTGGCCACCAACCCATCTGCTTCTGCTTTTTTTGCACCTATCATGGAGACGGTGTTGATAAGCATGAATCCTGCTTTTTGTTCAACAGACATTTTTGACAGCAGATCTGCACTCCTTTCTTCGGGTGATAACCGCCAGTCTTCATATTTATCCAACTTGCCATTTCTGTTGAGATCCTTGAATTCGAGATTTCCAATTTTCAGGATGTTTACGCTGCGGTATCCTAAAACAGGCTGGGTAATTTTTTTCCCGTAAGAGGCGGATGCGCAGAAAAGGATCAATAATCCCAATAATCCGCAATGAATCCTTGATTTCATTGAGATGGAAGAAAATTCAGACATCTTCATTTTTTTTATTAGTTAGTTTGGTTGCAACAAAAACTGCACTTATGAATATCCGCAGGAGGAGTCGAAACTCTTTCGAGTGTCGGAAACGACGGGATGAAAGTGATAGTTTATAGACTGTTTTCAGGTTCAAAGGTTTAAGTCTGTCTTAAACCTAAATTGCAGGAAGAATTTTTTATTTTGTCAGATGTGTCAATGTTCTACAGCACAAACCTAAGATTCACCCTGGGACTAAATGGGACTGCCTCCTGGTATATGTTTACGGAGACAGTTTGATTGACGGGCACCTTTTCAAAATTGGAATACCGGATATTCTTCGTATCGAGAACATTCAGAATGGATAATCCTGTTTCACCTGATACCTTTCCTATATTGAATCTGACATTTGCTGCAACATCCAGCCTGTTGTAATTGGTCGAAACATAAATTGGCTGTGCGAAAGTTCCGTTATTAAGCAAAAATCCGGAACCAAATACATAGTTGGCTGAGAGGAAAACCGGTTTCAGGTTGATAATTACAGCTGTTTTAATTTCATGTCGCTGATCCATGGGTGAGGGTCGGTAGTCTCCATTGGGGAAATAGGTAAATCGCTCTTCCGACTTGCTCAAGGTATAGGATATCCAGGCAGAATGTCCCCTGTAATCTTTCCGGACAAAGAAATCAAGGCCATAGTCCCTACCGTCTCCTTTGTATATCAGGTCTTTGTATTTTTGACTTTTTCTGAGAAAACGAGTCAATCCATCCGTTTTTTTGTAATAAGGCTCTATACTAATGGTGAGATCATTCTTGTTGAATGTAGAGCCCAGTACCCAATGAACAGATGTTAGTACGGGTACATTTTGATTGTCACAAGCCGTCCAAATGTACTTATAGTTCCCTGACTCATCCAATACTGAACTTTTTGAAATGAACTGGTTATATACTCCCCAGGCAGCATTAAGTTTGACATTATCCGAGAGTTTGAAACTTGCAGAGATTCTGGGTTGTGCATATAACTTTGCCAAATTAACCGGCAAATCCACACGTATGCCGTACTTAATATCTATCTGACCAGACAAAGTCATATGATCCTGAATATATCCGTTGATTCTTTCGGCCCGAATCTGAAAATTCGTCTGACGAATACCGGATGAATCAGCCGTCAGTAGCGCATTGTTAACGGCAAATCCAAGCCCTGACTCAAGTACGTGCGATTGTGACAATTTGATATTGTTGTCGATTCGGCCATTAATCTCAGATATCCTGTTTCTTGTCTGATTATCAAGTCTGACTACTGTATTGCCGTCAGGAGTTTCAGCGCTTAAAACATCACCTATCCTGGTATCCAATGAGGAATAGGTTGTGGTCAGATTGGTCGTGTTTCCATTCTTCCATCTGTGTCCGTAAAAGCCGGACAGACCGTATTGATCATTTGCTTCTGAGTTAGTTTTGAAAAGCGTATTGGTTGTAGATTGTTCGTTGATTGTGTAATTGAAACGGTCATCTCCTGCCATACTGCTGATGTAAAAGAGATCGCCCCTATCGTTGGTGGTCGTAAATTTAATGTTGGCATCCCTGAAGTTATAATCTGGGAAAACGGTATAATCAATAGATGGTTTACTTGCCAAAGCTTTTTCTACTGTATTTGGAATTACCTTTTTGGAGTTGTAGAGGTTATAGAATGTTTGCCTGAATGACAAAAGCAGCGAACTGTTTTTCCACAGAGGCAATTCAACCATCCCATTGGTTGTCACATTGTTAACGTTGAGACTGACGGAAGGCTTTACCATGTTTGCGGTTTTACCGTTGATGCGGACAATTCCTCCCACGCGGTCACCCAGTGTTGCATCGAAGCCCCCTTTGAAAACCTCAACATCCTTGGCTATTAACGGATTGACGGCGTCGATGTCATCATCAAAACATTTTAATCCCCAGATATTAAATCCATCCAACATAATTTGACTCTGTCCCTCGTAGGAACCCCAGATAATCAGGCCATTAGACAGTTCGCTCGAGGCCAGGATACCGGGCATCAGGCGAAGCAATGTGAATATCGAATTATCATCATTTCCGGGCAGATATCTGGATACCTGGTGGTTGAGTCGCATGGAGCCGGCAACATTACCAACCAGTGTGGTTCGGTCCGGAGATTTTCTCAGGATGACAATTTCCCGCAAACCAATACTGGAAGGAACCATCTTTAAATGGTGATTGGTTCCGGCAACAAGCACCGTATCAAGTATATAATATCCAAGATGAATAATTTTCAGATGAAAGGCGGAGTCTTTTTTAGAAGAGTATGAAAAGCTTCCTTTCAGATCAGAAACCAATACCCGATCGTCGATCAGCATCTGGGAATAGGAGAGTGGCTCGCCCGTTTTTGCCTCCGATATTGTGCCCGAAAGCAAGTAATTCTTTGGTTCTATCGCTTTATTTACTGGGAGGATCATATAGACTTCTCCCCGTTTATTGCAGGTCAGGGGAAGTCCGCTGATCAGTGACTTTATGGCTTCATCAGGAGTATTGTATGAGTTTCTGACTGTTATTTTGTATTGTGAAAGCAGTTGGTCATTAAATGAAAACTGAAGGTGATACTGATCCCTGAGTCCAGTCAAAATTTTATTGAGTGGATCATTATTTGTAACAATCTCAACATTTTGTGCAAATGCAGATGAAACTGAGAATAATAGTATAAGAAAGATGGTGAAGGAAACAATCCGCATCAGACCTTGGAAATTAATTAATCCGGAATTCAGTTTTCGAACTACTTTCAAAAGTAAGGCCTAAAGAGGTACAAACCAAATCGAGAACCTCTTTTTCAGATAATGTTTTTGAAAAATTTCCTGTGTAGGTCAAGCCAGGGTTTCCTTTAAATTGAATTTTAATGTTGTATTGACGTTCAATCTCCTGAAGTACAGAAGTAACAGATGCTCCGGTGAAAAAGAAATTGTTGTCGCGCCATGAAATTACCGCGGGTGATTTAACCTCGTGAATTAAATGAAGACTGCCTTCCTTGCCGATGTAAACCTGTTCATTCGGATACAGAAGTACACTTTCATTTTTAGCAAAAGATAGTACTTGAACTTTCCCCGTAAAACAGGTGACATTGTAGTCGTTTTCCCTTGAAAAGATATTGAAACTGGTACCCAGAACAGTCGTTTCACCCAAATCTGAATGAACTTTGAACTGGTTGCCGTGTGTCACTTGAAAAAAGGCCTCGCCTTGGAGATCGACTGTCCTTGATACATTGAACCAAAAGGGATGGTACAGAAGTGATGATCCTGCATTTAATTCAACATACGAATCATCGGGGAGCGCACAGGTCAGATGCTCTCCCGCTTTTGAAACAAATGTTTTGGTATAGAATCTGAAGAAAGAAGTAACGCCCACAAGCAATAGAAAGGAAGCCGCCAGTGCAAGTCTGAAAACAGGATTCATGGATATTTTGCGCCCTGATTTGATGGGATTATCCATCCTGGTCATCAGATTGTTCCATGCCTCCTCCTTCGAAACCGTGTAATTCAGATCGATTTCAGGAAACTGCCCCATATTCTCGTTTTCGATAAATTCTTTTATAAGTGCTTTGGTCATTGATGGTAGCCTATTGCTTTTTTTATAAAGTTCAGGGCATTTTTCATTCTTTTTTCAACTGCTTTTACAGATAATCCAAGATGATCCGCTATTTCATTGTTTTTCAATCCGTCCATTCTGCTCATCAGAAAAACGATCCTTTGCTTTTCCGGAAGATTTTGAAGGGCAAGTTCATAGTTCATGCTTAACTCTTTGTAACTTGCTATTTCCTCAGGACTCTCCCCAAAGGTTTCATCAACTGATTTGGTCTGGAACTTCTGGTGGACTTTCTGTCTTCTGTATTGGTTAATTAATTCGTTACCTGCAATTTTATATAATAGAGCCTTGATGTTTATGTCTTTAATCAGTTCTTTCTTCTCCCATAAAATCATAAACGCCTCCTGAGCTACTTCAGTTGCCTGTTCTTTATCGCCCGATCGATAGTAAATATAGTTACGAACGTCGTTAAAATGCGTATCGAATATATTTTTAAACTCCTCTTGTGTCAATTTCCCTTTACTTTTTGGAAGCCCGAATCTACGAAAAGGTTTTGACTCTCAAAAATCGAAATCCAACGTTTTCATCCTTAGATGCCGGATTGTACATTGTCTGAATTACTCAGAAATTGCAACAATCGCATCCGGAAAAGCAAAGAAAATATATTACCACTCCATCGGAAAAGCCTCTTCGAATTCCGAATAGGCAATACACCTTACGGAGGCCTGCTCCCATGCGGAATAGTTTACAGATCTGGGACTTATCCAGATTCCTGTTCTGAGCACATTCAGGTAATATCGCGCCAGTTTGATGTAAGTAATCGCACAAATATTGCAATGCGGGATAAAAAACAGTATCGTTCCAAGAATGGCTGAAGGTAACTTCAGTACCAGATTGTTCAAAATCAGGATCAGGTGCATAAAAGCTGCATGATCCGCTTTTTCATGTTTCGCGATATAAACGTGACGCGAAACATGAACTTCCGTTTTGGTCATCACGGTAATCTCCTTGTTCAATCTTGAGGAGCCACCATGCAAATGTCCGACTTCAGCGCTTTTCAGTTTGACGATTTCACCCTGCATGAGTTTGGCTCTGCGGCACAAATCCACATCCTCATAATACATCCAGAAATCATCATCCCATTTCCCTAGCCGGAGAAAACTATCCTTCCTGATCATGAGTACAGATCCTGATACCCAGTCGGGATAGACGTAATGCATGGTCTGGTCAACGGTTTTCTCGAGGCTTCCGGCAAATACATTTCTGATGGCCCTCAGCCATCCTGTTAGGGTAAATATGGTCAGAAACTGCCCATATGGCCGGTCTTTTGAACCGTTTTCCCTGACCTGGCTGCAGGTGACAATGGAATACTCAGGCCTGACCCTGATTTCTTCCAGCATATCGAAGAGGGCATCCGCATTGACATTGGTGTCAGGGTTGAGAAACAACAAGTTAGTTCCATTGCTATAGGAAACTCCCAGATTACAGCCATTGGCGAAACCATTGTTTCCCGTGTTGGGGATGAAGGTGAATTGTGGAAACAGTGCTAAAAATTCGGCCTTTCTTCCTGTATTTGACTTGTTGTCAACGATGATTACCTCAAACGAAAAACGGCTGTCTGCTATATCTTGAAGGGATTGAAGACATCTTTTAAGCTTGTCACCTCCCTTGTAATTGACTATTATGACGGATATGTCCTTCATGTTGTACTAAATTGTTATTAACCTATTACCGTATGAAATTGGGTTTACCCTACTTTTTTCTTTTACAGATGTTTTCTTTGGTTGTGCCCGTTCAGTTTTGTTGGCAGCGTTTATCCCGCTAATCCATCGAAATTGGTTTATTTATGTTCATTTTTAGCGAAAAATGACTCAAACGGGCTACTTCTTTTTGAAAATAGTTTGATAAATTTGATAGATTCTATGTTCATCCTTTTGATCCGATTAACTTAAGAAATGATCCAATGAAAAAAATTCTGTTTATCAGCATCTTTTTCCTGGTTTTGGGAGGATGCAAAAAAACTGAGGTAACTAAAGTATCACCTACTGTCGCATCAGTCACTTCATCAGCAGTTATCACTGCGACTACAGCAACTATCACCGGAACTGTTTCAGATGACGGAGGTGATCCAATCACTGCCAGGGGAGTCGTCTACGGTCTCAACCAAAACCCGACCATTTCTGACAGTAAAACGTCCGATGGTACCGGAACAGGCAATTTTACAAGTAACATAACCGGTTTGCTTCCGGGTAAGACCTATTATTTCAGAACTTACGCAACCAACAGTATCGGTACATCGTACGGAGAGCAGGTTACCTCGACAACACCTGCTGTATTGGCTACTTTGACCACTACGGCCGTAACCTCTGGTACAGGAGCGGGTGCATCAAGCGGCGGTAATATCACTGCTGACGGGGGAGGTACCATTACCGCACGGGGCGTATGCTGGGGAACCACAACAGGTCCGACGACTGCAGGTTCTAAGACGTCGGATGGCACCGGCACAGGAAGCTTTACCAGTTCAATAACAGGTCTGACTACTGGCACAACTTACTATGTCAGGGCTTATGCGACCTCTTCTGTCGGCACTGCCTACGGGAATGAAGTTTCCTTCAAGGCTGTGGCTCTTCCTACAATTTCAACTACCGCTGCCACTGTTATCACAACAGGCTCGATTACTGCCGGAGGAAATATCACATCCGACGGTGGAGCAACCGTGACAGCTCGCGGTATATGCTGGGCTACGGCAACCGGGCCAACCATCTCCGGCAGCAAAACCAGCGACGGCACGGGAGCAGGAACATTTACAAGCACTGCTGCAAGTCTGGCCGTAAGTACAACCTATTACTTAAGGGCCTATGCCACCAACAGTGCGGGAACCGTGTACGGGAATGAGATTGTTGTTACGACACTCAGCCAGGATGTTAAAAACATCGTTCCAGACAATATAATCACGACCATGACGAACCTTGGAATGCCGATTTACTCCGGAAAGACTCCTCCGAACCTTGTCAATTTTTATAAACTATCCCCGCGTACCCTAAAGAATTCCAATGTTCCGAACGATTATTCTGCTGGGACAGTCTTTTATGACATGAACATTCATTTCTACAACCAGGACAATACCGCGCTTTCCCTGAAAATGGACTTTGCAGAGATGGGAAGCGGCGGAGGAACCGGATCTGGTAAAGGAGCGTTCATTTCAGGAAGCGGTAATAATTTCTCAGTATTTATGCAGGTTACTTACACTGCTTCCGGTCAGAGCGCCGACATGGTTGAGATTTTTTCAGGCACAATGACTTCAACGGGTATCAAGGACCTCTATGATGGGCTCTTTATGGTGGATGACCACGGCGATCCGGGCAATCTTTGGATCGCAAATGGACAGGGCCGGATTTTCTATGATTCGGATGGTATGTCACCGTTTATCGCCAACCTCTCCTCCATGATTTTTGGCAATGCTCAGGGAATCATGTTGGCAGCGCCATCCATTCGGATCAAATAAAGATATTTGTTAAAAATATTTAGTATTGGTTATGCAAAAAAGAGGCGATTCACTTCCGCCTCTTTTTGTTAAGTGATATTCCCATAATCCCATCAAATTTCAAGATTTGGCAGGGGAACCGTGAGAATTTCAAGCGATATACTTTTTCTTTCCTTCATGATAGTTTGCACAATGAGAAATAAAATAATAGCCAATACGGCAAATACTGCCTCAATATTCAGCATTCCGGTTGAGCCCCAGCGTGTGTGTGCCCATCCTTCGATGTAGATCATCAGGTATATGGGGGAGTTGGAAAGTGCCGCATAGATATTGTATTTGGTTGCTGCAGCGCCTTTACCTATAATTTCCAAAACGAAAGCGCTAAAAGCAGCATACGATAATCCCACAGCGATAGCATACACGGAAGTCCAGATGATGTACATCCATTCAGTTTTTGGGGAATAGGCCATCCCAATTGCACACAGGGCACCAATAAGTCCGAAAGTCAGATAAGCCCCCTGCCGGCTGATCCTGTCACAAATCCATCCTCCAATCAGGCATCCAAGGGCGGAAAGCAACCCGCCGATTGTACCCGTCACCAGTGCTACAGTATCAGCGCTTGCATGCCAGTCAGCAGCAACTGCCGACCACAAATTTTGCGCAGCGCCGGTGCCAAGGGTTAAAAAAGCAAGCAGCATGGCCAGAATTCCCAACCTTGTTTTCAGAGTGCAGAACACGTCATTGAAAAGATTCCGGTAGGTTTTGGTCATGCTGTGATCACGAATCGTGGACTTCGGTTCTTTTAAGAACAAAAGCCCGATACTGCAGAATAAACAGACAAAGGCAAGTAGGGATGCGACCATCCATTCCTCCGGCAACCTCTGGGCCAGCCATAGTCCGGCACCTCCTCCCAAACCTGCTCCTCCAAGATTCCCTGCATTATAATAACCACTGGCACGTCCCTTTAATTCTTCCGGAACATCATAGGCCATAAGGCTCTGGGTTGACATTCCTAAAAAGGTAATCATGAAATTGATGAAAATCACGATGACTGTTAAAAGCGGCAAACTGGATTCCCTGACTGGGAGAATGCCTGTAACCAGAATTCCCAAAGCGCTTGCTACACTGGAAATCAGGTACCATTTCTTTAAAGAGAGCGTAGAGTCTACAAGCGGCGCCCAGATAAATTTAAAAATGTGTGGAAGTAGAATTACTGCAACCAATTCAGCCACTTTATCCAAGGGAATTCCTCCCTTTGTATACAGATAAGCGAGTGTAACAGTCACGTAACCTGACATTATCCCATAAGGGATTAACAGCAGGGTGAATACCGAAGGATGCACGGGGATGCGGGAAGCAACAGGATTGGAAGAACCGTTATGATTCGCTTTCATTGTTTAAATAATTTCCAGTTTTGCAATCCGTTACGGATCAATTAAGATAGTAAATACCAATCTGACCCATCCGCTATTTCTTTTCGGTCATGGTAAAGTACATCCAATCATCGTTTTTTTCCTGTTTGTATTCAAGTCCAATGCATTTTGCGATGGTTTAAATAAGTTATTCTCCCTGAGGCACTGATCCGTCAAACAGTCTCCATTTCCATACCCCTTTTTTCTTCACCATGATGCCTGTGAACCTGTAAGGGGTTATTTTCGTTCCTCCTGCGTGAAACTTGACGATCATTTTCCCTTCCATAAAAATCCAGGCGGTTTTTCCATTACTGTCAATGTCGACCCGGTTCATCTCCCATGAAAAACCTGCAAAGCCAAAGATCTGGGAAAGCCATACCTTAGCCTGATCCTTGCCTTTGGATACTTCTCCGTTGGCAGAACCTACAAGCATTATATCCGGGGAGTCGTCAAAAAGTGTCAAAGCCAGTTCCAAATTTGCGGTTTTTGCCGCATTGTTCCATATTTCCAATGCTCTGATGATTTCGCTTTTAACCTTATCGGATGATTTTTGTGCCGAGACGGATAGGATGGACACTGAAAGCAGAATCATGAGTACTGCCTTGAAAAAGTTGTTTTTTTTCATTTTTGACTGCTCTATTATTTCTTGTTTCGTGAAGCCATGATTAGAATGACTGCTGAGACCAGGATGAGAACTGAAAGGCAACCCAGGACGGTCACGGTCATATCCTGCCACGGCGCTGCTCCTGCAGGCATTTCTTTTCCATTAATGGGATAGGTATCCTTTCCGGCGCTCCATAAACCCGACAACTGCGTGCTAACCCAATTGGAATAAAACCCGACGAGAAGGGTGATTTTAAGGATCTTCAAAGTTTTTGGAGGGGCATTCAGCAAATGCCAGCTTCCGGCGATGGCAATTAGGATTGCACCCTGCAGAAGTCCGACTGTGTGCGAGCTGAGTGCAAGTCGTGGAGCAAGAGCAAAATAAGCAGTAAAACCTGAAAGTAAACTCAGAAGGGTCATTAATCCTCCATGGAAAAGAATCTGACGAGCTTCGCTTGTGCTGTTGGATGAATTTTCGTTTGTCATGATTTTTTTAATTTAGTTATAAATGAGGAAAAGTTGAAAAATCAGGTATTAAACATCAAATTATGAGATATCAAGCTTAAGATTAATTGCTATTCGTTCAGGTCGTTAGACCATTGATCGTTCTTTGGCTTTTTTCTTGTCAGGAAATCAATGAGATACCTATAAATGAATTGAAAACATCACAAAAAGCGTACTGGATAATTCTTATATTTGTAAATCTATGAAAATATAGATCTATTTAAATTGATATTATCTTAAATAGTTCTGAAAAAACATTGGTTTAAACGAAAAAAGAGGAAAATTTGATTGGTTTTTCAACCAATCAACCAAGGAAGTAGAATCTTTGGCAGAAAGCCATTACTTTTGAAACAGCAGGTTATTCTGAAGCGGGATTTTCCAAGATCTTATCAGGTGCATACCTGATTAAATTCAATAGAGTCAAAAACAGAAACATGGAAAAAATTAAAATAGAAGGAATTGACTCGGTTTACACCTTATCCACTGCTTCTGCACTTTCAGGAATTCCAGGTCATTCCATACGGCAATACATCGATAGGGGATTGATCATACCCTTCAGGAAAGAATCCAACCGGCATTTATTTTCACAGGTAGATATTCTTCGGCTAAAATACATTCATAAATTGCTCACGCGGGATGGATTAAACATTGCCGGGATCAGATCTGTCCTGGCCCTGATCCCATGTTGGGCCATCCGTAAATGCTCAGATTCGGAGCGAACCGGATGCGTGGCTTTTCAAAGTGATACATATCCCTGCTGGGAAGCCTCAGAAAAAGGGGAGCTCTGTAAAAATACCGATTGCAGGACATGTGATGTATACAGGATCGTAGAAAACTACCCGGACGTCAAATCCTATCTGAAGACGCTAGTACCTTGATGTCTTTTACCTCAAGTACACTCTTCGAATACCCGGTAAGAGAAGCATTAATCATCGCAGCAGCCAGATCCTTCAGGTCAACGACATAATTGGGAGCTATGACTTTCATCACCGGAAATAGCCACCAAACAAATTTATAGGCTTTGTAGAAAGTCTGGCTGGGTTTCAGTTTCAAGAATGGGACTATCCCGGCAGGCCGGAAATTGTAAACCTGGCTGAATGGTAGTTTCATCAGATCGTTTTCGGTTTTGCCTTTCACCCGCGCCCACATGGATCGTCCCTTTTCACTGCCGTCGGTGCCGGCTCCTGAAATATAACAGAAGGTCATTTCTGGATTCAGTGATACCAGGGTAGTGGCAAAGTTTATCGTCAGGTCGTAGGTCAGCTTTTTATATTCCTCTTCATTTTTCCCGAGAGAGGTAACTCCCAAACAGAAATAGCAGGCGTTGTAGCCTTTGAGACTGTTTCTGATTGAAGAAAGGTCGAAGAAATCTTTTATGACTATCTCAGTCAATTTTGGGTCGGAATATCCAGTCGGATTGCGGGTTATCACCAGGACCTTTTCAACATTTGCATGATGCAGGCATTCATAAAGAACACCTTCACCTACCATTCCGGTAGCTCCTGTGATGATGACGCTTAATTTTTTCATGGTTAACCCTTTGGATTTGGTTTATACGGCAATTTAGCCATTTTTTCCACTTCAACGGAGGGGAATCCGAACTCTTCCACCACCTTCCCCAGGATCAGGTAGATTCCCGGCCCCTTGAAAGGATAATTCCTCAGTGAATCGGGGAAATGAACCGTATCGAAAAAATTACCCGTGGAATCAATGAAGGTGCCAAAATGCATGATCTCCTTTTTGGTTGTTCTCACGTACTTGATGGTGACCATTCTGCCTACCATCCTGACCTTCCTGCCAAGGAAACGGATCAGGTCCCTGGCCTGGATTTCTCCCCTGAAACCCGTCTGGAGCATCTCGAACAGATTGATGCTGACGGGAAATCCAAGCAACTCAATTTCATCGTAGGCATCTTCGACAGGTGAATATTCCAGTACCGGCATCTCAAAGGATTTGTGCTGCACGGCAAACATGCTCTCCGACTTAACCTGTACGGGCACTTTCTTCAAATACAACTGCGACTCCCACAACAGGGAACACTTATTCTCCTCGATGGTGCGGAATGCCCCGAGACGGATCAGAATGACAAGTTGTTCTTTCCCTACTGGAACACGATCAATGAACTCCTGAATGGATTTGTAAGGCCCTTTGCATTTGCGTTCGCTGATGATCAGATCAATGGTAAGCGTCTCGAGGTTCTGCACATGGACAAATCCCATGAAAATCGTTTCCCCGATGATCCGGGTATAGTTCAGGCTCCTGTTGATGCAGGGCAATTCGATCGTGGCCCCCTGCCTTTGCGCTTCGTTGAAGTAAACCCAGGTATGGTAGAATCCACCAAAATTATTGATGACCGCCACCATGAATTCAAGAGGGTAATGGGCCTTCAGGTAGAGGCTCTGAAAGCTTTCGACCGCATAGGAGGCGGAATGGGCTTTCGAAAAGGAGTATCCGGCAAATGATTCGATCTGCCGCCACACCTCCTCCGCGATTTCTACCGGATGACCCATTTTGCTGCAATTGAAGAAATACTTTTCCCTGATCTGCTGGAATTCCTTGTACGAACGGTACTTTCCCGACATGGCACGCCTGAGCACATCCGCCTCTGCCAAATCAAGGCCAGCAAAGTGATGCGCGACCTTGATTACATCCTCCTGATAGACCATCACCCCATAGGTCTCGCTCAGCTGCTCCTTCATCACGGGATGGAGATAATCGAAATCATCTGGATGGTGGAACCTTCGGATGTATTCCCGCATCATCCCCGATTTGGCCACACCGGGTCGGATGATCGAACTTGCTGCCACCAGGCTGATGTAGTTGTCGCATCTCAGTTTCTTCAGCAATCCCCGCATGGCCGGACTTTCAATGTAGAAACATCCGATGGTTTCGCCATCTTTCAGTTGCTGCCTGACCTTTTCGTTTACGAAGAACTGATCGACCTGGTGGATGTCGATTTTTCTCCCGCCATTTTCCGAAATGATTTCGACTGCTTCCTTGATATGGCCTATCCCGCGCTGACTGAGGATATCCAGTTTTTCGAAACCCATTTCCTCGGCGATGTACATGTCCCATTGCGTCGTCATGAAGCCTTTCGGGGGTAAATCGAGCGCCGCGTAATAGGTGATGGGTTCTTCCGTGACCAGCATTCCGCCTGCATGGATCGTTCTCATATTGGGGAAATCCGTGATTTCACTTCCCAGCGCCTTGATCAGTTTGGCCAGGTCGTAGTTGTTGTAGCTGTTCCCAGGGTCATTCACAAGCAGGTCTATCTCTTCCTTGGGCAAACCAAAGACTTTCCCGAGTTCCCTGTACACGGACTTGTCCTTGAAGGTGGAAGTCGCGCCGAGCAGGGCGACATGATTTTTCCCGTATCTTTTGAAGAGGTAGTCCTGAACCTGGTCGCGGTCTTTCCAGGAGAAGTCGATGTCAAAATCAGGCGGACTCGTCCGTTTGGGATTCAGGAAACGCTCAAAATAGAGATCCAGCTTGATGGGGTCTACATCCGTGATCCTTAGGCAATAGGCAACGATGCTGTTGGCTCCGCTACCGCGACCGACGTGGTAAAATCCCCGTGACATGCTGTAATGGATGACATCCCAGGCTATCAGGAAATAGGATGAAAATCCGAGATTGTCAATGATTTCGAGCTCATGCCTGATCCTTTGCTTAGCGACCTGATTGTTCTTACCATAACGATAAAGCATTCCATCGTTTGCCAATTTCTCCAGCAGAAGCCTGTCATCCTCCTTGGTTTTGCTGTAGGTCCGCTTGTTCTTGCTTTTCTTGAATTCGATGTCGATAGAACACTGATCCGTTAGCCATTCAGTGTTTTCAATGATCTCGGGATAGTGCTGAAAACACTCAATCAACTTCCAGGGTGGAACCATCACCTGATCCGGATCGGCGAACTGGTGAGGCAGCAATTTGCTGAGCAGCGTGTTGTGATCGATGGCCCTCAGACATTTGTGAATCAGCAACGACTTCTCATCCAGAAAAGTAACGGGTTGCCAGGCTACCAACCTATCGGGATAGCTAAGGTATTCGGAAGTAACCAGTTTGTTGATCTGCTGGGGTCTGATTCCCGTAAATTCAAATTCCCTTAATTCGGAAGCCTCTTTTTTGCCGAAAGGATAAATCACAAAAACATTTTTGAAACTCAATACATCTGAATCAAAATCTCTCCCGCTGATGTTGTGAAGCGTCAGGTATTCATTCAGTTCCCTTAATCCTTCGCGATTCCTGGCGATGCCGATGAAGACGAGTTCATCCTCATTTCGGAATTCTATTCCCGCGATGGGCTTGATGTTCCGCTCCCCGGCCTTCCGGATAAATTCAGGAATGCCCATGGAGGTGTTGATATCCGTCAGTACCATGGTCGGGATGCCCTGTACGACGGCCTGGTCCAGAAGCTGGTCGATGTCCATGGTGCCGTAGCGGAGGCTGAAATAGGAGTGGGTATTGATATACATTTTGGATAAAGAAAATTTCTGTTGTAAAAAAGAGGAGTGCAAAAACCCAATTTAACCACAAAGGACACCAAGGATGCGCAAGGGCACAAAGGGTATGTAGATGATATTTAATACTTTGTGACCTTTGTGTTTTGCCTTTGTGACCTTCGTGGTTAAATATTTTCAAAAAACTAAGTCTTTATTGCCGGCATTCCCGAAGCACGCCTGATTGCTCCTGGACCGTAATGCAACCGGATTTTGTCCATGGAGAGATATAGTTTTATCTGTTTTTCATTGTTGTCGAATAGGTTCAACTGTTGCACCCCGTGGATCAGTCCGCCCAGTTTGACCCCGATCAGCCGAATCATCATCCTTCGTTCGTAGAGTCGCTTGAACAGTTCCCTCACGGTTCCGATCAGGACATGGTCGAACGAGGTGTATTCAATCTTCTTCTGGAGGGTATGCGTGTCATAATTGGCATACCTGATTTTAACCGTTACTACGGAAGTCAGTTTCTCACTTTTCCGGAGTTTGAAGCAAAGTTTTTCGGTCATCGAAATCATCAACTTGTCGAGCATTTCCACATCAATTGTATCCGTTTCGAAAGTCCGTTCCTTGCTGATGGATTTTTCCTCGCTGTAGGGTACTACCGGCGTGAAATCTATTCCGTGGGCACGTCTCCACAGCTCGGTTCCGTTCTTTCCCAGGACACTCTGGACCATTTCAACGGGGATGGCGCTCAAGGTCCGGATATCTGAAACCCCCATCGACCTTAGCAATTGGTAGGTCTTTGCACCAACCCCGGGAATTTTTCGGATAGACAGCGGGTTCAGAAACGGCTGGACATGCTCCTTGTCGACAAACCTCTCTCCGTTGGGCTTTGCTTCACCCGTGGCAATCTTGCTGACGGTCTTGTTGACAGACAATCCGAAGGATATCGGCAATCCGGTTTCATCTATAATGGTCTGACGCAGTTCGTGCGACCATTTGAGGGAACCAAAATAACGGTCCATTCCGGTGATGTCAATGTAGTGTTCATCGATCGAAGCCTTTTCATATACGGGTGCCTTGTCGGCAATGACATCTGTGACCAGCCTGGAATATTTGCTGTATGAATCCATGTCGCCGCGGATGATGATGGCTTCCCGGCAGAGGTTTCGCGCCATTTTCATCGGCATGGCCGAATGGACGCCGAACATTCGCGCTTCGTAACTGCATCCGGCAACCACGCCACGGTCTGACAATCCGCCTATAATGACCGGCTTACCGTTCAAATTCGAATCCAGCAATCTTTCGACGGAAACAAAAAATGTATCCAGATCCATGTGCAATATTGTCCTGTCCTGAATCAGCATCTCACTCGCATTGCTCGTTTTAAAAACTTACACAGAGTTGCACAGAGGAAGCACAGAGTTACACGGAGAAGAAAATCGCTTGCGATTTTCAATCTCTCCCGAAGTATCGGGACAAGTTGTGGTACTCTTTTTTCCCTCCATAGAATATCCATACGGGCACTTATTTCAATGCAATCTGAAATCTCATTCATGGAGAACTTTATTCTCTGTGTAAAAAAAATTATCGATCGTATTTCCCAATTAAAAAGAAATACTTATATTTGACTAAAATAAAGTCAAAATAATGACTACAATATAACCCATTTTTGAAATAATTGTCATGTTTCTTTCCGCAAACATTAAATTTTTAAGAAAAAGAAGGAGGCTTACCCAGAATGATCTGGCGGAGACGCTTGGAACAAAAAGGTCGAGCATCAACAATTACGAGAATGGGACAGCGGTTCCTCCCGTCAATGTTCTGGTCAGCCTGTCCGACCTTTTTCACCTCTCAATAGATACGATGGTCAGGATCAACCTGGAATCCCTGCGTGAGAGCCAGATGTACATCATCGAGCATGGATCGGATGTCTTTGTGAAGGGGAATGAGGTGAGGGTGCTTGCAACAACCGTGGATTCGGGGAATAAGGACAACATCGAAATCGTTTCGATCAAGGCCAAGGCAGGATATACTACCGGATACTTCGACCCTGAATACATTTCGGGTCTGCCTAATTTTCAGTTGCCGATACTGACCAGGGATAAAAAATACCGTGCCTTTCAGATTTCGGGTGATTCGATGCTTCCGGTACAGGATAAAAGCTGGGTGATCGGTGAATATGTGCAAGACCTGAACTCTATCAGGGATGATCAATTGTACATTGTTCTGACATTGAATGAAGGAGTCGTTTTCAAGAAGGTGAAAAATGAGTTGAAGGAGAAGGGAAGCTTGAATATGACATCCACCAATCCCGAATATCATCCCTATGATTTATCCGTCAATGAGATCCGGGAAGTTTGGAAATTTGTACTCTACATGACGGGCGATATTCCTGAGCCATTGGACAATCAGCAGATCATGAACAACCTTGAGATCATCAGAAAGGAGATGACGGAAATCAAACAGCAGTTAAATTATCTCTGAATTCCACAATGCTTTCAGAAACTGCTCTGCCGGAATAATTTCCACCCCATTCATCATTCTTGCATATTTATCCAGTGAAACTATAATGGCCCTGGCTTGTGGAAAATCTTCCGTAAATGCTTTTAATCCCTTTAGATGGCGTGATTTCACTTCGTCTGTTGATTTTATTTCAATGGCAATACGTCCATTCCCAATAATCGCATCCACCTCGTATCCTGAACTTGTTCTCCAATAGTTGATATTTTCGCTTGACTGCGTGTAACCTAAATAGGCAATCAATTCCTGAACAATTAAATGCTCGAATGAATGACCAAAAATTTCTGTCCCCGGTAGAATGTTTTTATGATTCAATAAATAATTGGCAATACCTACATCAAAAAAATAAAATTTGGGAGCCAAAATTGCCCTGCGCTTTAGTGTAGCAGTAAAGCCGGGGATCAGATAACCGATCAAAGTATCTTTCAAAATTTCAAAATAATCTTTTACTGTTCGGTGATCGATGCCGCAATCTTGTGCAATGTTTTTATAAACAATCATTTCACCATTACTCATTGCAGCAACCTCCAAAAAGCGTGAAAAAGATTTCAAATTTCTGGACAAAGCTTCTTCCCTTATTTCCTCATTCAGATACATTCCAATATAGGCACGAAATCGTTCCCATGGATTACCAATCATATAGTGTCTGGGTATCATTCCATTATTTACTGCTTTAACCAAATCAAAATCCGGAATTTCAGAGCTGACTAAAGGATATAATATTTTTTTCAACGCCCTGCCGCCTAATAAATTAGTTCCACTTCTGATTAATTTTCGGGGGCTCGACCCGCTCAATATAAAGCGGATCCTTTTTTGATGGATCAAAGCATGTATCTCATCCAAAAGTTGCGGCACTTTCTGTATCTCATCAATAATCACCAAATCACCTTCTTTCATCAGTTCCAATTCCTCGCTCAGCAAGGCAGGCTTGCGCAGGAACCGCTCAAATTCTTTTGCCTGCAACAAATCATAATATCTCGCTTGGGGATAGGTTTGTTCCAATAAAGTTGTTTTACCTACTTGGCGTGCTCCCCACAAAAACACACTGTCATTATTCTCATCTTCCAAAGATAATTTGCGGATATACATATCAAAAATTGCTATTTTATCATGATAAAATTACATTTAGTGATTCAAATATAGAAAATAAATTAGAATTTCACAACCTGGACAATCAGCAGATCATGAACAACCTTGAAATGATCAGGAAGGAGATGACGGAAATCAGACAACAGCTAAAAAGTTGATAGTTCGTTTCTGACTGTTCTACGAACGATTGACGAAGCTCATACATATCAAATCCAAATCTGTGGTTGCAAAACATGTCAAACTGATTCAGTCAATGCGTTAATTGCATATAGCGGCAGATTAGTCAGCCAATCTTCTTTTCTATATTCTGACATGGAGGTTCTAATTGCCGTTTTGGGGGAATATTTCTGACAAAATGTTTTCAGACTTTTTGCCTGTAGATTCTCCGCTGCTTTGACTTCGATGGGAATTGCCTCTCCTTTGTACTGCACCAAAAAATCAATTTCGGCTGTCGACCTTTCAGCAGACCAATAGTAAATTGCTAAATCCGGGATTGTGAATAATTGTTGTATGACATACTGTTCCGTCAGTGCACCCTTGAACTCCTCAAATATAATATTGCCTTCTAATAAAGTTCGGACATCGATATCCCCCATGGCCCCCAACAGGCCGACATCCACAACAAATAACTTAAATGCAGTAATGTCTTCATACGCCTTCAACGGAATACCAGGTTTTGAAACCCTGCAAACCTTATGCACCAATCCGCAATCAATCAACCATGATAAGGCCAATTCATAATCCTTGGCTCTCGAACCCTGTTTTACTGCTCCATAAATGAATTTTCGATTCTCCTTTGCCAGCTGTGAAGGTATTGAATTCCAAAGCATCCTGATTCGTGGTACTATTTCGCTGGGTGCATGTTTTGAAAAATCATGCTCATAAGCAAATAGTATTCTTTTCTGAATGGCCCTGACTTCATTAAAATCGTTTTGCAAACTATAAGATAGTACTGATTCGGGCATACCGCCAATGTAATAATATAGTCGGAGTAACTGAATGAATTTTTCTTTGAATGTTTTTATAAGGATCCAATCCCTGCTTTTTAACAGGTTTAGCAGTGCTTGTTGGTTCAGTGCCTGCAAAAATTCATTGAAATTGAGAGGATTGAGTTCCAAAAATTCAACTTTTCCTACAGGGAATGAAGTGTGATTATGAAGCGCCACGCCAAGCAGTGAACCTGCTGCAATGATCTGGTACTGTGGGGCATTTTCGTAAAAGTATTTTAGCGAGGTGATCGCCCCTTCCGCTTCCTGTATTTCATCAAAAATAATCAGCGTATTATCAGGATGAATCTGAAGGCCTGATTCAATCTGTAAGGCTGTAATGATTCGGGCAATGTCGTAATTGTCAACAAACAATGTCTTGAGGAGTTTTGAACTCTCGAAATTCACATAAACAGTCTGGGTATATTCATTCTTCCCAAACTCTTTCATCAGCCACGTTTTGCCAACCTGACGTGCTCCACGAATAATCAGAGGTTTCCGCCCGGATCTGTTTTTCCAGGATATTAGTTCTTGCATTGCAGTTCTTTCCATTGCATAGTTGTTTTAGTCACACATATTCAACCGTCTATATGTGCAAATATACAATTATTCGAACGTCTTTGTGTACAAAATTGCAATAATTCAAATGTCTTTACAAAAATACTTCAATAAATCAGAAAAGGGATGCCTAAATCAACAAGAAGGACATCATCGTTCTGCTGATAGCCAAGCTCAAAGAACTGATTGAAAAGATTGGTAATATGTCGAGTTAGAGCCATTAATTACTCCATCACCGTTTTCCTGTTTTTGACATTTACTCCATCACCCTTGCCATTGATGACGTGGAGCATCTTGCTCTCCTTGTTCCCATTGAGCCAGAAAATGATTTTGTGGTGAATATCCTTTTCCAGTTTTTTGGGCGTTTCGATGGTGTTGTTAACGATCACGGGAGCTTGGTAGAAAACGCAATAGATCCCCAAACCAATTGCCTCATGGCTTTTAACTTTGTCGGAGACCTTGTAGGAGGCATAACCGCCGGTTCCGCTGTGTTTCCATGAATCGACGGTGGGTGGGTCATAGGGCAGTTCACTCTGGTAAAAATAGAGCCTGCCCTTGTTGCCGTTCCAAAGGGTCTGGTATTCCTGGAAATGCTCGTTGAAAAGGCCATAAATGGTAACATGATCCCCGTTGACAATCAATCCGTTTGCACCCTTGTTCTTCTCCCATCCGACGCCGTTTCCATGATCCGCCCGCCAGATCCAGGTATGGTCAACGCGAACATGGTTGCTGTTGATGATGAAGCAACTGGTAGCCGAACCTTCCGCCGGACCGCCAACCCTGAAGAACAGATCATACAGGTAAGTCGGTTGTTTTCCATGATTCTTATGGGAATTTGGTTCACCCACTTGCAACAACTTATCCGCATTCAATTTGCCGGCATCGAACAGGAGTCCGCACATCGTTACATGATCCACATCCGAAATTTCGATGATGGAATTCCCGTTTGCAGAGACCAGCGTTGCCAAACCCAAGCCCATCACAACTGTCCCGGGCTTGTCAATTTTCAGGCTTTCATCAATGGGATAGATTCCCGGGGTAAAAAGCAGATTCTTGCCAGCTTTCAGGGCTGCATTGATTGAAATGGAATTATCGGTGGATGTAACCACGTAAAAACTGCTCAATTTCAAAATCTCCACATCTTCGGGTTGGTTCATCCAGGTTACTCCGCTGCTGTTTTTAGTCAGTTTGGGTACGGCGACACAGAAATCTTCCTTATCAAAAGCCAGATAAGGTTTTTCCCGGATTTCAGGCGTTTCATTGATAACGGTATATGGATTGGCAGGCCACTTGTCGGCCGGGGCGCCATGAACCCCCACAAACATCATGTTCCAGCTGCCTCCTTTCCAGGCTCCCATTTCATCGTTCCGCGAAAACCATTGTTGTTGCGGACCGGAATAGACAGTTCCATCTATTTTCGAATCAGCCAGAAAACCTCCGCTGGCCCAGCCGTGGTCGTGGAGTTGGATGTTTCCTTTGACATGTACCCTGCGCATGGGAGCCGCCTGCGAGACACCCCAGATCATGGTGGAATCCCCGGTAGGTACCATGGTCAGATTTTCGACGGAACGCCAGAAATTGCAGGTCACATTGCCATTGTTGAACAATCCCTTTGAGATCAAATTCCCGTTAATTACAACATCCTCGGGCGATTTGCCAAGTCCAATTACCTGCATGTAATATCCCATCGTGAGATTCAGGCTGTAGGTTCCGGGTTTGAACAAAAAGGCGTAGCGCTTCGTGCTGAATTCGCTCTTCCTGTCGTGCTGGACATTGCCGATCGAGTCTATCAAAGACTGAACCACCTTCATATCCATTGCCGGATCAAACACAAAAACATTTTTTCCCAGGAGAGATGAATTGTATTTGCCTGAGACTTGCGATATGCCGGATTGAACGATCAGGAGAAAAAATGATAATGTGACAATGAGTCTGTAAACGTGTTTTTTCATAAAATAGTATGTTCTAAGAAATGGGAAAAAATTGGTGCCTCATGTTTCAAAATTTGACCCCTCTTCCCGAAGTCTTTCGGGACCCCGAGGGGGAGACTTTAGATTTGCATTCATATCACCATCCGTGCATTACTCCCCTCCTTCGGAGAGCCTGTCCTGATTCATCGGGAGGTTGGGGGAGGTCAAATAATGAGGAAATTGAGTATATCATTATTTCATTCTGATTACTATTTTGAGGTTGGGTCTGTTTTTTCTACAGCCTTTATAACGATTTCCAGATCAGTGGTTCCCCTGAATCCGCTAAATCCAACGGATAGTTTAGTCCCATCGCTGAAGGTGACAGGCTGCCCGCCCTTGTACCCGATAAAATCAGGCATCCTGATGCCAAACTGCCGAAAGTCGATTTGTTCGTTGAATACCAATTTTTCATATTCGTTGGTTTCGATGCCGGTAATCCACACCTGGCTTGCTTTGGTCCAGGCAATTTTAAAGGTTTCCCTGCATCTGAGTTTGTCGGTGCCATACAACTTCCCGAAAATCCTGCCCTCTTCGTCGATGATGCAAACGGCCGCTCCGCCATTTGAAATGGCCTTGTCTTCGGGGATTTCCATAAAAACCGGTAAAAGTTCCTCCAGGTTGGCCAGTAATTTTTCAACGAGGGATAATTCTTGTGAATCTTTCATATTTGTTGATATTTTTATTGAATTGGGGTTTGATACACTTTTTAAAAACAAGATGAAGTTAAAAATTTGTACGGAATAAATTGCCGGAAAAATCGTTGGTTGAAATTTCAAACAGAATAGGTAATTTTAAATATTCTAATTTCCGGAAAAATTTAGGAAAACGTACCCGGACCATTTATCCAAAAAAAATGTAATCATGGAAAAGTTTCTTTTCGCATCGGGATCCTACCGAAAAGTGATCTCCTGTTCCATCCTGGTTCTGTCCGTTCTTCTTTTTGCCGGCAGGGATTCGCTGGCTGGAAATTCTGACCGTGTTGCCAGCCTGAACCCGGATTCAGTGTCAGGATTAAAAACTTACTACAAGGATTTCTTCCCGATAGGTGTTTCTGTTTCCCCTTTCTCCTTGAATGAACCGGAGTCTTCTCTTATTATAAAGCATTTCGCAAGCCTGACAGCCGAAAATGTGATGAAGAGTGCCTTGATTCATCCTGAAGAAAGCAGGTATTCGTGGGACAATGCCGACAAGATTGTCAATTTTGCACAGGCACACGGACTGCTGATGCGTGGGCATACGCTCTGCTGGCACAAACAGACTCCGGCATGGATGTTTAAGGACAACGCCGGAAACCCTGTCTCGAAAGAGGTGCTTCTGGCGAGGCTGAAGGAACACATTACAGCGGTAGTCACCCGGTACAAGGGGAAAATCTATGCCTGGGATGTTGTCAATGAAGCGGTGGACGACAATGATTCGAAGTTTCTGCGCGAGACCGAATGGTACAAAATATGTGGGGAGGAATACATTGCAAAGGCTTTCCAGTGGGCACACGAAGCAGATCCGAATGCCAGGCTTTTCTACAATGATTACAATACGGAATTTCCTGGTAAGAGGGACAAAATTTACAAACTGCTGAAGAAGCTCATCGATGCTGGTGTACCCATTGATGGCATTGGACTGCAGGGGCACTGGAACATCAACCAGCCTTCCGAAAAGGACTTAAGGGATGCTATTGAAAAATTTTCTTCTCTTGGATTGAAGATTCAGGTCACTGAACTGGATGTCTCCATCTATACATCGGAAGAAAAGGATCCGGCTGATCACCTGTTTACTCCGGAGAGGGAGCAAAAACAAATTGAAAAGTACAAAATGGTTTTCGGGGTTTTCCGTGACTATAAAAAATTTATCACTGGCGTGACCTTCTGGAATGTCTCGGATAGGAGCAGTTGGCTTGACAATTTTCCAATCAGGGGAAGGAAGAATTACCCCCTGTTGTTTGACCAGGACCTTAAACCAAAGAAGGCATTCATGCAAGTAATTATATTCTGAAATTACCCTGATGTTCAAATTTTCATTCTTATTTGTTGCGTGTGTGTTCTCACTCTCCATTGTTCACGCGCAATCAGTTGCAGACATAAATTCCCTGGTTATTCAGGGAAACGGCAAAGGCGATTTTACCCTGTCAACTTCAGGGAGATCTGCACCCTTGCTGATCAGTTCCAACGAGTGGAACGGAGTAGCAATAGCCTTCAGGGACCTAAGGATAGATATAGGTAAAGTTACCTCCGTAACGCCCGTTATGTATTTGGACACGATACCCAAAGTAAACGAGGTTATTGTTGCAGGGACCATTGGGAAAAGCCCAATCATTGATAAGCTGATAGCAGACAAAAAAATTGACATTTCAGGCATTTTCGGGAAATGGGAAACCTTTCTGATTCAGGTGGTAAAAAATCCATTTCCGGGTGTTCGTCGTGCATTGGTCATTGCTGGAAGTGATAAACGGGGGACTATCTACGGCATTTATGAAATTTCGAGGCAGATTGGGGTATCACCATGGTACTGGTGGGCGGATGTTCCAGTTCCAAGGAAATCTGCACTGTACATCCATGCAGGCAAATACATTCAGGGTGCTCCTTCCGTGAAGTACCGAGGGATATTTTTGAATGATGAGGCTCCCGACCTGACCAATTGGATCAAGGAAAAATATGGATCGGTGAAACCTGGCGAAAATCCACCGATCCCCAATGGAATTGCAAATTATGGCCACGAGTTTTATACCCGACTTTTTGAACTTATTTTAAGGTTAAAGGGGAACTATCTCTGGCCGGCCATGTGGAACAATGCCTTTAACGAGGATGATCCTGAAAATCCGCGGTTGGCGGATGAATACGGTATCGTTATGGGGAACTCTCACCAGGAGCCGATGCTGCGTGCACAAAAAGAGTGGGATCGCCGTTTCCAAAAGAGCATAGGCACGTGGAACTACGCCAAAAATCCCGACGTTCTTGAATCATTCTGGCGGGAAGGAATCAGGAGGAACAGGAACTACGAAAGTCTGGTAACAATTGGATTAAGAGGCGCAAATGATACGGAAATGGCTCCCGGAGGACCTGCTGCCAACATGTCTATGCTTGAAAAAATAGTCGATGTACAGCGAAAAATACTTTCGGATGAGATAAACCCTGATGTTGCGAAAATACCCCAGCTTTGGTGCCTCTACAAGGAAGTGCTTGATTATTATAATGCCGGCATGAGGGTCCCGGACGATGTGACGTTACTCTGGGCGGAAGATAACTGGGGCAATGTCAGGCGCCTGCCGACAGCTGCGGAGCAAAAACGAAGCGGTGGAGCCGGCATCTATTACCATTTCGATTACCATGGCGGACCAAGAAACTATCAATGGCTCAATAGCAGTCCGCTGCCTAAAATTTGGGACCAGATGTCGCTGGCCAAAAAATATGGCGCCGACAAAGTCTGGATTGTCAACGTCGGGCACTTCAAGGGATACGAGTTGCCCATGGAGTATTTCCTTGACCTGGCATGGAATACAGATTCCCATACCGGCGAAAGCATCCGGGAATATACGGTTAAATGGGCCAGGAGTCAGTTTGGGGCTACCTATTGCAGAGAGATAGCAGAAATTTTGATGACCTACACAAAATTCAACGGCAGACGCAAACCGGAACTTCTTTCTCCTTCGACCTACAGCCTGGTGAACTACCGTGAAGCTGAAAGGGTTGTGGAGGATTATCAGATCTTGTCTGTGAAAGCCGAAAGGATTTTCGACAAGCTTCCTTCGGAGATGAAGGAAGCTTATTACCAACTGGTCCTTTTTCCAGTGAAGGCCTGTGCCATCGTAAATGAGCTATATCTTGCCGCGGGAATGAATGGACTGTACTTTGCCCAGGGACGTGCGAGTACCAATGCAATGGCCGACCAAACAAAAATGCTTTTCCAGGCTGACACGGCTTTGATGGGTTACTATAACCATGAATTTGGAGGAGGCAGATGGAATCACTTCATGGATCAGACGCATCTTGGATATATGAGTTGGGTGGATCCTCCGCAAAACAGTCTCCGTGCAATCAAACTGAAAGAAATCACTCCGGGTGATCTGCCGGCCCTGGGTATCTCGGTAGAAGGCTCCCCGGGTGTCTGGCCGGGGGAATCTTCAATACCCGTATTGCCATGCTTTGATGTTTTTAACAGGCAAAAACGTTACATCGATGTCTTCAACAAGGGAAAGAAATCTTTGGAAACAGTGATACAAACGAACCTTCCCTGGATCATTACAACCAAAACCACGGGAATATATGGTGCAGATGAGCGACTTTGGGTTGAAGTCGACTGGGGCAAGGCGCCAAAAGGCAAATCCTTGGCTGAAGTAAAGATTTCAAGTGCCGGCAGCGAGGTAACTGTGCAGGTGAATATTTTTAATCCAACAGAGCCTTCCCGTAAAAAATTGCAGGGATTTGTTGAAAGTGATGGTTTTGTCTCGATGGAAGCTGAACATTATGCCTCACGAAACAATACCAGCACCCGCAGTTGGGACAAAATCGAAGATTACGGTCATACTTTGTCTGCGATGAGAGCTACGGCAGACATTTATGCTGATCCTGCCGTACCGGGTAAAGATTCACCTTCCCTGGAATACCAGATGTATATGTTTGGTGACGGCAAAATGGATGTCACCGCGATATTTTCTCCAGCACTCAATTTTCAGCCAGGAAGAGGTTTGCGGTATGCAATCTCTTTTGACGATGAAACTCCGCAGGTCATTACACTCGTGCCAGAAGGTTACAATGCAAGAAACGGAAACAGGGATTGGGAGAAAGTTGTAAGCGATAATGCCCGGTTTAGCCATTCCAGCCATGAAATTAAAACTCCCGGATATCACAGATTGAAAATATTCATGATTGATCCGGGCGTAGTGCTGCAAAAGATCATTGTTGATACAGGAGGATTAAAGCCAAGTTATCTGGGGCCTCCTGAAAGCTTTTTCAGACCTTTCAAATAAGTATTTAGTTGGCCCTTGTATGAAGGGTAAATATTTTGATTATAGAATGATTAATTAAAGATTTAGTCTACAGCCATGAAAAGATTAACCGGAGTTTTATTCGTTTTAGTTCTGCTTTGCAGCGCTTCGCAGGCTCAGTTTTCAAAACAGGCACGCGACAGCATTAATAAGATTACCTCCGTCGATTACCAGAATATGCTGGATCAGCTCGGCATTAAAACGATTCGGCAGGGAGCCAACGGAAATGATCCGAAGGCGCCCAATGCTGCCAATTACGATGAAGCCAAAGCCAACCCATTTCCGGATCTGCCCGACCCGCTCGGGATGAAAAATGGCAAATCTGTGACATCTGCCAAAACCTGGTGGAAAAAGCGCCGTCCCGAGATTGTGGAAGATTTTGACCGCGAAATTTACGGACGTATGCCTCAAAACACTCCGAAGGTAAAGTGGGAGGTGACTGAAATCAAGAATGACACGGTTGGCAAGTACAAGGTCATCGCCAAAACAATGGTCGGTCATGTGGATAATTCAGGATATCCATCTGTCAATGTGGACATCAGGATGACTCTGACTACACCAGCAGAAGCAAAGGAACCGGTACCGGTTATCATGGAATTTGGGTTTATTTTTCCTCCCGGATTTCGCATGCCAGCTATGCCAAATGCAAGTAAAGAGCCAACCTGGCAACAACAACTCCTGGAAAAGGGTTGGGGATTTGCCATAATCTTGCCCAACAGCATCCAGGCGGATAACGGAGCCGGATTGACCCAGGGCATCATCGGTTTGATGAACAAAGGGAAGTACAGAAAACCGGATGACTGGGGTTCCTTGCGTGCCTGGGCCTGGGGAGCCAGCCGTGCGCTCGATTATTTTGAAACGGACAAGGCCGTTAATGCACGTCAGGTAGGGATTGAAGGACATTCCCGATACGGTAAAGCAACCCTGGTAACGATGGCGTACGACAGCCGTTTCGCCATTGCTTTCGTTAGTTCTTCCGGAGAAGGTGGGGCCAAATTGCACAGGCGTAATGCAGGGGAGTTGGTCGAAAACGTGGCTTCATCCGGTGAGTATCACTGGATGGCAGGTAATTTCATCAAATATGCCGGACCACTTACCCCGAAGGATATGCCTGTTGATTCGCACGAGTTGATCGCCATGTGCGCTCCGCGTCCGGTCTTTATCAGCAGCGGTGAAAAGGGTGATGGCTGGGTTGATGCCAAAGGGATGTTTATGGCGGCAGTTGCTGCGGGACCTGTCTATAAGCTTCTTGGTAAAAAGGATTTGGGTACAACCATTTTTCCACATGTGGAGACTCCATTGATGGATGGTGACCTTACATTCAGGCAGCACAGCAGTGGCCATACCCCGGCACCCAACTGGCCAATCTTTATCCGGTTTGCAGAAAAGTATTTCAAATGACGATTTAACCACAAAGAACCCAAAGGTAAACTCAAAGGACACAATGAAAGTATATTTAGAAGCCGCATTGTGGCCTTTGTGTGTACTTAGAGTCCTTTCCCGAAAAATCGGGACAAGTAGTGTTTAAAGAATTTTGCAATCTTCAATTTCCAAAACGTTTGAAAGCTTCTTCCATTATTACGGCAGTGGCTGTAGCACCTGAACGCGTGCAACCAGCTGTCTGAACAGCAAGAAGTTGATCAAGGGTGCGGACTCCGCCGGCAGCCTTGATTTTCACTTTCTGACCTACACTATTCTTCATCAGTTCCAAAACCGGCACAGTCGCCCCAACATAATTATAATCTCCGTTGGCCTGTTTCACAAAACCAAAACCCGAAGATGTTTTTACGTAATCAGCTCCAGCCTCAGTGCAGATCCTGCATAGCTCAACAATATCATCTTCTTTTTTTACGAAGTCAGTTTCGAAAATTACTTTTACAATTGCCTTGTATGAATGACAGGCATTGGTCACAGCTTTTATTTCGTCCGTTATGTAATTCCAATCCCCCTGCAAGGCTTTTCCGATATTGATTACCATGTCAATTTCAACAGCGCCGTCTTTACAAGCATTTTCTGCTTCAAAAACCTTCACATTAATGGCTGAATTCCCTGAAGGGAAACCAATTACACAACCCACTTGAACATCCGTGCCTTTTAATAATTCAACTGCCTGTCTAACCATGTAAGGTTTTACACAGACGGAAGCTACATTGTATTTCATGGCTACTTCACATTCACGTTTTAGGTCGGCGTCAGTCATGGTTGGGTGAAGGATTGAATGATCAATCATTTTGGCCAGTTTATAGACTACTTCATTCATAAGCAATTATATTTTAATAAAAAGTTTGTTCTTGTACAACCAATAGCACATGTACCACATAGATGCCCAGCTTGCAAGGCTCGTCATGATCCCGACAGTGATTTCACCTCCCCAGGTAAACAAAGCTTTGGTAAATGGGATGAAAATCTTTTCAATCAAATCGGCACCCCCGACTTCGAAGAAGAGATAGATGAAAATGCAGTTCATTCCAACAATGACGAACATTTTTGAATTCTTGACAAATAATTTCTTTACATCAATTAGCCAGTAAGAAAAAGTCAGAGCAAGTATAGCCCATCCACCGCTGGCAAAAACGAAGGAAGATGTGGCAATTTTCTTGATTATAGGAGTAATGTCCAATAAGTCAAGGGAAAATCCAATAATCAAACCGGCGAAGCCTGCCATCAACAGGTACTTGATCTTCTGATTGACCGGTTTGTCGCTCATCAGCAATTTGCCGCAAAGGACACCCCAAACGGTATGCGCGATGGTAGGTATGGCATTGAGTGATGCCCAAATACTGGTTTTATCCACTCCTTCAATCTTGTTGTTCACAAAGGCACCCAGATTCTGGTAGGGTACCCATGGCTGGTTGAAACCTTCAACGGGAAAAAACCTGTATGCCAGATCCGTAAGCAAAAGGATTACGAGAGTTAGGATCAATTGGAATGAGAAGCTTTTGTCCTTGATCAGAAAGGCCACGAGGTAAGTCACAGATAGTTGTGCCAGAACGTCCTGAAGCCGGAAAACGATCCTTCCCGGACCCACACAATACAAAGCCCAACCCAGGAACAGCAGCAAAAATGAGCGCTTCACCGCATGGATGCGTATGGCTTTGTCCGTGTCTCCCTTTTTTTGCCTGTTGGCAACCGCAAATGGAATGGCAACCCCCACGATGAACATGAAGAAGGGTTGAATGAGATCCCAGAAATGCAGTCCGTGCCATTCATGATGCGACAGTTGTGTCCCGAAGAACTGGGTTATCCCGTTGTTGATTGAATGGATGTGGCCATACAGTCCAGTGCTTTCTCCAATCAGCAGAAACATAGTGAATCCCCTGAAAAAATCGATTGAGGCAACCCTGGTCTGGGCTGGTGCCTGTTTTTGTGCTATCCCCATCTTTGATTTGAATTTGTTGGTTAATCAGTAGTTCGTTTGCATCAGGTCAATTTGATCCTTCAACCAAAAGACAATAATATGTCGCGCAAAGCACGCAAAGAGCGCAAAGAGAAAAAGCGGACTTTGCGCGACATATTCTTAAGGCTAAAGATAAATATTTTGGTTCATGATACCTGTCATTTTTGTATAAATTGTATCCCTGTAGCTGGGATTTCAGACATTCAGTCAAAATTGCCGGTGGATAATATCCCGTCCTTTGTTTTAGTAGACACACGAAAAGAATTATCTTTGAACGCTTGTTTTACAGGATTTTGGTTTGTCATAAAAATACAATCATGCGAAATTTCAAACTTTCCGGTTACCTGTCTTTTTTGTTTGCGCTCATTCTATTTGGCGCATGTCAGTCTCAAACCCAACGCCTTCAGGAAGGCCGCTGGCGAGGCGAATTCATGGTTCCGGATCATACTATTCCCTTTATTTTCGAGGTAACCGGCCAGAGTCCGGAGAGTACGGTTGTTTACCTGATCAACGGATCAGAACGTTTTCCGCTCAAAAATATTGCCTACCGGAATGATTCCGTATTTATTCCCGTTGATCTTTATGATGCAGTGTTATCAGGCAAACTGACAGGAGGAAATTCCCTTTCGGGAAAATTCAGGAAACTGAATAGTGAGAAGCCGGGTGAAGGCATTCCGTTTAAAGCAGAGGCTGGTGAGACTCCCCGGTTTCCAAAGGGCAGTGAAGCTTCATCCGTTTCAATTTCAGGAACCTGGGATATCGAAATCGGATCTGCCGGAAATATGGATAAAACGGTTGGCAATTTTGAGCAAAAGGAATCTTCCCTGACAGGTTCAATTTTGACGACTACCGGAGACTACCGTTTTCTGGAAGGAAGCGTCGATGGTAAAAGATTCAGTTTGTCTGCTTTCAGTG
>CAIUUO010000279.1 GCA_903902325.1 uncultured Bacteroidia bacterium
CCAATGGTGGCCAGGTTCGAAAAGGTGAAAAGTCCACCCTTATCGTGTTCTGGAAGAAAACTGATCTAAAAAACGCCAGTACCGGGGAAACAGACAGCAAATTTATCCTCCGGTACTATCATATTTTCAATAGCGAACAGGCTCACTTTGATGATACCGGCAAACAGAAAATTGCCGAGCTTGACAAAGCGACCATCGACCGGAAATCCGCTCAGTATGTGTCGGCAGAACAGATTATTTCTGGATTTAAAGGGATTCCTGAAATTCATTATACCAATCTCGACGTTTCACCAAGTTACTCACCGGTGGCTGATTTGATCACTATGCCATCAGAAAATCAATATGCATCGTCAGAAGATTTTTATAGAATTTGCTACCATGAAATGTGTCATAATGCCGCATCCATTATTATGCCGCACCGGTTTTGCTAACCCCTGTTGTTAGTGCTTTTCCGGTGCGGCTATTCGGCATAATTTATAAGCTTTCGAGGAAGTTGAGTAATTTGTCATCCGGTTTATAACGACCAGATTTTACGGACGGATTGGACATTTTCGCCAGCGCTTTTTCTTTTAGCGTCATATCAGCATGGATATAAACCTGTGTGGTTTCTATTGATTCATGACCGAGCCAAAGAGCAATCACAGCCTGATCTACGCCATGATGGAGCAAATCCATTGCTGTACTGTGACGCAGAATGTGTGGGCTAATCCTTTTTCCGATCAGAGAAGAACAAGATCGGGATGCCGTTTTCATGTGCCGTTTTACCAAATGTTCAAGAGCATCCCGGCTCATTTTATCCCCGCGCATAGTTGGAAAAAGCGGATCGTGGTCAGAGCCGCATCGTTCCTTTAACCAGGTTCTCATTGCGCCAACAGTTTCACGTCTTAGGGGTGTTGCCCGAAGCTTACGTCCTTTGCCTAAACAGCGTACATGTGCCCCTGTTTCAAGAACAATATCACAACATTGTAAATTTACAAGTTCAGTTGCTCTTAACCCGGTCTGTAAAGCGATTGCAAGGACTGCATGATCGCGACGTCCGATCCATGTGGCGCAATCCGGTGCATTTAACAAAGCCTGCATTTCCAGGGCATCCAGGAACTCAACATTACGCTTAACATAGCGTTTGGATGGCATACTCAGTATTCTCTGGCAATGAAGCATATAAGCTGGTTCATGAACTGCAACAAACCTGAAGAAAGACCGGATAGCTGCCAGCCGTGTATTCCGGCTTCTGGCAGCGTTTTTTCGCACGTTTTCAATATCGTCCAGGAATACTCCGATCATTTCAGCATCAAGATCATTAACAATCAGCATCGTTGGCGCTTTACCAGTCTTCTCACCAGCAAATTTTAAAAGCAATCTGAATGTGTCACGATAACTGCTGATCGTATGAGGACTCGCTTCCATCTGTGTGTAAAGTTTGTCCGTAAAAAATTTCTGGACCAGTGCAGAAAGAGTCATGACGGTCATGGTTGCACCTCCTTCTCCATATAATTTTCCGCGCGCTGTGAAGCCAGGGCCAGCAATTCAGGAACGGCCTCAATGTACCAATAGGTAAACGTGACTTTTCGATGCCCTAAATAATTGACCAGTTTGAGCATTTCCTGATCGATATTTTTGCCTTCCTTGTACCAGTTCATCATGACTTTAACCGCAAATGTATGCCGCAAATCATGAATGCGGGGACCAACTCCGTGTTTGTGGAAAGGTTGTTCTGTGCGCAAACCTATCATTTTACCAATAACTGCAAAGTTGTACCTGACGGCGCAATCGGTCAAACGAATGCCATCATCAGAAACAAAAAAAGGTTCAGGTTTATGCCCTAAAAGCCTGTCACGTTTTCTGGAATATTCTTTCAACTGGCTTTTTGTGCACTCTGTAACCGGTAATATCCGGTTATTCCCATTTTTACTGTAGGTCACCGTAATAATTCCATTTTGCAGGTCTACATCCCTGTCATTTAGAGAAATAGCTTCGCTGATCCGCAGTCCTGTTACAGCCACAAGCCCAAAGAATGCCGGATAGGTGATTGAACGAAAGCCATTTCCTGAAGGCAGAAGACTGGCAACTTCAACTATGCACCGGATCTGATCATCGGTATAAATAAAAGGTCGTTTTCGTATCTGATGACCGGAGATTAAATTTTGAGGTGGAATTTCATGACGTGAGTCAATACAGTATAACCAGGATGCAAACAACCGGACCATTCCCAAACGTCTTGCCCATGTATTTTGGGATGCTTTACCAAAGAACTGTTTCCATTCCAAAAACAGATTAGTGGTAATGTGTATTTGGTTTTTCGATTCCAGAAAAGAAACAAATTGTTTCAAAACACGTTCATCCGTATACAAATCATATCCGAGATTACGCCGTATTTTCAGATAACGCTGCAACTCCATTGAAAGGATCATAGCTGACCTCCTTCCTTCAAAGGCCAGGGCAGTGCAATAGTCCGCAGACCGTTAATATCCTGACGGGCATATAACAATGTAGTAGCGCGTGAACGATGCCGTAACGTATTGCTGATTTCTTCAAGGCTTGCACCTTTCTGCACCAGGTTGGTAGCAAGGCTATGTCGGAGCATATTGAAGACCGAATATGGCGCAGGTGTTGGAATATTCGTTTTTTTCAATGCCTGATTAAGAATGTAATTCAAAACCGCAGCATCTTTAAAAGGCCTGTGTGGAATATGCCAGGTTACGAATAAATATCGACTTGTGCCTATCCGTTCATGCATGAGATAATCTGCTATGGCTTCTCCTATATCCTGTGGCAACGGCGTTTTATCGTGAAAACCACCTTTCCCACGAATATATATTTCTCCATTGCGCCAATCAATGTCATCCAATTGTATAGCAATGACTTCCGGCGATCGAAGTCCCAGACGTGCCATTAGTAAAACCATCGCATAGTTACGTTTTTTCCAACTACAAGTGGATAGAGTACGCAAGGCTTCAAGTAATTCTTCAACATTGTCTGGCGTCAAATGATAAGGAATGCGCCGAGCACATTTCCGGGCAACACTTGGGATTCCAACTGCCAGGTTGGTCTCAATTTTCTCATATTGGAATAAAAACCGGAAAAAACTGCGCATACTACTTACGACTGTTAAATCCCGGAACGGTAGATTACGTACTGTCATGTATTGTAGAAAGTCAGCAATGTCAAGCCCCGTTATTTTTGACACTTCATCCGGACCTTCTCCGAATTTGAATTTAAGCAACCTATCCATAAAACTGCAGTATTTGTAGATAGTTTCATCAGCTAATCCACGCTGGCGGCTAAGATACGTTCGATACTCAGCCTTGAGTTTTTCCCTTGATTGGGTTTTTAATGTTTCCATAATTCACCTCCTGTTTTGGTTTAAAAAGAGGTAAAATTATGCCGAATACCTGTATCTGAGAAGTGTAGAAATCAACACTTTGTCAAGTCCATGCGGCATAATAATGGATGCGGCATTATGACACTTATGCCGATATCGGCATAATGCCCACGCAACAGGCCACCCGAAACGATTAAACAGATTTGAAGCCTTCCACAATAATTTTGGAGACGATAAATATTCTAAGGAGGAACTGGTCGCTGAACTTTGCTCTTCATTTCTGGCCGACAGAGCGGGATTGAAAAACAGGCAACGCAATTCAAATGCTTATATCAATTCCTGGGCAACATCACTCCGCGACAATCAGAAATGGATCATGTGGGCCGCTTCCCGGGCTGAAAAAGCTGCTGAGTATATCCTGGGCAACGAACAAATCATCCTTGATGAAGAAGAAGTTCAGGTACCTGAATTAGCCGAAGAGGTTGCACCTTTCTGAAAGATAAATTTCAAGCCGTGGGCGGGAGTTCACGGCTTTTTTCATTCATAATTTAAACCCAAAAAAATGAGTTACAAAGGAAGATCACTGGACCCCAGGCAAATGACGTCACGCTTCGCCAGCACATGTTACACCTGCAAAAAACCGATTAAAAAAGGCGAAGAGATCATTTACTGGCCAAACGGCAACCATGCCGAACATTTTGCATGTGGCGAAGCTGATTACCGCCATTCGCTGGCATCATTCGAGGATGAAGAAAATTACAACAATCAATATCCATCCTGGTGATTGAAGGCAGTCCCGGTTCCG
>CAIUUO010000280.1 GCA_903902325.1 uncultured Bacteroidia bacterium
CATTGTCAGCCAATTTGTTCGTGACAATTCCCAAATCTTTGACCAGGAACGGACTAACCGTTGTTCCAAGTCCGGAGATAGTGACCTGATCGGCGATGGCGCCAAAAGCATCCTTGTTGATCCATGCAACTGTTCCTGTTCCGTCCGTTACAAGCACCTGGTTGTTGGCACCGGGTGTTATCTTTGCAGTGGTAACATTGGCATCGGCAATCTTAGAGGTTGTAACATTGGCATCCAGGATTTTTGCCGTTGTGACATTTGCATCAGCAATCTTAGAGGTTGTTACGTTGGCGTCAGCAATCTTGACGGTGGTAACGGCATTGTCTGCCAGTTTGGTTGTGACAATACCCAAATCTTTGACCAGGAACGGACTAACCGTTGTTCCAAGTCCGGAGATAGTAACCTGATCGGCTATTGCACCGAATGCATCCTTATTGATCCATGCTACTGTTCCTGTACCATCTGTTACAAGTACCTGGTTGTTGGCACCGGGTGCTATTTTGGTTGTGGTAACTGCATTACCTGAAATTGTTGTGGCTCCTGTATTGTCGATCGTTACATCCCCGCTGACGGTTTGTGATTCCCATGTTAACCCGTTCGCAATTAAAATATTTTTATCTGTTGCAGTTGTTGTTCCAAGTGTTGCTCCTTTGATTTTGTCGACAGAGGTAGTTCCCTGATTTCCGGACACATCTCCGGCAAGTGAGCCTGTAAAGGTGGCCGCTGATCCGCTCACATTTCCTGTGACATTACCAGTTACATTACCCGTCAGGTCGCTGGTAATGTTATTCGCGATGAAGTTGCCGGTACCGTCCCTCTGAACAATTGCACCTGCAGTGTTGGTATTTGTAGCGGTTGTCCAGGTTGGAGCACCAGCCCCAGCTGAAGTCAGTACCTGTCCCGGGGCACCGATGGCCGTCAGACCTGTTGTGGCCACACCGGTTTGGTAGGGTATTTCGCCTCCTGTTCCACCGGCAATATGGGTTGTTGTAGTGGCAGTTTTCGCATTCCCGTCAATGCTTAAATTGGCGACAGGAGTGGTTGAAGTTACTACCAGCGGTGCAGTGCCTGTTGGTACAGTGGATATCAGGGTATTTCCCGTTACGTCGCCTGCAGTCGTTACCTTTGTCGGAGTTATATCTCCCAGTCCCAGTGAAATAACAGGTGTGGTGGTAGAGTTGGCAACAGATCCTGTAATACCGTTGGAAGCTGACAGTCCAACGCTTTTTACGGTACCGACCGCTCCGGTAAGTCCCAAAGTTATACCGTTGATCTGGGCATATAGTCCGGTGCTGGTGGTCCAGATGTCACCATCGATAGGCGCCGTTGGGGCTACTCCGGGAGGCACACTGATCCCAGCCCTGGCATCGGAAGTTGTTGCCGTAATGAGTTTACCAATCATGGTGCCCCCATAAATAGACAAAGCATCGGTGATGCCATAACCTGATAAGGACGACGGATTACCGCCTGCCGTAACCAAACCTTTGCTGTTCACGGCAACCTGGGTGTATGTACCCGGATCAACACCGCTCTTGGCAAGTGAAGTGACAATATTGTTCGTGCCCGTTCCGGTAATATCACCGGTAAGTTTAATTTTACCTGAAATATAATCGCCTGCAGGCTGTATACCGGCCTCTGCCAATGTTCTGTTGACCCATTTGGAGTTAACATTATCCCACTGTATTAAGTTGGCATCAGCTTTGGTGGTTATCTTTACATTGGACAACCCATCGAGTGTATGATTGTGTGTTGCCAGGGCTGCGTCGGTAATTCCGTAACCGGCTAGGGTAGAAGGAGTATTGGTGATATTCCTCCAGTGAATCTGGGCTCCTCCGGGAGTTTGCAATTCCGTTTTGGTATAATAATCTGGCGCCACGTTTTCAAATTTACCCAACACCAAATTATATCGCAGAATATGGCCGGCAAGGGGAGAGGTGATTTTAAACGGATTGCCAGTAATTTCACTCCAGTCAGGAACATAGGTGATGGGTCTGTATAGTCCGGCGTGATCGCCCCAACTGTATGCGAGTGTCCAGTTGGCAATATTGGTGGTAGTTATAATTTTGGCAGGAGACGCTCCGAAGACTGGATCGAGTTCGGTAAAGTTCTTCAGATAACCAGCTGTGGCATGATTACCCCAGCTATAAGCAGAATTCCAATTGGTGATGTTGGTAGATGTGATGGTTCCGGCCGGTGCTGCAGCATATACAGGATCAGTCTCAGAAATGATGGCATTATCAGCGGTTAATGCGTGCAAGGCAAAAGGCACACTGAGCAACTGGGAGGTACCAGTGATGGTATAATAAGTTCCTCCGGTCGGATCAAATTCAGTTTTGATGAAGAATGGACCTTTCCCCCAGTCAATTTTACTGAAGCCGGTTCCATTCCCAATTTCCAGGGATACCAAGCCGTTTGCGTTGGTATTCGATGTCTGGGTTTCCGTATAAACCACCGACCCGGTGGCCGTGCCCTGCAAGATGCTTATCCTTACTCCAACAGTTTTACCGGCAACAAGTCCATTGCTGCTATTCCTGACTACCGCCTGATAACTAAATTTATTCGGCGCTTGTGCAAAAGTTGACTTACTGTTGATCAGCATGGCGCCCGAAATGAGCAACGCTGAAACATATATGAAAATTTTTGTTTTCATGGCTTGTGGTATCGATGTTTTGTTTATGTAAGGTTATTTTTTTAAGTAAAAAAGTAAAAAAGATGGCCAACATTTCCTGGTGTTTAATATCCTATCAATGACAAAGAAGAACAAACAAAATTCATTGTTCGCCCTTCATTAATAGAATACAAATAAAAACAGAAAAAGTTCTGCAAAAACGAGCTTAAATCTTTAATTTATTATCACTTACTTCTTTTTTTCTAATTCTGTCCGTGACATAATATGTATGAAAGCCAGACACAATTTTCAACTCAACCTAAATGATTGATCTCAATCATTCGTTTCAGCCAGGCACCATCGAATAGTCGCTTCAATTGTTTTCTTTTCGATCCATGATGACAGCCCGTTTTTCTCTTATCCTCCATATAAAATCACAACGATTTTATATTTTTTATCTTTTAAAATGACCTTTCAAAAACTTTTCAGTAAAATCAATCACTTTTTTTCAAAAACAGGGTAACCTTTTGCTGCATTCTGATATTAAGTATTACTGAGGATTGTTACATCCTTTTCCCGTTCTTATAATTACTGTTTATACGAGTTTACGATCCTGTTTGTTAATATTTGATGATCTTGAACACAATAACTTCTTTGTCATTTTCAGTTACCTTCAACAGGTAGGTTGATGCAAGAAGATAATTCATGGTTATACTGGTTTCAGGACCATATATTTTGGAACTCTGTAAAATATTTCCATTCATGTCATAAAGTTGAAAAGCAAGGTTGTTGTTGGAGAAATTGCCAATTTTTAATGTGACATAGTCTGTTGTAGGGTTAGGATAAATAGAAACGGCCAAACTGATTTCAGGGTCTGAATTAATAACTGAAACTTCATAGGCCTGTTGAACACCCTGAGCAACTGATCCTGTGATACCTGAAATAGAGGTGTAAACGACTTGTCCGACGGAGTAACTAACAGAGCCTCCAGGCCCCAGGGCATTACCGCCTGCTGAGACTGGAATTTCCTGTGCCCAAAGTCCGGTCAGACTTAAAGCAGTCAGAAATATGGCGACCAATGTTACTCGTATAAATTGCATTTTTGAATCGGTTTTAATCTAAAAAAATCACTTACTCAAGAACTTGAACCATTGTTAGTTGTATGTAAGAGTTTGGTCAGGAGTGTTTAAAATCAGGCATGAAATCTATGTAAATAAAACCAGGCCCGCCAAACTATTGTAATTCAATTGTTAAATTAAAATTCAGACAACTGTATAATCAGCCTTCAATAATAATTCTGAAAACAAAAAAGATAGTTTCTTTAAGATTTCTTAGTTTGATTTATTTGTTATATGTTAATAATCAATGGTTTATCACCTGATTTGCCAGGATTAGCCGTTGATCTGACTAACATTGATTTATGTTTAGCTGGGTACATCGCAAACAAGTTTAGGGTGACTTGTTCATTGCGAGTATTCGGTATCTCTTTTTTTCCCATCGAAAGTTATATTATTTTTTTTTAAATAATGCTGATTTATTGTAGAAAAATTCAGAAGCCTGTAGGTTATTTTCTTACATCTACTGAGGTTCCTCTACCTACATGATCAAATGGTGTGCCAAAAAGTGATCTTAATGAGTTTATCTATATGGACATATGATATAAATCATTGATTATTAGGGATTCGAAACTCAATTAAATTTTTCAGTTACTCAGATTTTCATTGAACTATATACTAATCAGTGATTTTCGCATTGGTATAAAGAGGAAAAAAGATACATATGTGCGGACATATGTGTGGTTAATTTCCTTACATTTCTACCCGGAAATCATTCCCCTGTCCGTATTTTCCGTACTTGCCATTAAAGCACAGAAATAATTTTCATATTTCATTGATTATCTTATAAATACATAATCATGAATTTACTGTTACGTTTTATTCTGGATAACGTGATCTGTACATAATATTAAACTTCCAAAATTCTTTTACCCGACGCCTCTTCAGGAACAGGTACTGCATTGTTGAAAATTTCACCAGTTTATTGAATGCGAAGAAACCGGAATGATGCCAGGGGGAAGCAAGCATCTTTTGTCATTCTACGGATACCAGGAAAATGTCTGCTCCAGTTCAGGTCCAGATCGCAGCTAAGGCATAAGGTAAAAGAGGTAAAACCGATGTCAGTTGATTCCGACCGAGGGAATGATTGCTGATACCTCCACAAAAGCTTCTTCCTTGGCATGCGGCATCATAACCGGCAATTATCTGAAGAACCTAATCGACCTTGCCTCCTGGGTTGGCAGAAAGTACATTGATCATCTGATGGATACCGTAGTCTTTAACAAACTATCCAAAAGCAGTCAGGATGTGGTTCTGGCGACCAAAACCATCTATTTTTCAGAGGATATGCACAAGAGAAAAGCGAACTGGAGCAAATAAGGGATAAGCAAAAGGACAGGACAGGAAAATAGCATTCCTGATTTTTCCCCTGATCCCTACTATTCGCTCTGATGAAATGAATGTTGGTCCTAAACCATTTTCCAGGAAGGTTCAAACACCGCTTTGACCTCTTTCAAAAGCTCGGGAATTGGCAAGGATTGCGGGCAATGTTCCTCGCAACTGCCGCATTCCGTGCAACCGGATGCCCTTTGTTCTGGTTTGAGAAACCGGTAGTTGTCTTCCTTGCCAAACATATGATAATTGTTGTAATACTCAAAACATCCGGGGATATCCACCCCTGACGGGCAGGGCATGCAATAACCGCAGGCAGTGCAATCCACCTTGATTCTTTGTCTGTAGATATGTTTGACTTTTTCAATTACCTGGAAATCTTCAGATGTAAAAGAACCTTCGGTTGCCCTCCCGGCAGATTGGATATTCTCAGTAACCTGATCCATGCTGTTCATGCCGCTGATTAACAAAGAAACTTCCGGATGATTCCATATCCAGCTCAGAGCCCAGTCGGCAGGCTTCCTTTTCTTCTCAGTACGGTTGAATGCCGTTTGTATGGATTCTGGTAGGCTTTGCGCCAGTTTCCCACCCCTTAAGGGTTCCATGATGGTTATACCCAAACCCATCTTGGCCGCATATTCCAGTCCCTTTCGTCCGGCCTGGAAATCTTCATCCATGTAGTTGTACTGAATCTGACAAAAAGACCAGTCAAAATCATCCACTATCTCATCAAAATTCTCCTGCTGATCGTGGTAGGAGAAACCAGCATATTTGATTCTGCCATCATGGATTGCCTGCTCGAGAAATTCTGCAATACCAGCACTTCTGACATTTTTCCACAAGGATTTGTTCAACGCATGAACGAGATAGAAATCAATATGATCCGTTTCCAACCTCCGCAATTGTTCATCCAGAAATTTGTCCATATCTTTCCGCGAGTGAATCAGCCAACTGGGAAGTTTTGTTGCCAGTTTCACCTTCTCCCGGTATCCGGCCCTTAAAATTTTTCCGACAACAGGTTCACTTTGTCCGGCCGAGCCCATCCCTGTACCGTGGTAGGGATAAGCCGTATCGATATAGTTGACGCCCTGATCTATGGCATAACGGATTAGCTTTGAGGACTCTTCCTCATTGATTTTCGAAGAATCGCCTCCCGGCAGTAACGGAAGCCTCATGCAACCGAATCCGAGTATGGAAACCATCTCGCCTGTTTTCCCGAATTTTCTGTAAAGCATACTATATGGTTGGAATAACTTGAAGCAGTAAATTTATCACATTGTGCACATTCTGTCCAAAGACTTTAAGGATTTCTTCCCAGGAAACCGGTGTTTCATCCTCCTTCCAACTGTCATAATCCGTTGCCATCGCAATGGCAGCATAAGGAATTCCGAGTTCATTGGCTAAAATGCACTCAGGAGCAGTACTCATATTGATCATGTCACCGCCCCAGAGCCTGATCATCTTCGACTCAGCGCGCGTCGAAAACCGGGGTCCTTCGATGGTGACAATGCATCCGGCCGGATGAAAGTTCAAGTCAAGTTCGCGGCCCGCTGCACTCAATTTATCCCGGAGGTAAGGATTAAACGGATCTGCCATCGGTGTATGGTTCATCTCACCGGGCTTGAAAGATTCATAGAAGGTAACAGGCCTGTGACGCGTAAAATCTATAAACTGATCTGGGATCACCAGATCGCCCCGTCCGATGTTTTCGCGCAAACTTCCGCAGGCAGTAGTCGCCAGAATGTGAGTGCATCCCAGTTGTTTGATGGCATAGAGGTTGGCCCTGTTGTTGACATGCGATGGAGTGATGGTATGGTCGCGACCATGCCGGGAAAGCAAAACCACTTCTGTCTGGCCTATCAGTCCGCAGATAAAGTCAGAGGTAGGATCGCCGAATGGCGTTTGCAGATTTATTCTTTCAGCATGTTGCAGGATTTCAGGATTTTCAAGACCGGAACCTCCGATGATGGCTATTTTTGTCATGATGCAAATTTTTCAAACTTTCATAAATTCCACTTCGTGTACTTTGTGCAATCCTTTGTGTCCTTCGTGGTTAGAGTTTGGAACTTTACCACAAAGGGCACAAAGTACAACCCAAAGGGACTCAAAGGTCTCATTTATATTCTATCCAGCGCAAGAATTGTTTGTGCAGCTTCTTCAACTGTTTTTCCGAATGAAACAAGCCCTTCTTCGTGGCCGCCCATCACAAAAACTCTCTTTTTGAGGGTTTCCGGTAGCAACATGATCCTTCCAATCTCCATGGCCATCGCCGGTGTACCGTACTCCACATCCCTGCCGGTTGTCGGAAGCAAGTCCAGATATTTTTCCCAAAGATACCTGTTGTGGATATGAACCACTGCTCCGACCCCGGGATTTGCCAAATAAATTGCAGAATGGCTCATCGATTCGGCCGAAGCACGGATCAATCCCCTGCACCGGATGTAATTATGTTCCGGAACGCAGCCTTCGACAAGCGCATAGTGTCCCTGTTCCAGGTTGGAGATACCACCGGTAGAAGTACCTGAAATATAGAATTGATCGCTTCCCGGCAGACGTACCGATATGTTACCGTAACCGATCCCATCGGGATAGCTGCCAATCAGACCTTTTTGCCACAATATATTCCGCCAGTTGTTCAAGGGAACAAAAAGCTCAGAGGAGATCTCTATAGTTTCTTCGATTATTTGACAATTGAATTTAATAGAGCCTTCCTCAGGTTGATGCATTTTCATTCGATGTTTTTCATATTATAATGTTGCAGGTTACAAGTTACAGGTTATTTGCCTGTCAGTCCTCCCCAAATCTCTGTCTTTCAGTCAAACAGTGCAGGTTTCTTTTAGGAGCCGCACTTTCTAAGTCTGACTCGTCATCTCCGTCTCTCCGTCATTCTTGTCGTCCTAGTCATCCTAGTCGTCCTAGTCGTCCCCTCGATCGGAAATAACTCCCGAATCGCTTCTTCTTTCGCCTCGCAGATTCCCCTCTCGGTGATCAACCCGGTGACAAGCCTTGCCGGAGTTACATCGAAACCGTAGTTGGCTACCGGTGAATTTACACTCACAATGCGGATCCTGCCAATCGCACCGTTTTCGAGTTGGCCCTCCATCATACTGACCTCCTCTCCTTCCCGCTGTTCGATGGGAATTTCTATGATTCCATCCTTCATGGTAAAGTCAATCGAAGAGGAAGGGAGCGCCACATAAAATGGAATATGATTGTCATAAGCAGCCAGCGCCTTCAGATAAGTCCCGATTTTATTCGCCACGTCCCCTGTTGCGGTAGTACGGTCGCTGCCAACTATACAAATATCGACCAAACCGTGCTGCATCAGATGACCGCCTGCATTATCAGGAATGACGGTGTGCGGAACCCCTTCCTGCGACAATTCCCAGGCTGTGAGCCTTGCCCCCTGGTTCCGGGGTCTGGTCTCATCCACCCACACATGAACCGGAATATTCTTGTGGAATGCCTTGTAGATCGGCGAAGTAGCGGTACCCCAGTCGATGCAGGCAAGCCATCCGGCATTGCAATGGGTAAGGATATTTACTGGTTCGCCATTTTTTGTTTTGCTGATGGCCTCTATCAGCTCGCACCCGAAGTTTCCGATGGCTTCCGACCAGGCAATTTCCCTTTCTTTCATCCTGCCCGCCTCTTCCAATGCAAGGTTTCGTGCCGTATCCAGGTCGGTGCAACCAGCAAGATTTGCCAGCATTTCGTCAATCAGTATAACTAGGTTTACCGCTGTGGGTCGGGCCGATTTAAGGTATTGTGCTGATAATAAAAGCTGCTCTTTCCAGTTGTCCTCATCACTGTTCACCAGACAAAGGTATATCCCGTATGCCCCGGTAACACCAATCAGCGGCGCACCCCTGACTGTCATGTTTCTGATCGCATCGAAAGCATCTGATGAAGTCTTCAGCTCCCTGATTTCGAATTCGAAGGGTAATTTTCGCTGGTCAATCACCTGCACAACCTTCGGATTTCCAGGATTTATCCAGATAGTATGATAGGGTGTGCCATTGACTTTCATTGAATGACAAATTGATTAGAGCGAGTCGCAAGAATTTAACCACGAAGGGCACAAAGGAAAAAACACAAAGGGCACAAACAATTGGAATCAAACACATCTTTGTGTCCTTTGGGATTCCTTTGTGCCCTTCGTGGTTAAATATTTTATACCTATTCTTTGCTGAAGGCGGCATCAAATGCCAGTGAACTAGGAGAAAAATCGATCCTTTTCACGAAGGCACATGATTCGGCAGCGCCCATTTCGCGGTCCATGCCACTGTCTTCCCATTCGACTGAAAGTGGACCATTGTATTGAATGTCGTTCAGGGCACGTATGATATTTTCGAAATTGATACGGCCGCGGCCGACACTCCTGAAATTCCAGAAACGCCTGCTGTCGCCAAAATCAAGATGCCCGCCGAAAACACCTGAAGTACCCGGATGATCGTTCCAGCTAACATCCTTCATGTGAACATGGAAAATACGATCCGCGAAGACATAGATGAACTTGGTGTAATCTACTCCCTGATAGCCAAAATGGCTCGGATCAAAATTGAACCCGAAGGCAGGATGGTTATTCACTGCCTGCAAAGCCCTGCGGGCAGTCTCAATATCAAAGGCGATCTCTGTAGGATGTACCTCCAGTGCATATTTCACACCCATCTTTTCGTAGGCGTCCAATATAGGAAGCCAGCGTTGGGCAAAATCGTCGTAGCCTGCCTGAATCATCTCCTGTGAAACTGCCGGAAAAGAGTAATTCAGATGCCAGATAGAACTTCCCGTGAAACCATTGACAATTTTCAGTCCCAGCCGTTTGGCCACTTCACCGGTCTTGATGACTTCGGCAGCCGCCCGCTGACGGATACCTTCGGGCTGGCCATCGCCCCAGATCGCATCTGAAAGCATCCCCTTGTGCCGGATATCCGGATTGTCACAGACAGCCTGCCCAACAAGGTGTGTCGAAATGGAAAACAATTTCAGGTTGTATTTTTTTAGCAGGGCCAGTTTGGCGTCGCAATAGGCCTGGTCAGCCTTTTCGACTTCGATATGGTCGCCCCAGCAAGCCAGCTCCAGACCATCGTATCCAAAGGCAACGGCCTTTTTGCAAACTTCTTCAAGCGTCAGGTCGGCCCACTGGCCGGTAAAAAGAGTAACGGGTCTTTTCATTTTTTATATCCTTTAGATTTGTTCATTTATAGTTAAAGTGCCTAGAGTGCGCTAAAGTGACTAGAGTGCCTAGAGTACTTAAACTTTGTGCATTTTATGTTCGGAGTCCATAACTTTAGGCACTTTAAATACTCTAGGCACTTAAGGCACTTCTTTAAAACTTCACCCATTTCGTGGTATCATCGTACCCGGCTTTGACCACGGCATCGATAAACATCATGCCACGGATTCCGTCTTCCACATTGGGGAAATCGAGCCATTCAGGTTTTGGTGTCTGGCCATTCATTTTTGCCCTCAGCGTCAATGAAAAATTGCGGTAGATATTCGCGAATGCCTCCAGATATCCTTCCGGATGGCCTCCTGGAGTGCGGGTGTTGTGTTTGGTGATGGCGCTCATGTAGCCGTTTCCGACACGTACAATTTCAGTAGGTCTGTCACTCCATTTCATCAGCAGCGTATTGGGCTCGTGCTGACACCATTCCAATCCGCCATTCTCACCATAGACACGCAATTTCAACGCATTCTCTTCTCCTGCGGCTATCTGGGTTGCCACCAGGACTCCCCTGGCTCCGTTATCGAACCTGAGCAAGGCGGCACCGTCGTCGTCGAGCAATCTGCCCGGAACGAAAACATTCAGTTCGGCACACAATTCAACAGTCCTCAATCCGGTTACATATTCAGCCAGGTGATGTGCATGGGTTCCGATGTCACCCATACATCCTGCCTTGCCCGAGCGTTTCGGGTCTGTTCTCCAGGATGCCTGGGCATTGCCTGTGTCCTCCTGTTTGGTGGAAAGCCAACCCTGGGGATATTCGACAAATATTTTCCTGATTTCGCCAAGATCCCTTCTCCTGATTCTGGCTTTAGCTTCCTTGATGGCAGGATATCCCGAATAGGTGTGTGTCAGGGCCAGAATTAATCCTGTTTCTGCCAGTTTTGCCTTCAGCTTCAACGCTTCATCGAGAGTAAAAGTGATGGGTTTATCGACGACAACATGAAATCCCTTTTCGAGCGCCATCATGGCCGGGTCGAAATGTGCAAAATTTGGGGTGACGATGGTCACAAAATCCATTCTATCTCCTTCGGGAAGCAAGACCTCTTTTTCAAACATCTCCCGGTAGGTATTGTAGATTCTGCTTTCCGGTAAATAATAGGATAATCCTGAACTGTGAGAAATAGCGGGATCAATGCTGAAGCACCCGCAAACCAATTCAATCTGGTTGTCCATCAAAGCGGCCAGCCGGTGGATTGCGCCGATAAAGGCATCACTACCGCCACCAACCATTCCCATACGTAATTTACGATTCATAGTGTGTTATTTGAATTAAACTTTGGGGAATAAAGTTAAGAAAAAAGTATTTACATAGTGCCTAAAGTGCGCTAAAGTGCCTAAAATGCCTAAAGTACTTATGCCTTACGCGTGATTTGTCCGGAGTCCACAACTTTAAGCATTTTAGGCACTCTAAATACTTTAGGCACTTATTTTTGTTGATAAATTTTGTTCAATGAAACCCCGGTTTGTCTTCCTGAGTAAAAATGGTTTTATATTTTTGGCAATTGTTTATTTAGGAAAACTGAAAGCACAACCTTTTCATTGATGAAAAAATTGAGGATCCCAATCAGAAAGATAAAACTTGCCTTCGCAGTTTTAGCCTCCCTGTTTTTTATCTGGGTATTTATTGGCATTGCCATCCGGATCAATGTGAAGGTAACCAACTGGAGAAGACTGAGCGAGATTGAAGAGATTGATCCGGGAAGTTACCGGATATTCAGCCGGTTTATCGATGACATCGAGTCCGAAACTGATTGGAATGTTGCAATAATAAGCGGACTAAGATCACGTGAGAAACAGAAGGAACTTTTGCGCGAAAACTCAAAAAATGCAGCCATCGACAAAAGCCGTCATGTGCTGGGAAGGGCCATTGATATAAACCTTTACCACGGCAACTGGCTTTGGAGGGTTTGGCTGAAAAAGTACAATTCCAGCCGGGACTGGCGCAACACAGGGGTTGTTAAAATTGCCGATAAACACGGACTGCTCTGGGGCGGCAGTTACAGAAGTTACCATGATCCTGTCCACTTTGAGATAAACTAAAGAAGGCTAAAGGACCCTTCGACAAGCTCAGGGCAAGTAAAGGCTAAAGTGGGATTTGTTGCGGGGGAAAATTACTACCTGGAGAAAAATATTGGGATAAAAGAAACTCCGAAAATTAGTGTCTCTTTCAAAACACCAATCTCCGGAATTCATTACTTTAGCCTTTTGACTTTATCCTTTAGCCTTTTCCTCCTTCGGTTTCCCGGGTACGGGCACAGTGTATGCCTTCAGGTCGTAAGCGCCCAGTTCAAGTTTGGCCGGCATCATGCTGACGGACGAATTGTAAATCTGGTCGTAGGTAACCTCGTCGCCCGTGTAGGATGATTCGCGGCCCATGATGGCAGTCAGGCAGGAAATCGTAGTTTCAACAGCCTGGTTCAACGGTTTGTTGGCACGGATATGGTTGATGAAATCGACATGCTCGAGCGTATACGGGTCGGTCTGCTTGTGATCGACTTTCTCCTTGTCACGATCCGTTTTCCAGATTACGTTGCCTGCAAGATCTTTGATTTCGTGGTTACCACCGGCTCCGGCACTGGTCCAGGAACCTTTTGTACCTTGAATGAACTCGGATACATTGTTCTTGCATCCGTCGATCTGACGGCACATGCTGTGCAGGCGGATTCCACCTTCATATTCAAAATCGACACTGAACATATCGTACTGATCCCCTGTCAATCTTCTTTGACGGCCGCCAAATCCTACGGCCCTAACTGGTTTTTTACCTGTGAACCAGTTAAATACATCAAGATTGTGGACATGTTGTTCGACAATATGGTCTCCGGAAAGCCATTTCCAGTTTACCCAGTCGCGAACCATCAGTTCCATGTCGCTCCAGCCATTTTCGCGGTTTCTGTACCAAAGCATGGACTGGTTCCAGTATACATTGCCAGAAACGATCTCTCCGATCATCCCTGCCTGGATCTGTTTGAAAGATTCCACATATACTCTCTGGTGGTGACGCTGTGTTCCTGTCACAACGACTAGTCCCTGGGATTCTGCTTTCTTGGCTGTAGCCATGACGGAACGCGCTCCCGGACCATCCACGCAGACCGGTTTTTCCATGAAGACATGTTTTCCGGCCTCAACGGCTGCTTCAAAATGAATAGGGCGGAAAGCAGGTGGCGTAGCGATGATGACCAGGTCAATGTCTGAAGCCAGTACTTTCTTGTAGTTGTCGAATCCAGTGAAGCATTTATCATCAGGTACATCTACCTTGAATTTATCCTTCAGCGTCTTGCGGCAACCATCGATGCGGTCCATAAAAAGATCGCCAAGTGCCACAATCTGGAGGTTCGGTCCTGCACTCAGGAAATTGACGGCTGCGCCTGTTGCCCTTCCACCGCATCCGATCAGACCTGCCCTTAGCGGTTTCCCGTCATTGGCGAAATCATTCAATTCCGGAACGTAGGCATTGGCAAGACTTGCCAGAGGCACGAGTACCGGTTTTTTATCGCCTCCGGTGCAGGAGGTAAGAATTGCGCCAGCGCCCAGTGATCCTGCGGCACCAACAACTGCGGCACTTCTGAAAAAATCTCTTCTGTTAACAGAATTTTTACTCATGATGTTAGTTTGTTATGGTGTTGAAATGATAATCCTCATCAAATATATAATTAGTATCTCATTTTTTTATGCTTATCACTGAATAACATGTAATTCTCATTTTGAGGTGAAAGGTCTTACCCTTTCAGACAAAGCTTTGGATGATCTCCGGCAGACTTTCTTTGGACAATTTGGACGCTCGGGACCTTTTTGACATTGGCTCTTGAAGCCCGCGACCCCTTCGACCCTTCGACAGGCTCAGGGGAGTCCAGGCTCAGGGACCGCAGAATCAGGTAACTGATTTTCGAAGTTGTCCTCTCCCAGTCTCCCAGTCTCCTAGTCTCCTAGTCCCATTGTCTCCCTGTCTTATTTCAGTCCGTCGGTTTCGCAAACTACCCGGAAGCCAATCCCTTTCACATCCGAAAACCACCAGATACTTTTTGGCTGCTGCGGATCTGTTTTCAGCCAGTTGGCGGTTTGGGTGAAGTCCCTGGCTGCAGAACGCAATGCTCCTGCTTCTGAATTGTAATTCCCTCCCCGGACGACATGTTCATCGCCTGATTCCGGTCCCTTCGGATCAGTTACTGAACTACCCGTTGCCTTGTAGGCGTCTGTGCTGTACCAGTCGGAGCAGTATTCGGCCACATTGCCGGCCAGGTTTTTCAAACCGAATGGATTGGCCTTGACGAAGGAAGGCTCCTGAGTCTTTCCGGAAGAATTGAGGACATAAACGGTATAGCTGTTGATGAAGGTGGTGTCAACGCCCATAATCCGGTTACGCAAACCCTTGTTGACGAATCGTTTGGGGTCTCCCTTGAAGAAATAGGGAGTTTCAGTTCCGGCACGGCAGGCATATTCCCATTCGGCCTCGGTGGGCAAACGGTATTTTTTGCCTGTAATCTTCGAAAGCCACTGACAGTATGTTTGGGCTCCATAGTGCGTCATGGTGATCGCGGGACGTGATCCGCTGCCCCAGCCCTGGTCGGGTATTCCGAAAGGAGGTGTCGGACCGCTGATGGCATCCGGATTAGCCAAATTCTTCTCCATTACCTTGACAGGATCGAGCCTTCCTTCAGACATGGTGGAGGCATAGAATGCCCAGTACTCATCCCAGGTTACCTCAACTTCTCCCATGAAGAAGGAAGAAACAGTTACCGAGCGCACAGGACCTTCATCCTTGTTTCTCAATGGCTCCTGCTCATCGCTACCCATTTTGAAGGTGCCACCCTTGACAGGCACCATGTTAAAGGCTATGCCTGTATTCGGAATGTGTTCCGCAAATTTGGTGAATGAGGTTACAGCTGTCGGTTCCGTATAGTGCTCCTTGGCAGCGCTGGCAACAGGCAGCCCCTGCATTTTCTGGTGCTTGTAATTCGGATTGTAATGCCCGACATCAAGGTGGCAGTTGATGCATTGCAAACCCAGTTTTTCAGCATTGTTCTCATAATAAAGGTGTGCCGTTCCGCCTTCGGAAGAGAGGCCTTTTGAGAAGAGAGTCTGGTGGCATTTCACGCAGGATTCGTTGTAAACGATTTTCACTGCATGTTCCAACTCTCTCTTTGACTGCCACTTAAAGGAAGCGCTATCCTTAAAATAATATCCGTAAAGGTCGCTTAACCCGGTTTTGGTCTTGACTGTCAGGTATTTAAAACTCCCTTTCGGAGGAAGATGGCACTCTACGCAGTGTATCTTAACCCCGCTTTTATTGTAAAAGTGAGACGATTTTTTCCAGGAATCTTCCGCATGGGGATGAATGTGACAGGAGGCACAATATGCATCCGTGCTTGTGTAGCTGAGCGCCTTTTCACCTCCCCACATCAGTAAAATTCCTATAAATAGTCCGACAGGAAAAATCACCCTGATATATTTCCCGCTTCCCTTTTTTCTCATCATTAGTGCTTGGTTTGATATCTAAATCCTCATAAACTCAGGTCCGACCCCCAAAATTAGAAAATATATCCTTCGGAAAGTGAGTGAATATGGCTATTTAGAACCATTATTAAGATTACGCTTTGTAGGCAATCAAGGTAAGTTGTGGCGGCAACTGGAAACCATCGGCACGTATTTTATCCTTTAAGGCAAATCCCCGATCTTCATACCTGTTACACTCTGGCAAATCACCTGCAGAAGCAAGCATCTCGTCAATGGTATGGGAAAATTGCCAGATTTTTTCTTTGGAATTAAGCATGGCGGGTTCATCTATGGTGAGAATTGACTTCTCAACTTCAATTCGTGATTCCAGCACCAGCCCAAAAAGCTCCTGCCTGTTATAATAATGTCTGTGATAGATGCCTTTGGCCGTTTCTATATCAGCCTTCAGGGTATGATATTCTATGTGCGACTCCTGCGCGGGGTTCAATCCGTCACAAATGGTCTCATTGATCAGGATCCTACCACCCCGCACAAGTACCCTCATCATCGCCTGAAGGGCTTTTACCGGCTGCTCAAAGTGGTGCAAGGCATTAGAGACGGATACAAAATCGAAATAATTTTCTTCAAAGGGAAGTTTTCTGACATTTCCGAGTACCAAATCAACCTTGTAGGGGAAAAGCCTGTTCTTCGCGGCGGTCAGGCTCTCCTTGTTGGGCTCCAGTCCCGTTGCAGAATCGAAGGAAGCGACAGAATCAAGCAGGAAGCGCAGAAAATCACCCTCACCGGTGGCCACATCCAACAAATGGCCAACGCATGCATTCTCAAGGTAGGATCTAAGTTCGCTGAGATGATACATAACAAGGATGAAAAAAGTTTACCTGATTTCCAGTCCGGCCGTTCCGATATTGTTCCCATCTGCAAACAGGTCGATCGTATAATGACCGGGGATCAATGCCGGCTGACCGGAGTTGTCCCAATAGATGCTGACCGGAAGATCCATTCCTTCGTATTCCACTTCACGCATGGAGGAAAATGGTATTTTCAACCCTTCAAATTTGAACAGATCCTTGTCTGATTTGGTCAAAAGCAACTGGTCGGGCCGCTGGATACGGAGGTAAATATTTTTTGTTCCTCTTTTGGCTGTAAGGTTCTTACCCAAGGTGAAATCAACCTTAATACTTTCAATTTTGGAGGCTTTGGTTTGTTCCTTGCCTTTCTTGTTGATGCCTGCGGCATGGAGGCTTACCGCTTCCAAAGTAGCCGCAATGGTAACAGTTTGCTCCAGCTTCTTCTTCTCCTGCTCCAAAGCCTGGTTCTGTGTCTTGACCTCCGTAACCTCCTGCTTGACATTGCTGTTCTCGGCCATCAGACGCTGATTCTTCTGGTTCAGACTGTCGATTTGAACCACGTAATCCCTCATAATTTTACGCAGTGTGGTCATCTCATCCCTATACTTCGAAATCTGTCTGAAACTGGTACTCTTGATCTGCTCAATCTCTGAAAGCAGGTCTTTGACTTTACTCTGTGCTCCTTCGAACTGAATATTCAGATTGGAGTTGTTCCTTTTCAAGGTATCGTACCTCATGACCATGCCACTCAGTTCTGTTTCAATCGCTGCTTTTTCTTGTTTCAACTGGGCAGTGACCTCCGCATGCTCGCTACGCTGCCAGAAGAGCAATACAATGACTGCTATTAATAATACAGACAATATGATAACAAGTGCGTTTTTCCGTGGATCGGAGGGTCCATTATTTTTTTCCTGTGTAAACATATCGGGACGTTAATTAATTGAAAATGGACAATTGAAAATTGACAATGACATAAAAAGGCTGAATGAGTGAGAAATTCAAGGTATTTAACACTAAAATAAATTTATCACACTTCAAAAAAGCTGATTTCAGCATCAAAATTAAGAATATTTTGCCCCTTTCAAAAGAATTTTCTGTCGGCTTGCAATGTAACCTGATCTGGCGGCTAACGTAATAAGAAGTGCCTAAAGTGCCTAGAGTGAACTAAAGTGCCTAAAGTACTTCCAGCTCAAACAAGAACTTGATGCAAGTCCTAAACTTTAGGCATTTTAGGCACTTTAGCTCACTTTAGGCACTTCCTCATGGACTTAAAAGATATCCGTAAAAATTACTCCCGGGCGACACTCAGCGAAAAGTCGCTCCATGACCCCTTCCCTCTTTTTGAAAAATGGATGCAGGAGGCTATAGACGGCAAGGTTGCCGAACCTACCGCCATGATGCTGAGCACCGTATCAGAAGATCACAAACCCTCTTCAAGAGTTGTCCTGTTAAAACTGTTTTCCGGTGAAGGATTTCATTTCTTCACAAATTACCACAGTCGAAAAGGGAATGAGATCAAGGCAAACAGTCAGGTAGCGCTGCTTTTTTTCTGGCCTGAACTCGAGCGGGAAGTTCGAATCGAAGGAATTGCTTCCTTCTCCTCTGCAGAGGTTTCGGACAAGTATTTCAACGACAGGCCCTACGAAAGCCAGATCAGCGCTATTGTCTCTCCACAAAGTCAACAGGTGGAAAACCGGCAGGTCCTTGAGCAAATGTGGAAAGATCACCACGAATTTGCTGCCGGAGCGAAACTGAAGAGACCAACCGGATGGGGCGGCTACATGGTTCAACCTGAAAGGATTGAATTCTGGCAGGGCAGGCCCAACAGGCTGCACGACAGGATATTGTTTGTGAAGGAAGAGAATGGGTGGATTATTTCACGATTAGCACCGTGAGTTCAATTACAAATTAAAAATTACAGATTAAGGATTGAAGAAGTTGAACTCCAATTTGTAATCTGTAATTTGTAATCTGTAATTTTTAATTCTTAATTCTTACTTACCCTTTCCTCGTATTCCTGTATGGCCTGATTTCCTTGCTTTTGGGATTGAAGGCAAAAGGGCTTTTTTTTCTACGTGGTTTTTTCTCATGAAAGGCGCCCTTGAAACCTGTATCATCCATTTTTTTCTGGCGATCCAATTCTCTGGCAATCCCTTGCATCTCGCTTCTGCTTGATTCAACCACATCCACTTTTTCAGGGATCGGAAGCTCCGTGATCTCCATCCTGATTAGCTTTTCGATATTTTCAAGATGAAACTGCTCGTCGGGTTTTAGGAAGGAGATGGCTACCCCTTCGTGGTTGGCACGCGCCGTTCGGCCGATGCGGTGTACATAGTCCTCATAATTGGTCGGAAGGTCAAAATTGATGACATGGCTGATCATGGAGACATCAATCCCCCTGGCCGAAACATCCGTAGAAATCAGTACCCTGACATGGCCCTCCTTAAAGGCCTGAATGGCATTGATTCTGGTATTTTGCGCCTTGTTGGAATGCAGTACCCTGACTTCACCATCCACTTTACGGTCTAAAACCTTAAAGACCAGTTCGGCATTCTCCTTCGTGGCACAAAAGATCAGAACCCTTTTGTAATCTTCCGTGTTGGTCAGCAAATAGTTGATCAGGTTTAACTTCGTCCGAAAATTGGGTACCTGGTAGAAATATTGCTCCACTTTATCCACGGTAGTTGCGGATGGCGCCACTTCCACCCTGGTCGGGAAGGTCAGGAATTCGTTGCTGATCAGCTCAACCTTATCCGAAAATGTGGCGGAGAAGAGCAGGTTCTGCCTCTTGGGGGGTATCACCTCGAAAAGCTGGTTGAGCTGCGGCATAAAACCCATGTCGAGCATCCTGTCAGCCTCGTCGATGACAAGCACCTTGATTTTCTTGAACCTGAGGGCGCCGATTTTGTATAGGTCCCAAAGGCGTCCGGGTGTAGCGACGACGATATCTACGCCGGGTTCCACCAGTTCGGCATGTTTGGTGTAGCCGATGCCGCCGAAAACGGCAGCCGACCGGATATTGGTATATTGTGTCAGTTCTTCAATGTCCTCCCCTACCTGGATGGCCAGTTCGCGGGTTGGCACCAGGATCAGGGCGCGGGGATCTGTACCTTCCGCCTTTACCAGCCTCATCAGGATGGGAATCAGGTAGGCAGCGGTCTTTCCGGTACCCGTCTGTGCAATTCCCAGAACATCCTGACCCGACTTGATGGCGGGGATGGCCAGTTCCTGCACAGGGGTGGGCTCGTGAAAGCCAATCTCATCCAATGCCTTTAGAACCGACTTGCCGATCCCGAATTTGTCAAAAGTTGTTGCCATTTATCGTTGCTAATTGCTAATTTCTAACAGCTAATAGCTTTTAGCCATTGGCTGTTAGCTATTAGTCTGCAAAGTAACAACATTTTAAGTCAACTTGAACACTTTTCCCGGGAGGCACTTCACTATACCCGAAAATTCGAGGGTCAGCAGGATGGAAGAGACTCGGCTGACGGGCAATCCGGTCCTGATACAGATCAGGTCGATCATCGATTCTCCGTCTGTCCGGAGTATGTCTGTAACCAATTGTTCGTCCGGTGTCAGATCGTTGAAAAGCCGCGGCTGGTATCCATCCGGGCTACCTGAACCCGGTTGCCAGTTCATGCAGTATTCGAGGTCACCGACGTTCTCAATCAGTCCGGCCCTGTTGGATTTGATTAGGAAATGGCACCCCTCGCTGTAGGTCTCTCCAACCCTGCCGGGGAAGGCAAAGAGGTCGCGGTTGTAGGAAATGGCCAGTTCGGCGGTAAGCAGGGCGCCCCCCTTGTTGGCCGACTCAACCACGATGACCGCGTCGGCCATTCCGGCGATGATCCGGTTCCGGCGAAGAAAATTCTTCCTGTCGATCAACGAATTGCTCAGGAAATCGCTCACTATGCCCCCGTTTTTTTCGCACATCTCCTGCGCGATGGTCCTGTGAAGAGAAGGGTAAACAGTTTCCAAACCGTGTGCCAGCACACAAACTGTACTCAGATTATTCCGCAAAGCCGCCCGGTGCGCCTGGATATCGATTCCGTAGGCAAGTCCGCTGATGATCTGGATCTCGTAGCCTCTCCCGGCCAGTGAAAGGATGAACTCATCCGTCTGCTCACGACCGTATTCCGTCGCATTCCGGGTGCCCACAATGCTGATCACCTTTTGAAAGTTCAGGTTCGGCTTCCCCTTGGAGAAAAGGAGGATGGGTGCATCCACGCAATTCCTGAGCCGCTGCGGATAGCTGTCGTCCAGGTAGAAATGGGCATCTACCTTGTTCTTCATGATAAATTCAACTTCTTTGTCTGCACGTGCCACCACCTTCGACTGGAGGATGTTTTTCGCCAGCACGGTTCCGATCCCGGGGATGGCGCGCAGGACCTTCTCCCGCTCACTGAAAACCTGGGCGGCACTGCCGCAGTAGGCAATCAGCGACTTGGCGTTGATGCTGCCAATCCCAGGAACCAGCGAGATGGCAATCTTGTAAAGAAGATCTTCGGTAGTGTTTTCGATGTTGGCCATACATAAATTTACGGCAAATCGGGGAGAAAAGGGAATTTTTGTGAAGGTTTTTCTTCAATAATTAGGTTTTCCTAACTGATCAAGGCCCTTTTTCTTCTACTATGATAAAAGTACCTCTGCCGGAATATTCAACTCCCGATGAAACAGCCTGGCCAGTTCCAGAGTCAATGGTTTTTTTTTGTTTAACAAAGAGGAGACATATCCCTTGCTACCTACTTTACCAACAAGATCTTTGTTCTTTAATCCAAGTTCATCCATTTTGACTCTTATGGCATCAATTGGGTCTGGTAATGGAATTGGGAAATTGGCATCTTCATATTGTTTAATTAACAACAGGGCAACTTGCAATTTATTACCTATTGGGGTATCAATTTTTACTTTTTTATCAAAAAGCATATCTACCCAATCGAGAAATTCCTCGTATTGTTTATTTGTTTTAATAATTTTTAATTCCATCACACTTACTTTTTAAATGGTATTGATGCCGCCGCTATTCTATCATATTCTGCATGAGTTCCAAACCATTTTATTTGTATTGCCTTGAACTCGAAAACCATTCGTACAACCAATCTGTATTTGTTCCCCATTATATTAAACACGACTCGGTCATCACTAACTAAACTTGCATTTCCATATACTTTTTTGAGTTCATTAAAATTTTTAAAATCAGCAAGAATTAACTCATGATACCACTCAAATAGCGCCGTCTTTGCCAAAGGATACCTTTGTGCATAATCCAGCAGGGTTCTTCTTGTGATAATATTAAACACTTCACAAAGATAATTAGTTTACTAATAGAAAACTCAAAGCAACTTTAAAAAAAAGTACGTCTTCGGAATCATGACAGGTTCCTAAGATGCTTGCGGACTCAGACAAAATAAACAATCAGTGACTTGGCGGTGATGCTGCCAATCCCCGGACCCAGCGAGATGGCAATCTTGTAAAGAAGATCTTCGGTAGTGTTTTCGATGTTGGCCATACATAAATTTACGGCAAATCGGGGAGAAAAAGGAATTTGGGAGGATGTTTTTTAGTTGCAGGTTACAGGTTCCGAGATACGGGCTATGAAAAATACTATACCCGACCTTATGAGCCGGGTCTAAAGAAATAATATTATTGCTATTATTTTATAACATATTGATAAATAGTCATTGCTATAATAAAAACCATCAATATTATCATTTGAGGTCTCATACTTGCCATTTGAGGATATTTTGTTTTGAAATCTTTTTGAGCAAGAAAATAAATGAAAAATACCAATGGAATTGCTCTGGCAATAATTTGAGCAATAGCATTATGCTTAAATACAAACATTATCAAACCAGATATTGCTATCAAGCTCATAAAGATTATCGCCATTTTCTTTGACATCATAATAATTCTGCTTTAGGTTGGATACTACAAGTAAAAATCTCTTTGATTTGAAGTCGAGTTTGCTCCTTTTTTAGATATAATTCTTACTCTTAAAATAATGATAGGTTATGCTTATTACTCCAACAAATAAAAACATTTTTCCAGCAAGTTGAGGAAGATCATTTGGTTTAGTTATTATAATATATAATCCAAAAATTATCCAAAAAGCACCAAGCCAAAGTTGCTTTTGTCTCCACAATAAGGAAATTGTCTTTTTGATCATAAATAATACTTTAGAAAAAATGTGTAGAATCCAAATATAAATATTTAGTTTCATTTCTTATATATAATAAAAAATTGATTCCAATACATTGTTATTCAATAATATAATCTTCTATTCAGAGCCAATAAAAGTTAAAGAATGATTGAATTAAGATAGTATATTGACCATGGATCGTGGGCAAGCACACAATCAGTGCTTAGGTTATTTCGCTATGCCGCTCTGTATGCCTGGATGTCGATCAAGTAGACAAGTCCATCGGTTGCCCCTTCGACTCCGCTCAGGGCACTCTTCAATTGCACCCACCACTCCAATTAGCTTCTGTGCCTTCCGTCCGATCCCGGAATGTCAATCCTGATGGCCATTTGCACGCGGACGGCGGGTCACCCGGCATTCACCTTCCCCCGGTTAAAACCGGGGGCTACCAATATTTCGTCGCTACGCGACTAAACCCCGGAGTTGCGGTCTCACCCTGCCAGCTTCTTATTTTCTCACCCTCAAAGTTCTACATTTTGTATTCGTTTATATCCCAATGCCTTTCGACAGGCTCAGGGACCGGGGGTCCTTCAATTAAATAATACCACTTCGACCCTTCGACCCTTTGACAGGCTCAGGGGAGTCCAGGCTCAGGGGAGTCCATTCTCAGTGAGCATCTGACTCGTCCTGATTTTAGTTTACAGTTTTTGATTAATAATTGTTTTTAATTCTTCTTTTTTTAATGTTCAATGTTCGATCAAAACTGTGCTTGGTGTAACAAAGCTATCATTCATTTTCTTCTTGTAATAATTCTTCCA
>CAIUUO010000281.1 GCA_903902325.1 uncultured Bacteroidia bacterium
ATAGGCGGCATGACGCAGATAGTTTTCCAGAAAAGGTTCATTGTATGCCATTTCATTTCTCCATACGAGGGTGTCGGGAAGTGCCGAATGATAAACTTCGGGATTTTGCGGATATGCTCTTTGCAACCAGTAAAGATATTCCCTCCAGTCAACATTCCTTATCTCAGATTCATCCATGAAGAATGAATGTACAGTTACCCTTCTGGCAGCATTGTTTGTTTCATACATGACATCCTGCTCAACGCGGCCCATGGGAAAAGTTCCTCCCTGGATGAAAACAAGTCCAGGCCCAGTTTGCTGGGAATAATTGGCGTTGTATTCAAATCCACCGTTTTTAGGGTCGTTATATGACCAACCGGTTGTGGAAGACCCGTTTTTCTTTTGCGGTATCAATTTACACGAAACAACCAGAAGGCTGATAAATAAAAGTATAACCGTTGAGAGTTTCATATATCTTAATCAATTAAATTCTTGAACTAAAATTTTGGTCCGGATTCGGTAGGTCCTTGATTTTGCGAATATGTGAATCTGGACAAGGTACTCACAATCTTCAGCAAAGATATTGCAAAAAAATGAAAATTATATTCATTTTTCTTCAATCGACTGCTCTATAAACATCGATTTTAATAATTTTGTTCAACCTATACGAAGAATAATTTCATTTTGTTCGTTTTTTTAACATTTGTCACAGAAATAGGCATCGTTCATCCGGAAAAAATTCGTTTTAATTAATGTTTAATCGCCTCTACTACACGCTTATACTGCTTTTTTTTATTTTCTGGCAGGCTAATGGCGACAGTTTTCCTCCACTTGTAAAAAAATCTCTTTTTACCGGAGGTAAATGGATTAAAATAGAAACAGCTTCGACAGGTATTCATAAAATATATTTCTCCTGGATGAAGAGCATCGGATTCCAGCATCCCGAAAACGTTAAAATATTTGGTAGCCGGAATGAAGCAATGTCTCTCTCAAATGCGGTTTCTGAGAACAATAGTCCAGTCCAAATACCAACCATGCGGTTTACAGAAACAAACGGCAACGAATCTTTGCTTTTTTTTGTCCAAGGCGCTGTTATCTGGAAGTATGAACCGGTTTCGGGGCAATACATCCCTAAGATGAATCAGGCAGCGCATGGCAAATCCTTGTTCTACCTTACAGAAGATTCAGGGAGTGATCTCAGGATACAACTGGCTGACCAACCCGCTGGCAGTCCGGATATCAGAATAACTGACTATGATGAATACGGTTTTTGGGGAGAGGAAAACATTAATTTGATTGAATCCGGAAACAGATGGTTTACAACCTTGATTCAAGGCGGAAATATCCTGAAAAGGACATTTCCGTATCCGGATCGAATCGAAAAGGAGCCTGTCATTTTGAAGATGTACGCAGCAGGCAGAAGTTCGTTACCTACCGGGATGGAAGTCTCAATCAACACCAATGCCATTGGAAATCTTAATTTTGTTCCGGTTCAGCCTGAAGGTGAAGGCGACTTTGCCTCTGCCGACTCACTCAAAATGACGCGAGTAATTTCCGGTACTGATATTTCCATCAGTATGAGGTACAACGGTACAACAACCGATCAGAGCTGGTTCGATTATGCCACCTTTCAATTTAGGAATAGCCTTCATTACACGGGAACCCCTCTTTTGTTCAGGGATAGCAGGAGTGTTTTACAGGATAAAATTTTTGAATTTCAGGTCACGGGATCCGTTTCAGGATTATTGCTTTGGGAGGTATCCAATCCCCTTTCACCTAAACAAAAACCTTTTCAACGTAGCAACGGGCTGATTACTTTCAGGACCTTGAGCGACAGTTTGAGGAACTATTTACTTTTTGATCCTGCAGCCCAGTTCCCGGGAGTGAACAAAACGGAGGAAGTGCAAAATGAAGATATCATGGGTTTGGCGGTTCCACAATTTCTGATTCTGACTCCCTCCGCATTACTGACGCAGGCAAATCGCTTGGCTGATTTCCACAGAAATTCGGATGGACTCTCAACGAAGGTCGTAACGGTTGAATCTGTGTTCAATGAGTTCTCAGGCGGTTATCCTGATATCTCAGCAATTCGCAATTTTGTCAGAAATCTTTACCAGCAGAAATCCGGATCTGATGGTTCCGTTTTGAAATACCTTCTGCTATTTGGCAAGGGTACTTGTGACCCTGTTCATGAATCGAACGAAAACAATCCCAACTGGATCCCTTCATTCCAATCAGAAAACTCTCTCAGCAGGATCAATTCCTTCGTGACGGACGATTTTTTTGGCAGGATCGACTCGGATGTAAGCAACCTAAATGGAAACATAAGCCTGGGAATCGGCAGGATACCGGCAGCCACCATCGATGAAGCCACCATCTCAGTGGATAAAATTATCCATTACCATGAAAGCCAAACTTTGGGCGACTGGCGCAACAACATTACTTTTATCGGTGATGACGAAGACAGTAACATTCATGTTAATGACTCGGAATCACTAGCGTCCATGGTGAATGAACAAAATCCGGAATACAGGACCTTGAAAATTTACCTGGATTCCTACCCACAGGTTCTGACACCTGAGGAGCGTTATCCCGCCGTAAATGAGGCAATCCGCAGATCCGTGCAAACCGGTGACTTGATTGTTAATTACATTGGTCATGCCAGTGAGGACGGTCTTGCTGCTGAAAGGGTTCTGACCAATCAGGATATTGACGGATGGTCCAACAAGGACAAGTTGCCTCTATTTGTAACGGCCACCTGTGAATTCAGCAGATGGGACATGACAATGAAAAGGTCGGCAGGAGAGCGCCTGTTTTTTCACCAGGGAGGTGGAGCCATTGCATTGTTGTCAGCAACCAGGCTTGTCTATTCCGCCTCGAATTTTGAGATCAACAAGAGCTTTTTTCTCCATGTTTTTGAAAAAGATGCTTCAGGTAATCATTTACGCCTTGGAGACCTTATCCGTCAGGTCAAAAATGAAAACAGCGGAACAGTCAATGCCCTGAAGTTTTGCCTTCTTGGCGATCCTGCATTGCAATTGGATTGCCCTGAATACCGTTGCACAAACATTTCCATCAACAATCAGCCGTTGAGCCAGTTCGATGGCGTCCTTTCACCCATGACCATCGTTACAATCGTCGGAGAGGTTCAGGACAGCAAAGGTACAAAAATGGACCAGTTCAGCGGAACCCTCTCTGCCATGGTTTATGACCAGCCAACGGGTAAAATGACACTTGGGAATGGAGGTCTTCCCCCTTTTTCATATTCGGTGCAGGAAAATCTGCTGTTCAACGGCAGTGTACCTGTGAAAAATGGTGTTTTTACCTATTCCTTCATGGTTCCGAAGGATGTCAGTTTTAATCCGGAAGCAGGATTGATCCGTTATTATTTTACAAACGGAACGATTGACGCCAATGGTTCTTTTGCGGATATCCATTTCAACGGCAACGGCTCCGCTGTGGTAACTGACACTAAAGGACCTGACATCAGGCTGTACCTCGAAAATGAAAAGTTTCAGGATGGGGGCACAGTCTCAGCCAATCCACTGCTGATGGTTTTCCTGTCTGACGAGAGTGGAATCAATACTTCCGGATCAGGAATCGGGCATGATATTACCTTGGAAATCGATGGAACATCAGCAGATCCGGTGATTCTTAACGATTTTTACAGAGCCGGTCAGGGAAGCTGGAAATCCGGAACCATCTATTATCTGCTTTCAACCCTTTCAGCAGGTCAGCATTCCTTGAAGCTGAAAGTGTGGGACAATATGGGCAACTCCACCATTGCAATTATTCACTTTGTTGTAAATAATGCCATTTTTATCAGCAATATCTATAATTATCCCAATCCTTTCCAGGTGCAGACCCGTTTTGTCATTACACACAACCGTAATGATGAATTAATGGATGTCAAACTGGAAATAATGGACCTGACTGGTAGGATCATCTCCTCAAGCCAACAAACCCTTGCCTCCCAGGGATATACAATCAACGATTTGTTCTGGAATCCCCGGGAAGCGGAACCTGTTCCGGTTTATGGCGTATACATTTACAGGATTACCCTGACTAGCCTGGATGGAAATCATTCTTCAAGGTCGGGCAGGTTGATATGGAACAAATAAAGTGCCTAAAGTGCCTAAAATGCCTAAAATGCCTAAAGTGAACTAAAGTGACTAGAGTGCCTGGAGTATTTGTAACTTCAGAACCTTAATGTACCTTTACCATAACTTTAGGCATTTTAGGCACTTTAAGAAATAAGGAAATATGAACATCCGTATTGGTCAGGGTTACGACGTACATCGCTTAGCTGCAGGAGAAGAACTTTGGCTTGGCGGAATACTTATTCCCCACGAAAAGGGGACAATTGCTCATTCCGACGGCGATGTGTTGCTTCATGCCATATGCGATGCACTTTTGGGAGCAGCAGGATTGAGAGATATCGGCTACCATTTCCCTGATACTGACATGGTCTACAAAAGTATTGACAGCAAGATATTGCTGGCAAAAGTGTACAAATTGATCACGAAAAAAGGTTATTCACTCGTGAACCTTGATGCAACTATTACAGCCCAGCGCCCAAAGTTGAAGGAGTGGATTCCCCAAATGGAGGTTATTTTGGCTGAAATTCTCGAATGTTCTGTTGATCGGATTAATATCAAAGCAACTACAACAGAGAAATTGGGATTTGAAGGCAGAGAAGAGGGAATCTCAGTGCAAGCCGTGGTACTAATAGAAAGTAAGGTTAAATAATTAATAACAAGTTCTTCCGGGATGTCCAAAACGCATCCTAGTCGATAATTTTCCAAATACTTCTGTAACTTCACGGTGTATTTTGATACTAATGATTGTAACAGATTTATCATATTATTTTTTTCGGTTACATTGAATTTTAAAAAATTGAGACTATGAATAGAACTACATGGATTGTAATAGCAGTTATAGCACTTTTTATCTTCCTGGGCATTAACTGGGGCATAAAAACCGGCAACAATATGGTTACAATGGACGAAGGAGTCCAGTCAGCCTGGTCGCAGGTTGAGAACGTTTATCAGCGAAGGGCCGATTTGATTCCGAATCTGGTAAGCACCGTAAAGGGTTATGCAGCGCACGAAAGTGAAACCTTAACGGCAGTAGTGGAAGCCCGTGCCAAGGCAACATCCGTCACGGTGGATCCTACAAAATTAAATGCAGCATCCATCCAGCAGTTTCAACAAGCGCAAAGTGGCTTGTCTTCTGCATTGGGCAGATTAATGGTTGTGGTCGAAAAGTATCCCGACCTGAAGGCAAACGAAAACTTTCTTGCCCTTCAAACACAGCTGGAAGGCACTGAAAACAGGATAACCGTTGAACGTCAGAAATTCAACCAAAGTGCACAGGCGTTCAATACCTATATTCGCCTGTTTCCGCAGAGCATCATTGCCTCTATGAGGAATTTTGAGAAGAAAGCCTATTTTGAGGCTGAAAAAGGTGCAGAAAAAGCCCCGAAGGTTGATTTTTCAAAATGAAATAATTCCCTTACGACAGATGAGTAAAAATAAATTTTTCTCCCAGGAGCAAGAGTCTGAAGTTGTACAGGCCATAAAATCGGCTGAACATCAGACAAGTGGAGAAATTCGTGTGCATATAGAGTCTGTCTGCAAAGGCAAAGTGCTCGACAGAGCTGCATGGTTGTTTAAATCACTTAAAATGCACGAAACAGCCTTGCGTAACGGGGTGCTGATTTACCTTTCAACCTCCGACCGCAAATTTGCCATTATCGGGGATGCCGGCATCAACGCCGTTGTTCCCGCCAATTTTTGGGATGATGTCAAAGTTTTGATGATCAACAGTTTCTCAAAAGGGGAAATGGTTGCGGGATTTGTGACAGGTATTGCAAAAGTGGGAGAGAAGTTGAAAGAACTTTTCCCTTACCAGGATGACGATATCAATGAGCTTCCCGACGAAATATCATATGGAAAATAATAGATGAATAGAATTACAGACAGGCTGTTCAGCCTCAAGATATTGCTTTTCTCTGCCATGATACTGGCAGGTTTCAGTTTGCATGCTGCCGACGAATTTCCGGTTCGTCCGGAACCTCCGCGACTGGTCAATGATTTTGCGGGCATTTTGACTTCACAACAGGCCGAAGCACTCGAAATCAAACTGGATGCATTCAACCGAAGAACCTCTACTCAGATAGCGATTGTCGTTGTCAAGGATCTTTTTGGCTACGATACGGGGGATTATACTTTTAAACTGGCAGAGAAATGGGGAATTGGCCAAAAAGGCAAGAACAACGGAATCCTCATCCTCGTCAAACCGAAAACAGATAATGGAGAGAAAGGGAAGGTATATATTGCTGTCGGATACGGACTTGAAGGAGCTGTTCCGGATATTACTTCCAAAAAGACCATCATCAATGCGGAGATACTTCCGAGTTTTAAGGAGAATGATTACTATACAGGACTCGATCGTGCGACGAATGTCCTTATGTCGCTGACAACAGGTGAGTTTACTGCGGACCAATACGACAAACAGAAATCCAAAACCTCGGGATTGCCCGGTTTTGGAATATTGCTACTGATTTTTGCATTCTTCATGATCTTTAACCGCAACAGGTATCGTACGGTTGGAGCAGATGGCGGAACTGGAAGCCTGTTGGGTTCACTTTGGTTGCTGAGCATGTTCGGCGGTCGCGGAGGCGGTGGATCCTGGAACGATTTTTCTGGAGGCGGTGGAGGTGATTCAGGCGGCTTCGGTGGATTTGGAGGTGGCAGCTTCGGTGGCGGCGGTGCTGGCGGTGAATGGTAATTCAAAAATATAAAATATAGAAAGTGCTCCTTCCCGGGGCATTTTTTTTGATATTTAGTACATGATCCGAGTCCGTTTCAAGGTCAATTTATGCAAATAATTCGTTTTTGTCAATTTTTTGATGTAAATTAATATATCTGAATCTGCGTAATTGCAGAGATATAGGAAAGGAATAATTTACTCCATGCAACTTCAGGTAATTCAGCAAAAAATATTTGAGATCAGAGG
>CAIUUO010000282.1 GCA_903902325.1 uncultured Bacteroidia bacterium
AAAAAAAGGATTGTTTTTAGGTGGTCACTTTGCTCCGGCAACCACTGGTCATTTTGAATTGGCAACAGGTGGTCAATTTGCTTCGGCAATGGGTGGTCAATTTACTCTGAAAGTAGGTGGTCATTTTCACCGTTTTTTCCACATAATTAACCCTACCAATAAAAGAAGCTAATTGCCAGGCAGATTGGCTAGTTTGTGTTGGTTTTATTACTGAACCAGCCGTCATGTTGTTGTATTTCAATGTATTATCAAGAAAATTCTCGGTGTTGGCAATAAGACTAAACCTATTACGCCATTCAATGGATTGAGCAAGAGTTACACCAAAAACATGATTATTGATCGTTTTATCCCAATTCAACCTGTTCTCCCAAGTGTAGGATGGAAATTTTAAATTTGAAACAAAGGCTCGTCCAATGGCGTCATTATCTTGCGGATAAAGTGTATTTTTTGGCATCCATTGCTGTCTTGTTATATTTATATAGTCAATTCCCAAACTACTTCTAAAGGTGAGGTTTTTCAAAATGTTGTAATTCAAATATAAATTTCCAATTGTGCGGAACGTTTCAGTATTTAGTTCAGCCATTATGGTATTATCATTGGATCGGATTGGGCTCGGAAATAAATTTGTTGCATCAGCAGCCCCTGGATAAGGATTTACAACATTAAGTGAACCATCCGCGTTACGAGCCGGAACGACAGGACTCATCGAATAATATTGGGTTCCAATATTGCCTTGATTAAAATAACCATTGGTATTTTTTGTGTAGCTTGCTGTCATATCCATGCCACCACTAAATTTATCGCTTATTTTTACATCTATGTTAGACCTGATTGAACGACGGTTGAACCCGGTTAGCGGAACTATTCCATCTTGATTTAAGTAGTTTCCTGCAATGAAATAAGTAGCGCTTTGATTTCCTCCTGAAAAAGAAAGATTGTAATCTGATGTTAAAGCATTGTTAACAGTAGCTTCTTTTTGCCAATTGGTATTTACTTTGCTGGCGTCATCTGGTAATCTTAGCCCAGTGGTAGTTTGACCAATACTTTTATAGTAATCAAGCGCCTCATGGTTGAAGGTGACATAGTCTTGAGACTCTATAACGCCAATAGGTCGGGTCATGCTCTTTAAACCATATGAAACATCAAAATTAATGTTGCCTTCTCCTGCCTTCCCCTTTTTTGTTGTAATCAGGATTACCCCATTGGCACCTCTGTTCCCATAAATAGCAGTAGCAGAGGCATCTTTCAACACTTGCACTGATTCAATATCATTCGGATTAATTGCAGACATACCAGAATTAGGGGGGGCCGTTTCTGTTGTATTCCAACCTGTTTGTTGATATCCTTGTAGATTTAAATCTCTTGGGTTATTGTAAAAAGGCACTCCGTCAATGACATATAATGGATCATTCCCTGCAGATATGGATGACATCCCTCTAATATGTACAGTTACTCCTCCACCTGGCTCGCTATTATTTTGTGTAACCTGAACACCACTTGCAATTCCTTGCATTCCCTGTTCTAAAGAGGTAAACGATTTATTTTTCAGAAACTCTTTACCTACTGTTGAGATTGCGCTGGTCGTATTAACTTTTTTCACAGTTCCATAACCAATGGCGACTACTTCTTCAATAGCTATTGCATCTTCTGATAAAGCACAATTTACAGTTGTTTTACCAATAACACTTATTTCCTGCATCGTCATCCCGACAAACGAAAACTGCAAGGTGGCATTTTGAGGTACGCTCGACAGAGAATATTTTCCTTCATTATCTGTGATAACTCCAATTGTTGTCCCTTTCACGACAACAGAAACGCCGGGAAGGCTGGTTCCTGAGGAGTCTGTCACTTTACCTGAAACCTTTTTTTGCTGTTGGGAGCCTTCTGTGGTTGCAGGCAAATTATTCACGTCAGGAGTTGTCAGTATAATCTGCCTGTCTTTCACTGTATAATTCACAGCAGTGCCACTGAAAATCTTGTCCAAAATTTTATCGACAGTACTTTGTTGCGCTTCAACATCGATTCTTCTATTGACATCAATGATTTTTTCGGAATACAAAAAGAAAAATTCACTTTGATTTTCTATCGCATCCAGAGCGTTTCTGACTGTCGTATTTTTTAAATCCAGGGATAGTTTGGTTTGCGAGTAGGAGTCAGTCGCCATAGCCCCTAAAAATGAAAACATGATAACAAAAAGGGTTAGTTTCATTTTCAATAAGATTTGTTCCACACCTGGTAACTTAATCCCTGGTGCATGATCGAATACATTTTTTTTCATACATTTGTTGTGATTATGGTTTATAATTGTCAAAAGAAATTTTGACTTTTTTGAATCTCAGGCAGGAAAATGGTAGCACATTTTTCTGCCTTTTGTTTAGAAGAAGAATAGACCGTTTTTTTCCATAGGCTCTTTATGTTTATTTGATTCGGTTTGAGTATTAAATATTTTTCTTTAGTCCAATCAAAACCTTTTGTTTTGAGAAACTTCCATCAGAAAATTTTCTGATTCCCGACAGTTTGTAACTTACAGGAGTGGGTATAGACATAAGATCCAGTATCTGGACCAGGGTTTCATCGGTAAAAGTGGCTGTATAGGTAAAATCTTTCACCTTCTTGTTGGTAATTTCAATATCGATATTAAACCATCTTGCCAGTTTTTTTGCAACAACATCAAGGGAATCATTGCGAAAAACCAAACGTCCTTCTTTCCAGGAAGTATTCTTAAGTGTATTTCCTGATTCAAGAGTATAATCCTTTTGAATGTAATTGAACCTTAGGCATTCGCTGGGGGACAAGATTTTGATATCCTTATTATTAACTCTTTCGCTCAGAATTACTTTTCCCTCAACAAGTGTCGTTTCGACGAAATTGTCATCAGAATAGGCGCTTACATTAAAAGCGGTTCCGGTAGCTTTTACATCCAGACTGCTTGTCCCAACTATAAAAGGTACTTCATTGTTATGGGCAACAGCAAAATAAGCCTCACCAGTCAAAAATACCTTGCGGCTTTTCCCATCGAACCGATATGGATATTTCAACTTGCTTCCATGGTTTAGCCATACTTTCGTACCATCACCCAACTCAAAGGCCATTCTGGATCCGGCAGGAGCTTCGACAACCAAATCATTCATATTTTGAGAAAACTGTTCTTTTGTTGAAAGAGTCGAATAAATCAGTAACGACAGTACTGGCAGCAATAGAATAGCAGCAGCTCGCGTTATGATTGATAATATTCTGTTACGGTCCGGAGATTTTTGAATTGTTAGTCGCGTGGTATTTTGAGTGATGTTAATCCGGTGATGGATTTTATCCAGCAGTTGGTCGTATTTGGTAAAGTTTGTGGCCCCAGCTTCAGGCTCGTACTCTTCCCATACTTTACGCACAATATCTATACCTGAACTTGATTTAGAGCCTTCCTTAATCTCTAAAATCAGCTGATCAAATTCCTCTTCGGAACAGCCTCCCTGCAAATACTTAATGAATAATTCTCTTGTCATTTCTTCGTTTTATGATTGTAATACGTGTAACACATTTGACACCACTATCTGAGGCATAAAAAAGTGAGAATTATTTTTGATTAACAAATACGGAACAACCAATCAGATATTGACGGTCGAAAACTAAAGAAGTGTAGAATAATGGAATAAAAACGGAAGCGAGAAATGGTCAAACAAAGAGACAGATAAATAACATGTTAATTAACAATGAATTATCTATGTTTTGATGAAGATATTTCAGCGCTTTCGCCATGTGGTTTTCTACCGTATTTATCGATATTCCTAACTGTTTGGCAATTTCAGAATAAGTCAAACCCTTTTCTCTGTGCAGCTGAAATACCTGCTTCTGCCTGACCGGCAGATTCATTATGAGTTTTTCTGCCTGATGGCTGAGTTCACCAAATTCAATCTCACTGATAACTGAAGAGCTTTCCTGAACAACCGAAGATTTTTTCAGATGATCAAGGTATTTATCATTGTTGATACTCTTGCGTATCAGATCAATGGAATGATTATAAGCAATGGTGAAAATATACGAATTCAACAATCTGTAATCACCCAATTTATCCCTCGACTCCCAAATCTTAATAAAGACCTCCTGTACAATATCCTCAGAATCTGCGCTATTTTTTAAGATTCCAAAAACGAATGAAAAAAGCTTATGACTGTAAAGTTCATAAATCTTGTCATAAGCCATCATGTCCCCATCTCTTAAGCGGGACATTAATTCCGAGGTAATATTGTTTTTATCCAGTTTCAAAAGTTCAATTGAATTAGTTTGATTTCCATGCTAAAGTAATAAAATACTTTACCGATTATTAAATAATACCATTTCATTGGTTTGAAGAGAAAGAATAATGGAATTACTTATCGCAGCATATTAAGTTCAATCCGACTTAAATGATTCAATCTTCTCCAGAGGAAAGTGCTTAAAAATCCGACTTTCCCATTACATAATATATAAGTATGCTCAATTAATAAAGGCCTTCGAAATTTTAACAACAAAAATATCGTTTGGAAGATCTCCAGGATTCAAGTTGGAAAGGTCTATGACCAATTGGTTATTGTTGATTTTCCATTTGACAGTTTTACTCAGACCAAGAATCTCTACCAAACTGCCTTCATTCGCGTCAGAACCATTTACTGTTACTTATTTCTGAAATGAGTATTTTACCTGGCTAAAAGCATTAAATAACCAAACTTATCGATTCTGGTCAATCATTAGTAACTTTCTCAAATATTTTCAATGCTTCCTGTTCGGTCTTAATTATCCGGCAGCCACCCAGTATAGCGCCACTTTCAACCAGTTCCTTATCCATTGAAACTTTCATCTTGTACACATCTGACCGTTTGTAATGATATGCCTCTCTTATTCGACAGTAAAACAACATATTGTTTTTTCGAAGTGCACTTAAAAGCCCTTGAGAGATATTCAGGAACTCACATACCTTTTTGCCGTTCATCCAATATTCTGTTTCGGAGAATTGGTAATTTACATCTATTGCCTGATTCAATATTCGTCCCATAAGCGAACGAAACAGGCTTTCTTCCATTAATATATAACTCATAATCTTTCGCTTTTACATTAATTACTCCTTATTACTTTACATCTTAATTTCTGCCTGATGCTTTCGTAGGCGACTTTGAACGACCGCCCTTTCAATTCGTACACCCGTCCGTGCTCATTACGCTGGACATTGACGAATTTGTCCTTATTCATTTTGAACACTTCGATTTCATCCGCCGACAGGTTCCTTTCGCAAACCTGTTTGTACCTTTCCATTGGATAAAAGGTAAATTCGTTGACACGCCTTGCATCACGCTTGTTAATGATGACGAAATAGTCCTTTGAAAAAGCTGCCACTTCCCGGTTGATAAAACTGTTGTTTGCAATGCAAACAGCAAAACAGACACAACTTTCAAATAAGGTATCAAAAACCAGTTTCTTTTCTTTCTTCTTTGTCATATGGGATGGTATATCATTTACCCTCATTATTTTCCTTATTCTTCTTCGCTTCGTCCTGCCGGTCAAAATGGGTGCGGATAAACGTGTGTACATCGCTTTCCTTGTAATACGTTTTGTGGTAGATCGAATGGAAAGGCAGTTCCTCGCTGCTCCTGTAACGCTGTAAAGTACGTTTGCTGATATTCAGCAGTTGACAAATATCCTGGTTGTCGTACAGCCGTTCGCCTTCCAACATATTGTCCCGCTTATTTAGTTTTTCCAACGCCTTGTCCGTAAGATCGAACCGGTCCATTATGCGCTCCATCCAGGCTGCAAAGTTTTCTCTATCTAAATACATAATCATGCAATTAATCCGATAATGAAATAATTTGAGTTCGACGCGTCTTTGAGAATGATTTCCCTTTCCCGCATGAACCGGATATAGTTTTTTGCAGTCCGCTCTTTTACTTCGAGTGCGGTTTGTATCTGCTCACACAGTTCCATATAGGTAAGAAAGTGTTTTCGGGTGAAGATGTCACGGGCAATGGTCACCAATTCATCTTCCTTGCGCTTTTCTTTGGCCTCTTTAGGTTTCTCTCCGAGGTAAGCGTGCATGCCTGCGTCTTTGTCCCATGCAAATTGCATGAGCGGTACGTCGAGCGGACTGCCGTCCCGCACTTTCAAAGCTTTGACCACCGACACTGCCGGGTCGTCGTCTTTTTCTACCGAAAGGATAGCCGCAGCTTTGCGTTGCAGTTCGCTTCCAAGATGCCCGCGCAGTTTCAACCCATTGGGAATAAAATGCAGCACAGTGACGATGCAGGTATTGTATATTCCCGCCAACCGGTAAAGTTCTTCAACAACGGCAATGCTTTCAGCTTCGTCGTTGGCACCTTTTATCAGGTCGGCAATTCCGTCGATAACCACCAACTGAATGCCTCCATACTGGTAATGGTATTTGTCCATGCTTTGTACAATGGCCTGCAATCGTTCTTTGCGTGACATACCCGTCAGACAATATGCGTGCAAATAATCAGGCATGGTCAATCGTTTACTGCGTCTTAGCAGGTTATTGATGTTCTTGTACAATTGTACTTCCGACTGTTCTGTATCGTAAAACAGCACGGCTTTTTGGTACAGGTTTTCGCTTACGGTGATGCCCAGCGTGTCTATCCTTGTGCCTTGCTGGCGGATAGCCCCGGCAATAATTGAGGCAACGTAGTTGCTTTTACCGGTGCCTTCACCGCCTGTTATACACAACAGGTTGCCTTGCGTACCAAGCGGTACGTCATTTACCGACACAATTATTTGTGCAATGGGAGGAGGATTATTAAAATCCACTTCACAGGATTTCAGTGCCGACATGGTTTCGCTGTATAAAGTGTCGAGATATTGCAGGAATAAACGTTTTAAATCTTCAGATGAATTACCAAGCCTGAAATAGTCCGCCACATCTTTTTCTTCCTTTGTACCGGTAAGGGGCAATAACAAACGGCTGACACTATAAGCGCTTAAATTTGATACCTGTTTCTCGGAACTTTCCCGCCCGGTTTTATCCACGTCGAAAAGCAATACAATGTGTTTGAAGCGATACGATAGTTTATGAATTACTTCGGGCGGAATATGCGAAGTTTCTGAATTGAAACATACCGCATTGAAACCATGTGAGGCAAGTGCCATCACGTCTTTTTCGCCACCCGTAATAAATAGCAGATCGCCTTTGGCTGGCAGTTGTTCCAGCCCGAAACAGAAATGTTCCGGTATATTACCGCCCTGGACAAACCTGATTTCCGACATGGGGCGATACACCTTGATATGCTGTTTGCCAATATAGCCGCACATCGGCTCCTCTTCTGAAGAAAGGAAGTAGAAGGGTCTCCCTTCCTGATTTTCGCTGTCAAAACGGCTTAATGAAACGACATGAAAGGAGAGAAGCAGCTTTTCGGTGATGCCACATTGTGCCCACCAGGAGAGCTCCTTTTGAGAGAAATTCTTTTGGACAATTTTGTACGGCCTTCCTTTTTTTAGCGGCATTGACGTAGGTATTTGAACCGCGGAGACAATGGAGGTATGCTTTAATGAAGCAATGGCAAGCGGTTTATAATCTTTTCCGTCGAACAGTCCCAAATGCAATTCATTGTTAATCCGTTCAAGTATCTGCATAAACTCGGCAGGGCGGTTACAGTCCAGCCCGCTAAGTTTGCCAACGAAAGCAAAGCAGTCACCCGAATAGTTATCGTTCCCGAAATCTTTCAGTCGGTAGCAGTCATTGCGCCGGTCAAAGAACACATTGCACGAAGCGATTTTGTCCGCATAAAGTGGGTTCAGAAAATTTCGGCCTACCTGAAAGGGAAATGGAATAAAATGCTGGAACACGGCCATCCCCTTATTTGAAGCCTGTAATATGGTTTCTTTACTTAGTGCCATTGCTTAACAGGTAGTTTTTGCGGAACTCGTCCAGCGTATGAGGATCGCAGGTGATTAACCGTTCGTTTAGGCCTCGTTCTATTTCAGACAGCTTGTAAAGGCAACGCCCACGAAGAATGGCGTAACTGATCAGGTTTTCTGCTCGCAATCGTTGAAGGGTGCGTGTGCTAATGCGCAATAGGTTAGCTACTTCCTGGCTATCTAGCCAGATTTCATCGTTACTTTGCGGCTTGATACCGGCTTCGCACTTTACAACGAAGGCCGATATTTTATCAATTTTTTCAACCAGGTCTTTGTACGCCCGGCTATCCATCGTGATGACTTCCATATTGCTTTGAATTTTCTACAAATCTCAGCAAAGTGAAATGGCGAATCTTAATAGTATTATAATAGTATGTATATCATTTTATTTTGATTACAGGTTTAATGTGTTGATAGTAAAATGTTTGTATGTTTTGTTGAGAATCATTTTTTTTATGGGAGTAAAAGAACTTCGGCCCGATTGCCTGAAAAAACAAAAAGTAAAGTGATTGCATTGCATTCTGCTAATTTTTCTTTTTAAGGTAAATCAGGTAAAAATCAGTGCAAGGTGCAAGCCTACATATAGATATAGGCTTGCACCTTGCAAGAAATAAATTTGAATATCAGGGATTTGTATATTAAAAAGAAAGGTTTAGATTTGTACCTGAACAGTTAAGCAGAAAAGCGAAGTCATTGGACAGCCACAACTGGACAGGAATTCGGCACGAAATCGGTACGGTATTTAATTGGAATTTTAGAAAGCAACTGATTATAAAATAAATGGCCTGATTGGGTTAATACCTCTCCCGGGTCACTTCTTTTTGAAATCGTAAAATTGCCCGATAGTATAATGGTAGTACATCAGACTCTGACTCTGAGTGTTTAGGTTCGAATCCTGGTCGGGCAACCAATACCGCTGTAAAAGATTGATTTACAGCAGTATTTTTTGTGCCAAACGAAAACAATTACAAAAAAGCGGATTTGCTTAATTGAATCCCAATAGGTAGTTTTGAATTGAAAATTAATCAGACCGTCACCGGACCATCTTAATTTTCCTGTTGGAATTTTTAAAACTGACATGGTTCAACTAACGACAGGCTTATTGGCAAATAAGATTAACAATGAATTGTTTGATGATATCTTCAGACAGTACGCTAAGCCCTTGTTTTATTATGCCGCCAAATTTGTGGGAGACGACATTGCCAAAGATATTGTACAGGATACATTCGTTAAATTATGGGCAGATCAGTCACTCGTCATTACCAAATCGCTCAACTCACTTTTGTTTACTACCATCCGGAACCGCTGCCTTCAGCAACTCGAAAAACAAAAGGTCAGAAACAAATATGCTGAATCGACCAGATTGAAGTTGCAAACTGAAGAACTTCAGTTTTACATGGATGAGCGGTCCAGTTTGATTGAACAGGAGTTGGAGGACAAACTCAATGAAGTTTTGAATAACCTTCCTGAGCGATGCAGGCAAATCTTTATTTTAAGCCGGTTCGAAAACAAGAAAAACAGGGAAATAGCCGAAGAACTAGATATTTCTGTCAAAGCCGTTGAAAAGCAAATCTCAAAAGCTCTTTCTACCATCCGCACCGAAATGAAGGATTATTTGCCATTGATGCTGTTTCTTTCGTCACATTTCCTTAAGAATTAATTTATACTTGAATATTTAAGGAAATCAATTTATTTCTCAGGTACATTTGAAATTCTCCTTTAAATGAAACCATCAGAATTAGAAATTGTATATTTGCATGCGAAGAATATAGCAGGATCTTTTTAATACAAATACGATGCAAGTATTGACAATTGAACTAAAAGGAAACAAATCGTTAAAAGCGCTTCAGGATTTAGAGAAAATGGATTTGATTCGAATTGTCAGAGAGCCGGATTTAAATTCATACGCATTGCCTGGCGAAAATATTAGCGATGAGGATTTTAGGAGATGGATTGAGTACAATGAAAACTCAGAAACAATTGGCATAACCGAATCCAAAGAACGATGGGCACAACAAAGAAAGAAGCTTCAGGAACATATTCGTTGAGGATTGCAGAACCTGCATTAAAGCATATTGATTCTATCGTTGGTTACATTGCATATATAAAACATGAACCCTTAAGTGCCATTCGTATTGGTGATGCGATATATAAGACCATTGACCGAATTGAAAATAATCCAACAGCCTTTCCCGAATGTCGCGAAATTACCACTAAAAATAAAATCTACAGGAAAGCTGTTTGCCTTAGCTGGTATATCATCTTTAAAATCAAGCCCTTTGAAATTGTAATTCTCGGTATTATCCATAAACACCGAAGAACTGCCAGGATAAAAACTATTGGTAAGGCAAAGTAAGGATTGATGACTCTGCAATTCCCGTCACCCAGTCCCCTAGTCTTCTCCGTCATTTCCGTCATTTCCGTCATTTCCGTCAGTGTCCGTCATGCTCCTTAGTCCCCCATTCTCCCCCTCTCCCCCTCTTTTTTCTTCCCCTAGGTAGGGTATTTGCCTCTCTTCCGATCATAGAGATACAAACACGCTTAAACCATGCCCGAAATCGATAGCCTTATTCAAAAATACCTTCACGGAGAGACCTCAGAAGCGGAAAATCAGCAATTGCACCAATGGATTCATGAATCACCGGAAAATGAAAAACATTTCTTCCCTCGCTCCCGCGCGGTTATATCGCGTGGTTTAAAGAAAGTTATTCCTTATTTTTATGCCTCATCAGTTATTACATTTTAACATGTGCCGCAACTATATTTTTCATAATCTTGATGGCGTTTATTTCATTAACTTCGATGTTGTTGAGTAGTTGGAAGTGATGCAAATGCCACACGATACAATCTCGCAGGAGCGGGGATGGAGAATTTTTTTCATAATGCCAACATTATCTTTATCTTTGCCTATATTGTAAAAATCGGATTGATCATGACAAAAACAGCAATTATTAGTTTCGACAGTGATAATAAAGCTGTGAAGAAGATTATTGATGGTCTTCTAAGTATGGGAGTAATTAAAATTGAAGAATACCCATACAATCAGACAATTGTTGAAAAAATTAAGCGTGGTGAAAAGGCAATTAAAGAAGGTAAGGGCATCCCCATTCATCCTGATGAGTTATGGAAGTAATTTTCACTCCTGAAGCAGTTGAAGACCTTAGATATTGGAAGCAAAGTGGCAATAAAGCTGTACAAATAAAAATCACTGAACTGATAAATGGCATCAGTCAAAATCCTTTTGAAGGCATTGGAAAACCTGAACCGTTGCAACATAATCTTTCTGGAAAATGGTCACGCAGGATCAATAAGGAACACCGGTTAATATACTCAGTTCACGAAAAAATCTTTATTTATTCACTCAGGGGACATTATCGAAAGTAACATTTTAAAACAGTTTGATAGGATTATCATTGCTGCTCCTGATATAAACCTCATGCCACGTCCCACTCGTGTACCTCGCTCCCGCGCGATTGTATCGCTTGGTTTGAAGAAAGTTATTCCTCATTTTTATGCCTCCTCAGTTATTGCATAGTAACATGAGGGGCAACTATATTTTTCATCATCTTGATGGCGTTTATTTCATTAACTTCGATGTTGTTGAGTGGTTGGAAGTGATGCAAATGCCACGCGATACAATCGCACGGGAGCATGAGTTTTGAATTGAAAACAACAATTATGACAATTTACAATCGTATATTTCTGGTATTCTGCCTTTTATTCTTTGCATGCTTTCTTTCTGCTACCCCAATAAAGCCATTAAAATCACCGGATGGAAAGTTGATCGCCAACTTTCAACTCGATCAAAATGGCAATTTCTATTACAGCCTTGAAATCAATAAAACCGAAGTAATCAAGTCGTCCAGGCTTGGATATAGATTGGTCCAGTCAGATGATATTCCATCAGCCGGATGGTCATTGAATGACATTGGCAAACGATCAAATAACTCAGTTTGGAAACCGGTTTGGGGGAAAAGAGCCATCGTCAAAGATGAATACAATGAATTTGTCTTCGATTTCAAGGGACCCCCTGATAAGAAACTGAACCGGCTGCTGATCGAAGTCCGCGCATACAATGATGGAATCGCATTTCGTTATCGGATTCCTTCAGAGGAAACTGATGCAGTGATTTCTGATTCGGAATTAACAGAGTTTTGTTTTGCGGCCGATTATACTGCCTGGTTTTACAACGGAGAGTATCCCAATATCGGACCGGAGAAACTTTCGGCAACCAACGGGAAAAGATTTCCTGTTATGACAGTAAAGGCCGGCAATAACATTTATATGGCTATCCATGAGGCAGATCTTGAATTTGGAGAACCATTGGTTCTGCAATCTGCTGCCGGAAGTACCACCTTTTCAGTTGCATCAAAACCTGGGAAACTTGAGGCAGGAACTCAATCGGCCTGGCGGGTAATTCTTTGTGGAAATTCTCCGGGAGTTTTGGTCGATTCGCATCTGATAGAACTATTAAACCCTGACCCAAAAGGAGATTTTTCGTGGGTTAGACCCGGCACTGCGGTATGGGATTGGAGAATCAATGGGGCTAAGATCGACGGATTCACTTACGGTATGAACTATCCATCATGGGTAAGAATGGTGGATTTTGCCTCGGAAAACAACATATTGAACCTCGTTTTGGACGCAAACTGGTATGGACCTGAGGCTGATTCAAAATCGAATCCATTGGACGATCAAAAGAGTCAGGATGTCATCCGGATCATTCAATACGGAAAGCAAAAGGGTGTAGGTGTATTTTTGTATCTCAACGATGTGGGCGGGAGAAAATATCCCATTGAACAAACTTTGAAACAATATAGCCAATGGGGAGCCTCCGGCATCAAATATGGTTTTATGAAAGGCAGTCCTGCAGAAAAAAACGATTGGACGCGCAAAATCACAGCGTTGTGCGCTCAGAACCATCTGCTTTGCGATTTCCATGATGGACCGGTGCATCCCTATGGTCAGATGAGAACCTATCCCAACGCAGTCACACGCGAGTATTGCCATTCACAACTCGATGCCCACCGCGTTTTTGTTCCATCTACTTTTGTCACGACAGTATTTGTCAACATGGTTGCCGGACCCATCGATATGGACAATGGCATGTTCGACCTACGCCAGGGGAATACAACCCGGGTCGATGAAAACAAACCAGTACCTTCCACCCTTGTTTCGGAGGCTGCACGCACGCTGATTGTTTTTTCAGGCATCACGATCCTGCCTGATATCCCGGAATATTACAGGAAATATCCCGAATTGCTCCGGTTCATTGCGGCTCAAAAAATTCCCTGGCAGGAGAGCAAAACGCTTTCCGGAGAAATTGGTGAGTACATCGTCATGGCCCGCAAGGCAGCTGATGGAGTTTGGCTCGTAGGCGCTGCAACCAATGAATCTCCAAGGGAAATTGATATTCCGCTTTCCTTTTTGAATTCGGGGAAATATGAAATAACCGTCATTCAGGATGGTGAAAATGCCCATTACCAGACAAATCGCGAGGTGATGAAATCGGAAAAAATAACAAGTGATTCCTCCAGAACCGTTCATGTCAAATTGGCTGCAGGAGGTGGTGCATGTTTGATCATGAAGCAAATTCAAAATAAATAATTATGAAAAAGTCTTTACTGATTTGTCTAACCCTATTTCTGCTGGGAGCGGGGATAAAAGGCTGATAAGGCAGATTGTTTGAATCCTATGCCAATTTGTTAAATTTGAATAGTTATAACAACCAAAAACCAATCAACAACCAATGAAATGGTATCATTATATCGCAGGATTTTTTGCGGGAGCATTTTTAACGAATATGGTTCCGCATTTAGTCAATGGAATTTCAGGAAATGCTTTTCCTACACCATTTGCCAATCCGCCGGGTCATGGACTTTCATCTCCTCTGACGAATGTTCTTTGGGCATTGTTTAATTTGTTGGCAGGATATTTTCTTTTTAGGGTCAGTAAGATAAATTCAAAAAGCAAATTAGGATTGTTCCTGTTTTTTGCAGGAGTGATCCTGATAAGCATTTTGAGCAGTATTGCATTCATGGATAAAGCAAAATGATATAAATGATGAAAGCAAAAAATAATAGGATTTGCCCAGTCGAAAGAGCGGGTGGACTTGATAATTCTTTTCGAAAATTGTTGCAGGATCCACAAAAAATACTGAAGCCATATATCAGTAAGGGAATGACTGTTCTCGACCTGGGCTGTGGCCCGGGATTCTTTACTGTTGAAATTGCCAAAATGCTTTCTGATTCGGGTCGGGTTATTGCAGTCGATTTGCAAGATGGAATGCTTGAGAAGGTTAGTCAGAAAATCAAAGGAACGGAACTTGAAAAGAGAATAAAACTCCACAAATGTCAGGAGGAAAAGATCGGTGTGAAGGACAAAGTCGATTTCATCCTTGCATTTTACATGATCCACGAAGTACCCAATCAAGAATCTCTTTTTGAGGAGTTACAATCAATTTTGAAGCCAGGAGGTAAGCTTCTTATCGTTGAGCCCAAATTTCATGTTTCCGGGAAGGCTTTTGAAGAAATGATTAAGAAGCTCACTTCTAAAGGATTTGATATAATTGACAAACCGAAAGTTTTTTTAAGCCGGTCAATCGTCTTGTCTTTGATTAAAAATTAGTGCACAAATACATACCTTATGCAATGAAGAAACTAACAATCCTGGCCCTATTTCTGCTGGGCACTCTGAATATTTTCTCCCAGAAAACCTACCAGCCCACCTGGGAATCCATCGACAGCCGCCCCGTGCCAACCTGGTTCGAGGACGCCAAATTTGGTATCTTTATCCATTGGGGATTGTATTCGGTTCCCTCCTACAGCCCTACAAAAAGGGATAAAGTGGGAGTTTACGAGCAATATGCCGAGTGGTACTGGAGTCGCTGGGTGAACCCCTCCAAGACCCAGCAGTTTTTCATCGACTACCACAACAGGGTCTATGGAAAGGATTTCAAATACCAGGATTTTGCGGATCGCTTTAAGGCCGAAATGTTTGATCCAGACGCGTGGGCTGAGCGATTCAAAGAGGCTGGCGCCAAATACATTGTCCTGACCTCCAAGCACCACGAAGGTTTTGCTCTCTGGCCAAGCGCGCAGAGCTGGAACTGGAACGCCATGGATGTCGGTCCTCACCGCGACCTGTGCGGTGATCTCTCCAAATCTGTAAAAGAGAAAGGACTGCACATGGGATTTTACTATTCGCTTTATGAATGGTTCAATCCGCTCTATAAAACCAACCTGAACCAGTATGTGGACGAACACATGATTCCGCAGATGAAGGACCTGGTCACCCGCTATTCGCCCGATATCGTCTGGACCGATGGTGAATGGGACCATCCGAGTGCGGACTGGAAAAGCACCCAGTTCCTGGCCTGGCTGTTCAATGAATCTTCCGTAAAAAATACGGTTGTGGTGAACGATCGATGGGGCAAGGAGACCCGCAGCAAGCATGGCGGAATCTATACCACAGAGTATGATCTGGTTGGCGAAGGAGACTCAAAAAATACCAAATTTGAACATCCCTGGGAAGAGTGTCGCGGTATTGCAGGTTCGTTTGGCTACAACCGCAACGAGGTGCTGGAAGATTATTCCACTTCGGAAGAGCTGGTGCATATCCTGATCAACAAGGTGGCCCGTGGCGGGAACCTGCTACTCAACATTGGCCCTACCGCCGACGGCCGCATTCCTGAAATCATGCAACAGCGCCTGTCAGATATGGGGGCCTGGCTGAAAGTCAACGGCGAGGCCATTTACGGCACCCGCAAGTGGGAAAATGCCCCGGTGGTAAAACCCGAAACGACCGTTTACTACACGAAAAAGGGAAAGGATTTGTACGTGATCGTTACCAAATGGCAGGACCAGCCGATTGTTGTAAAGGGAATAGCGAATGCTCAGTCTGTTTCCATGCTGGGATTCAGTGGCAAAGTAAAATACAGCGCTTCCGGCAATCAGCTTAGCATTACACCTCCTGTGGTTTCACCGGCAACCATTCCGTGTCAGTATGCATGGGTGTATAAGGTAAAAATGTGACGATTCGGCAATTCGACGATTCGACAATGTGACAATTCGACAATTGATAAATTGGTAAATTAGCAGTCCTATTTTTGGCTTCCAGAATTCACAATACTAATATAATACAACTTCACCCATCATTGTCGAATCGTCGAATTGTCGAATTGTCGAATCGTCACATTGTCGAATTATCCAATCCTTTGAAATCAATTTCGGGTGGGTTAGTAGAAGTTGGGTTCAACTCAAAAATAGTGCCGATGGTTGTATTTACATTGAAAAATCCACCATTCTGCAGAAAGAAGCCATTCCCCTCCGTTCCACCGGCATAATCCATTCGATAACCCCTGCGTGCGATGTCGTCTGCCGTGAATTTGGCCTTCGACAATTGTATCCAGTGACCATTTTTGTCCCTGCACCACTGGTTGGTATAGAGGGCCTTCCTTCCCAGATAGCCGTTTTTGTCGTTGAAATTCTCCAGGAATGAGTGAAATTTAGTGAGCCAGTGATCCGTCTTTGGCCGGCTGAAACTGGCAATCAGCTTCCATTTTGCCACTTCAGGGGCATAAAACCAAGCTGTAAAAACAGTGCTGCCCTTTTCGTCGGGAGTGCCCTTCAGGAGGAACCGGTAGGTGGTGCCTGCCTTCCACGGATAGCGAAAATAGCTTTGTCCGCCCGATCCTTCGTTGCCAAACTCACCGGTATGAACCCCTTCACCTTTCTTCAGCAATCTGATCTTATCCGTATCCGGGATATCACCCGGATGGTCCGTTTTGAAAGGGCTCCAGACTGAAAACAGGATTCTTCGCTCCTGCGGGCCGTTCACCTGCATCCCGAAATATCCCTCGCCAAAACCGTTGGCCATAAAATAGGAACCTTCGGGATCCTGACCATGCGGGACCGTCACCTCATTGTAAAAATATTCGGCTTCCACACCGGCAGGCAGTTCGTAGTTTAGATGGACGGATGGCCCTCGTCTTCCCCAATAAAATCTGTTGTCGATGTTATCCTTTACATAAGCCAAAGACAATCCCAGCATTTCAGATTGAACTTCGAGATCGGAGAGTACGGCAAAAACGGGTCCCTTCTTTTTGATCCCACGGAACTCAATCCTTACGTAACCTTTTTCTACCTTGACTTTCCCAATATGGACCCGTTGCAACTCCTTGCCTGAAATATCGAAGTTGAAATTTCTCTTTCCGACACGAACCTCAATTCTCGATTTTCCCTCCGGTACAGAGAGGTTTATAGAAAGATCCAGCACGCCACCCTTGTCTGTCCGGAAGAAAAAAAGCTTTGCATCATGTGCAGAACTCCAGACCTCTGGCATCTCCTCACCTGCAGGATTCCTTGTTACCAGAAAACTGTTGCCTCCTGCCGGGATCCTTATTGTTCCGGTATTTTGGGCCATTGTCTGATATCCGGAAATTGATATTATTAGCATAAAAGTCAGGCAGATAACTTTGTTTATTTTCATATGATGGTGAAATTTATGGGGTGCAATATATTGTATACTTTTTTTTCAACATTCGTATAAACGAAGATAAATGTAATTGTCAATTATTTATCGTCCTGCATAAGTTGACATTCATCCGAATCTAACTAAACCAATCGGGTTGCATTGAAGCTTTTGCGGTGCAGAATTCATCAACTTAATTCCTTAATTATGAGCGATTTCACCTACAAAACAAAACTGGGTTGGTTGCCTGATTGGCCCGACTTCAGAGACAAGACAGAGGAGGATGACCACGTTTCTCCCCAGTTATCCAAACTTGGCCAGAAGGATTCCGTGAAAACTATGAAGTCCAAACTGGCATTTAGCGGGACTGCCACAAGCGCTTTGCCCTCTTCCGCTAATCTTTCCCAATGGTTCTCACCTGTTAAAAATCAGGGTGACCTTGGATCCTGTGCCGCCAATGCTGCAGTCAGCATGGTCGAATACTTTGAACGCCGTGCCTTCGGGAAATACACTGAGCCATCCAGATTGTTCCTTTACAAAGCCGCCCGCAACCTGATGCATCAGACCGGCGACAGCGGAACTTTCCTGCGAAGCATGATGGGAGCAATGGTCCTCTTTGGCGTACCTCCGGAAGAGTACTGGCCCTACGATATCACCAAATTTGATGACGAACCGACGCCATTCTGCTATGCTTTCGGCCAGAATTACCAGGCACTTTCCTACTTCCGCCTGGATCCTCCCGGAACTACCCCAGCTGATCTCTTGGCCAGCATCAAGAAGAATATTGCTTCCGGAATTCCTGTCATGTTTGGCTTTACAGTCTATCAATCCATTGCCCAATCCAATACCAACGGGGGCAAGATCCCGTTCCCCGAAAAGAATGAAAAAATTGACGGGGGACATGCTGTTGTGGCTGCAGGTTATGATGACACTGTCAAAATCAAGAACAAAACAACCGGCGCCAAAGAGACTACAGGAGCCATCATGATTAGAAACTCATGGGGAGATTCCTGGGGAGACAAGGGTTACGGATGGTTACCCTACGATTATGTGCTGAAAGGCCTGGCTATCGACTGGTGGGCGTTGCTCAAAAATGAATGGGTGGATACGGGAAATTTCAATCCGTGAGTACGGGTTACGGGTTAAAATAATTCGACGATTCGACGATTCGGCAATTCGACAATGATCGGTGAAGTTGCAATAAAGTTAATATTGCGATTTATCCATACCTAAAATTGGTCAGCTAATTTTCCAATTATTCAATTGTCGAATCGTCGAATTGTCACATTATCGAATCAGCTAATCAACTCATCACCACATCATCGAATTGTCGAATTGTCGAATTAGCTAATTTTCACATTTCCTTGTTCTGTTCCTTTGTGGAGAGCAGCCCGCATGCCGCATAAATATCCTGTCCCCTGGAGGCGCGGATAGTCGTAAGGATACCGCGGTCGTTAAGCTGGGTCTTGAAATGGAGGATGGTCTCCTCATCCGGACTGACCAGCGGAGTTCCGGGTACCGGATGGAAACGGATCAGGTTGATCCTGCATTTGATGCCATTCAGTAACCTGGAAAGCTCTTTCACATGCAGTGCAGTGTCATTCAATCCTTTAAATAGGATATACTCGAAGGAGACCCTTCTTTGGCCGCTGAAATCGAATTTTTTGAGTTCTTCCACTACCTCGGCGATCGGATAGGCAATCTGGACAGGCATGAGGCTTTTGCGTTGTTCATCGAACGGGGTATGAAGGCTGATTGCCAGATGCGCTTCACTCTCCTGCAGGAAGCGTAGCATAGCAGGTACTATCCCGATGGAGGATACCGTGATGCGTCTCGGGCTCATGCCAAAACCCCAGTCGGAAGTGAGTATTTCGATGCTTTTGAGCACTTCGTCCAGGTTGTCGAACGGTTCACCCATGCCCATATAGACAATGTTTGATACGGAGGCTGCTTCATCGATGCTGCGAATCTGGTTCACGATTTCCCCTGCCGAAAGCTGTCCCTGGAAACCCTGTTTGGCCGTCATGCAGAACAGGCATCCCATTTTGCAGCCAACCTGGGAGGAGACACAAACCGTGGTACGATTTTCATCGGGGATCATGGCTGTTTCGATGAACTGATGTTTGCCAGTTACGAAGAGATATTTTTTGGTGCCGTCGGCACTCACCTGAACCTTGGTTGGCAATACCGTTCCGAAATCATATTTTTCTGCCAGCAGTTCCCTGTTCTTCTTCGAAAGATTGCTCATACCTTCAATGGATCCGACAGGTTTTTTGTACAACCAGTCAGTAATCTGCAGGGCAGTAAATTTGGGCAAACCAAGGTCAGCCACCACTAGTGTCAACTCTTTCAATGTCTTACCGAACAACGGTTCTTTGGAAGTATCCATCTTTTTAGAAAAATATCTCGGCATAAATCTGACCGTAAGGAATTCCTTTCTGGATCAGCAGATCCCGGACCTCAACCACCATCAATGCCTGACCGCAAAGATAGTACTTATCGCCTTTGGGAAGTTCGTCCCGTCCAAGCAGATATTCAGTAATCCTACCGGGAAAGTGAACTCCATTCGTTTCCCGGCTGCAACAGCGGATGTACCTGTTGCCAAGTTCCTTCTGCAGAAAATCTTCAAAATAGAACTGGTTGGCATAGCTCACACCATGGATGAGCGTTTTGTTATTGAATTTACCCGATCGGATCATACTGTAAAACGGAGCTATTCCGGTTCCCGTAGCGATACAATGTGCCGGTGATTCGTCACAGGAGAAACTACCGTAAGGTTCGGAGACATAAATTTCTTCTCCGGGTTTCATCGTGGCAAGGCGTGGAGTGAGGATGCCGGCCGGTTTCACATTGAACAAAACATAGAATTCATCCTCCTTGTTTCCGCTGCAAATGCTGTAAATACGAGGGGGTTCCTGTGGGTCGGCAGTAATTTTGATGACCTGGCCGGGCTCAAATCCAACTGTTCTTTCCCAGGAGATCACATACACATTGGGTGATATCTCCTCATTTCCGGTGATCCGGACTGCCTTCAGTCCGTGTTTATGCTGATTCTGATATGTTGACTGCATTAATTCTATATAAATCGTGATAGTGAGATACTTGAAAAATATATTCCTATTCACCACATAGGCACAATAGATCACAATAGGCGCTATTGTGATCTATTGTGCCTATGTGGTTGTTTTATTAAAATGAAGATAAATACGAATATCCCTGTTTTTGTAAACGTAAGAATGAAAGGAAAGTTATAAAAAATATAGATACCCGTATGATATTGAGCCACAAATTATTATCGGGTATTGACTTTCTTCAGTCATATTCTGGTAACTGGAAAAATATCTTTGTTTAACCCAAAAATGTATTGATCAAGTATTCAGCGATATGCGTCATTGTCAACTGTCAATTGTCAATTATCAATTACTTTTCTTTCCTATTTTTGGTAACTTCGTCAGGGTTTTAAAGTATAAACTGCTTCATACTGCGTACTATGATCGATAAAATTTTCAAGGGAGTCAGGTGGGTGTTTGTCCAGTTGTTGCTGTTGCCCATCTACTTTTACCGGAGGGCCATATCACCTTTGACTCCCCCGTCGTGCCGGCATACCCCAACTTGCTCGCAGTATGCCATTGAAGCGTTAAAAATCCATGGTCCGATAAAGGGATTCCTGCTGGCGACCAACAGAATTTTGCATTGCCATCCCTGGGGCACTTCGGGATATGATCCGGTACCGCCGAGGAAGGCGAAGGGACGAGGGGACGACTAGGACGAGAGGACGAGGGGGAGAATTCAACTCCGAAAATTATCGCCAAAATTGGTGCACATGGCTAATTGAAAGGCCTATGAGACAAGTGTCCAAAGAGTCCAGCGGAAAACAAAATATATTGTCTAAATGCAGTTTTACGATGAGAAAAATATTATCAATTCTTATACTTATTTCGGCTTTTATCTCCTGCCAGGGTCCCACTAAAAAACCTGCCGAAAAGATTGTCTTTGCCAGCATTCTGCCCATTCAATATTTTGCGGATCAGATCGTTGGAAATATCTATACTTCAGAAGTGGTTGTTCCCCCCGGGGTCGGTCCTGAAACCTATAACCCAACTCCCCGGCAGATGAGTGGCATGGCCCGTGCAAGCGCCTATTTTGCCAACGGATATCTTGGTTTTGAAGACGCTTTTATGGAAAAATTCCAGTCCATCAATCCCAACCTGGTGTTTGTCAATACATCACAAGGGGTGGATATGATTCATTCGGAAGATCATCATCATGGTGACCTGCAGCCCGAAAAAGGGGTTGATCCGCATACCTGGTCTTCGCCGTCCGGGGCAAGAATCGTAGCCCGGAATATATTTGAAGCCATGGTGAAGATCGATCCTGCCAACAAGGAGCGGTTTCAGTCCAATTTCACCAGGCTGATGGCGAAAATTGACAGTGTAGACCATGTCGTGGAACTGATCCTGACCAATATTCCCTCCCGGAAATTCATGGTTTTTCATCCTGCACTAGGCTATTTTGCCAGAGACTATCATCTCGAACAACTTTCCATTGAATTTGAGGGTAAAATCCCGACGCCCCACCATGTTCAGAAAATGGTAGAGCTGGCAAGGGATCAGAAAATTGCCTACATCATGATTCAAAGGGAATTCGATGTGGAGAACGTGGAGATCATCGCAAAGGAAACGGGCAACAAGATCATCCAGATTGATCCGCTGGCTTACAACTGGCCTGCTGAAATGATTTCCCTTGCCCACAAAATGGCCGGAACAGTCCGGGACTCCGGCCACTGATTATTTTGTAAATTTGTCCCCGTTAAAAGGATCCAAAATTTGTCTTGCATGTTTCCATTGATTGACATTAAGCATATCACGGTAGGATATGATGAGAACATCATCCTGGCTGATGTTTCCCTCACCATCAACGACAATGATTTTATCGGAGTTATTGGCCCAAACGGCGGAGGTAAAACGACCCTGCTTAAAACTATACTCGGACTGCTGGTTCCCATCAGCGGGGAGGTTGTCTTTCACGACTGCATGACGGAAGGGAACCACCACAGAATCGGATACTTGCCGCAGATCAACAACATCGACAGGAAATTCCCGATTTCGGTTTCCGATGTGGTCAAATCCGGTTTGATGTCGAGAAAACGCATCATCAAGCGATATGACAAAAAGGACACCGAATTTGCAGGACAACTGATGCAGGAGATGGGAATCTATGAAATCCGCAACAAAGCGATCGGGGAACTTTCAGGCGGACAAATCCAACGGGCCCTCCTCTGCCGCGCACTTGTCAACCAGCCCAAACTGCTGGTGCTGGATGAACCCAACACTTACGTGGACAACCGTTTTGAGAAAGAGTTGTACGAGAAATTACGCGTCCTCAACGAAAATATTGCCATTTTACTGGTCTCGCACGATTTAGGTACGATCTCGACCTACGTAAAATCCATTGCCTGCGTCAACCACTCGCTACATTACCATCCCGGGAACAAGATCACGCCCGAACTGATGGAGGCTTACGAATGTCCGATCCAGATTATCACGCACGGTCAGATTCCGCATACCGTATTACACACCCACGAATCATAATGGATAACCTGATGTCCCTGCTGTCGATGGATTTTTTCCGCAATGCCTTGCTGGCCTCGTTGCTGGCAAGCATTACCTGCGGCATCATCGGCACCTACATCGTATCACGCCGGATCGTTTTCATCAGCGGCGGAATCACGCACGCCTCCTTCGGCGGGATAGGCATGGGCTATTACTTTGGCTTCGATCCTATTTTGGGAGCCGTGCTTTTTGGGATTTTTTCTGCGCTGGGCATTGAATTCTTTACCAGGAAAGCCGATCTCCGCGAAGATTCTGCCATCGCGATGCTCTGGGCGCTGGGAATGGCCCTCGGGATTATCTTTATCTTTCTGACACCCGGCTACGCTCCCAACCTGATGAGTTACCTCTTCGGCAATATCCTGACTGTATCCCTGACAGACCTGATTTTTCTTACACTTCTCACGATAGGGATCGCGGCTTTTTTCATCCTCTTCTACCGGATGATCCTCTTTATATCGTTCGATGAAGAGTACGCCCTGACCAACAATACCCCGGTACGGCTTTTCAACATCATCCTGATTTGCCTTGTTGCGTTGACAATTGTTTTGAATATCAGGGTGGTAGGCATTATCCTGGTAATGTCACTGCTCACAATCCCGCAAGCCATATCCAACCTTTTTACCCGGCATTTCCACAGGATGATCTTCTATTCCATGTTCTTCGGTTTTGTGGGATCCATGGCCGGACTGATCTTCTCTTACATTTACGATATCCCGTCGGGTGCCGCCATCATCTTTGCCCTGGTGATTATGTATGGAATCGCTAAAATGTATTTTGTTGTAAGGAAGGCGATGGTGAAGTAGATTTTCACGACCTCGAAGGAATCCATTTTCAAAATATGTTCCATTCGATAAGCCCTTCGACAGGCTCAGGGACCGGAAGTCGTAAATTCAATAAATAAACACTTCGACAGGCTCAGTGAGCACCGTAGCTGCATTCTCTCAATCACATTTTCACTTTTCAACACGGACAGCAAAAAGGGCCGTCCCGAGACCTTTCTCCCCTCTTTTATGCACCTTATACCTGATTTGCGTATCGGCAGTATTTTTACTTTCATCAAAGAGCGCGAAGCGTAAAACAAACCCTTCCATTGAGACAAAAGGCTGTCTGAGCGAAGCCGCAGGCGGAGCGAGTTCCTTTTGTCAGGTCTTTTTTGGAACCTTTTGTGACGACAAAAAGTAACCAAGTAGAAAAAGCCTGAAGATCCGGCAAAAAGCCAATAAATTGAGATGATAGCGGGGTGGTCACCTTCTCCCATCAGACATATCCTATTCCGTCGGATCCCGGCATGCCAGGTGCCTTATGCATTGGCGCGCGGACAGGGTATCCGTTTACCTCCGCATGCTACAAACAGGTCGCCGCTACGCAATAAACCCCGGAGTCGAATTCATTAGCACATCAGCAAATTAGCACATTAGCACATTGTCGAATTGTCAAATTTTCACTATCTTGCACACGATTTCAATCATTCGTATTACCATGACCGTCTCCCGATTCAGTGTGTCGCTCGAAGAAGAGTTGCTCGAAGCGCTCGACAGCTATGTGAAGGAAAATCAATTCCCTAACAGATCGCAGGCAATCCGTTCCCTGATCGAAAAAAACAGGGTCGAAAGGAAATGGCAGTGCAACAACCTGGTGGCCGGCGCCATCGTGCTGGTTCATCCCAACAGCAAGAAAGAGGTTTGGAACCGCTCTTTCGAACTGCAAACACAATTTGCAGAAGTTGTCCTTTCCTCACAGCGCTTTTTCCTCGAAAATGACCATACCATGGAAGTGATTACGGTAAAAGGCACTGCCCACACACTTACAGAATTGTCAGATCAACTGATAGGGATAAAAGGAATCGAGCATGGCAAGCTGATTATGAGCAAGGTGAAGTAATTTTTTTTGCTCAACAGTAATACTAAATAGAAGATTCGTAATACTAATTAATAGACGGGGAGACTGGGGGACGGGGAGACTGGGGGGGTGTAACTCCGAAAATAGAGGTAATGTGAAGGTCACTGAGCGGAGTCGAAGTGACTGTCTAATCAAGGAAACAATAGTCGGTCCCTGAGCGAAGTCGAAGGGTTTTGAGTCATTAGTATTAATTTTTCTATTGCAAAGTCATACATTTTTTATTTCATTGAACATCAATAATTAAAAACTATAACATTCGCACTTAAAATGAAAAAGTACATTCTGATTTTCACCATCATATTTTATTTCAGTACAGCCAACGCCCAGGAAAAGACAATGTCTATAAAGGACACCATCAACATCAAAGAAGTCATCATTACGGGTACGCTCACACAAATCAACAGGAACAATACTCCCCTTGCAGTTTCAGTTATGGACCGCAAACAGATTGAAGAGGGCAACGAAACCGCCATCCTGCCAATGCTTAGCGGCAGGGTTCCCGGATTGTTTGTGACAGAAAGAGGCGTCACCGGTTTTGGTGTGGCGACCGGATCAGCCGGACAGATTACCATGCGGGGCATCGGCGGCAATCCAACCACAGGAGTTTTAGTGCTGATAGACGGACATCCCCAGTTCATGGGGTTGATGGGGCATCCGCTTCCCGACAGCTATGTGGCTTCGGATGTTGAACGGGTAGAAGTGATCAGGGGTCCGGCATCCATCTTGTATGGATCGAACGCCATGGGCGGGGTTATCAACATCATCACAAGGAAGCAGGTTCATGAGGGGATTTACGGTGATGCCAGGTTGTTGATTGGTTCTTACAATACCTGGAAACAGGCGGTCTCCGGAGGTATGAAGAAAAATAAATTCAGCACGTTTGTCTCCTTCAACCACGACAAAACGGATGGTCACAGGCCCAGTTCAGACTTTGAAATCGTGAACGGTTATATCAAACTGGGATATGAATTTAATGAGCACATCAAGGCAGATGCCGATTTCTCCATCGCGAAATTCAACGCCCAGGACCCCGGCCCTGACACCTTGCATGCCGTATCCGGAAGTCGCATGGACATCACCCGTGGATATGCCTCGGTGGCCATTTCGGATGAATTCCAGAAGATCTCGGGTGCCATCAAATTCTACAATAATTTTGGCGAGCACACCATCTCCGACGGCTTTCATTCCAAAGACATGAACAATGGGATCAATCTGTACCAGACGCTAAAACTGGCAGAAGGCAGCAATCTGTCATTCGGCGCCGATTTTGCCAAATATGGTGGCAAAGCTGAAAACACATTGGCCATGAACGGAAAGGGAATCCAATTTGCAGACACCACAGTTCGTGAAGCCGGTATCTATGCCTTCATGCAGCAAACACTTTTTCAAAAGCTTACATTGAATGGCGGAATGAGGTTGCAAAACCACAGTGTTTACGGAAGTGAGTGGATTCCCTCTGCAGGTTTCGCCTGGCAACTTTCATCTCTCACGACCTGGAGGGCAAGTTTTTCAAAAGGATTTCGCAGTCCAACCATCAGGGAGTTGTACATGTGGAATCACAATCCCAACCTGCAACCGGAGAGAATTTACAGCTATGAAACCGGGTTGGCGCATACCTTCCTGCAAAACAAACTAAAGGTCGAGCTGACGGGTTATATTGTCAATGGGGATAACCTGATCGTGACTGGTGCCATGGGTAACCTCTACAACACGGGTAAAATCAACAACAAGGGAGTAGAACTCTCCATCAACGCCAGACCCGTCAAAAATGTGGAGCTATTGCTATCCTACAGTTACATCAACATGGAGGTTCCACTCCTTGCCACACCAAAGAACAACCTCTTCCTGAGCGGAACCTACCGTTGGCAGAAGTTTCGATTTAACTGTTCCTTCCAGCAGATCTCGGACCTGAACAATGATGCAACAGGCAAAGTCAACCTTATCAGTTACAGTCTACTCAACGCAAAAACCGCGTGGAGTCTGAACAGGCATCTTGAATTGACGTTGAGCGGGGAAAACCTCCTGGGAGAAAGCTATGCACCGAACAGATACTACCCCATGCCACTGACAACAGTTTTTGCAGGTATCAATATCCATTTGGGCAGCATGTAATCAGCCTAAAAACTCAGAAAAGCAGTCAAACGTCTTTCTGAACATCTGATCAACGGGTTCCCTGATTTTAGCGCTGGCTGGGAAAGGCTCTTCGTGGCTATACGGATACGGATAATCAAAAACCTTCACAGGTATCGGGATATCCCTGTTGATCCCCTGAAGCGTGTTCATCACCTCATAAGGCGGAATGACCGTATCATGAGTGAGCGCAATGGCCAATATCCTGTCGCTCAACTTCCTGAAAAGTCGTTCCCTGTGCCCGAGCATCTGTTTGTAGTTGATCATGCTCAGCAGGTTAAGTCCTTCAGGATGGTCTTCGCCCAGATAATGTCGCAGGCGCGCATCTTTCTTCAGGTGGCTCTCAATGTGTTCTACCACATAGGAATAGAGCGCCACATTGGCTTCACTGTCAAGGATGAATTTTGAAACCGGCGACATCCTGTTAAATACAGACCCGCCGCAGAAGAGCGCCAGGCGGGAATGGTCAAAATATCCGTTGTGATTGGTCATCAGCAAGACCTGCGCCAGCAGATTGCCAATCGAATAGGCGAAAAAATCAAAGCTCACATCGCTTGGAATCAATGGATGCTCTCCATTTTTTATCTGATCAACCAGCTGAATTACATCATAATATGCCTGAAGTCCGGACCAGAAATACCGCTGTGGTTTGGCATTAAGACGGGTACTGATGGCTGCGTTCGACAAGGTAGACGAAATGATATCCGGAAATTTGATTTTGCGCTCCTCACTCACCTTGTACATCGTGTGCGGATCACTCCATTGCAACGGCGCCCTGTTCATGTGAAACGCCACAGGGAAAAGAATAACCGTCTTGCCTGTATCATCGGCGATTTTTCTGGCCCAGTTGAAGTGTTTGGTCCAGTATTTTTCATTGAACCCATTCAGGTAAATTACAACTTCCCTGACAGGATTCTGGCTTACCGGGGTGAATACATGGTAACGGAAATTGAGATTCTCATCGATCCTTGAATCGCGCGAATCAAGAAAATAATCGAGTCGGGAATATTCATACCTGGATTCATTCGCATCCTTGAAGGAACAATCGTGCGAACGGCAATGGTACGAATCTTCTCCGGTCAGAATATATCCGTTTTCTGAATGGAATGAAAAATTGTACATACTTAGTTTATCATCGATCCTGATCTTGTGATCCTCGTAGTTGACAATCTTTTTCAGGAAATGATAACTGTCGAGATAATCCATGTTAACAATAAGTTGCGTATGTGTTAATTTTCGGGATTCGCTCCGCTAAGATATATAATCTCCTTTAATTGTTTATTTTTGTTAAAATTTTTAAAACGATTTTATAATGAAGCTCGACAAAATTTTTAGTTTTCTGGTACCCAAAGACCACAAGTTTTTTCCCCTTTTCAACGATGCAGCCGACAATCTCGTACTTGCTTCTGAATTGCTGATTAAATTGGTCAGGGAAAGAGATTTAAGCCAGAGACTGGAGTACATGAAGCAGATCAAGGATGTGGAGCATATCGGAGATGATATCACCCGGAAATTGCTTACCGAACTGAACGGTACATTCATCACTCCTTTTGAACGTGAAGACATTCATGAACTCATTAGCAACATGGATGACATTGTCGATTATATTCATTCTTCCTCCAAAAGGATCAACCTTTATAAATTGTCCGCAATTCCGGAAGAATTCGTCTGGATTGCAGACCGGATCCATTCTGCCAACAAAGAGATTCAGAATGTTTTGCGCAGCGTACGTTCTGTCAGTGATTTCAAAAAACATGTTCACAGTATTGAGAAAATAAGTGAATATGAGAGTGAAGTGGATGATATTTACCAGGAACATCTGTCCAAACTATTTGAGCAGGAAGTCAACGCGATCGACTTAATCAAAAAGAGGGATATTCTGACCACCCTCGAGAAAGCCATCGACAAATGTGATGACGTAGGCAACATATTCTCTTCCCTGATCATAAAAATGGGATGATGTCAAAAATTCGTTTTGAATATAAAGTAGAAACTAATCAGTTAATCTTCTGGTAATGAGTTTTAATCTCCTGATTATCATCATCGTCCTTGCGTTTTTGTTCGATTTTATCAATGGATTTCATGATGCTGCCAATTCCATCGCGACCATTGTATCCACGAAAGTATTGTCTCCTTTCCAGGCCGTCATGTGGGCCGCTTTTTTTAACTTTTTGGCATACGCTATATTCGAACTAAAAATTGCCGATACCATATCAAAAGTGGTCGATACCAATGCCATCAATCTGCAGGTAATTCTTGCAGGCATCATCGCTGCCATCCTCTGGAATCTTCTGACCTGGTATCTCGGCATTCCCTCCAGTTCTTCCCACACCCTGATCGGAGGATTGGCAGGAGCCGCCATTGCCCATGCAGGCTTGGCCGTTGTTCATTCCAGTGTCATTTTAAAGATCGCCGCATTCATCTTCCTTGCTCCTTTCTTGGGTATGGCCATCTCATACATTTATTCCGTCATTTTGCTTAATCTTTTCCGAAAGGCTAATCCAATAATCGTCCATAGATATTTCAGGAAATTTCAGCTTGTTTCATCTGCATTGCTAAGTCTCGGCCATGGAGGCAATGACGCCCAAAAAGTAATGGGTCTGATCGCCGCCACACTGATGGTTTATTTCAAGGGAGTCGATCCCGCATCCATACCTGACTGGGCGCATATTACGCTGGTTGGCGGTAAAATCCATGCCATACCCCATTGGATTGTTCTGGGCTGTTACTTAGCCATCAGTGTTGGAACAATTTCAGGAGGATGGAAAATTGTCAAGACAATGGGAACCAAAATCACCAAACTCACTTCATTTGAAGCAATTGCCGCTGATTCAGCAGGAGCAACTCTCCTTTTCGGAACCGATGCTTTCGGGATACCCGTCAGCACAACCCATACCATTACAGGAGCCATCATGGGAACAGGTTTGCCCAGAAGAGTAACTGCAGTAAAGTGGGGTGTTACAATCAATCTGCTCTACGCCTGGATCCTTACCATTCCGGTTTCCGGAATCGTCGCAGCATTGGTCTACTACCTGTTTAGATTTTTTGGATTGTGATATTTTATAATGCGAATCCTCAGATCCTATACACCCGGTAAATTATCCTTGGTATCGTCCCTGATCACAACGCTTGTCGCTGCGTTGATGCTTACCTTGAATTACTATTTCGGCTACCCGCTTCTGCTGGTTGTTTTAATTCCAGTCATCTTTTTACTTTCCTACCTTTCAACAAGTTATATCTTAAATTACCTGATCAACGACAAGATTACCCCAATCTACAAAACGATTAGCGGCGCGCCGGGCAATGAAAAGAAAAAAAAGAAAGACCGGAACAAGGATATCCTCTCCGAAGTAGAACATGATGTCAAGATATGGGCGGATGATAAAATGGCAGAGATCGAGCGCCTCCGCGATCTGGAAAAATACCGCAAGGATTTCGTGGGAAACGTATCCCACGAATTGAAAACTCCTATCTTCAATATTCAGGGATATATATTGACACTTTTAGATGGTGGACTCGAAGATCCTGAGATTAACAGGCTCTACCTCGAACGCACCGAAAAAAGCATCGACAGAATGATCAATGTGGTGGAAGACCTGGAATCCATCACCAAACTGGAGTCCGGTGAACTGAAACTGAATCCGGAGATTTTCGATATCAGCAAACTGGTGGAGGAAGTTTTCGAACTCGAACTACGGGAAGCAACTGAAAGAAGCATTACCATGAACCTGAACATCACTTCAGGCAAACCTTTTCTGGTCAAGGCAGATAAGAAACGAATCTTTGAAGCCATGCGCAATCTGATAGGAAATGCCATCAAGTATGGCCGGAGGGAAGGTAATGTAAACGTTGGCTTTTACGACATGAACAACTTGCTGCTCATCGAAGTGAGCGATGATGGGATCGGGATCGAGAAAAAAGACCTGCCCCGTATATTTGAGCGCTTTTACAGGGTTGACAAAAGTCGTTCCAGAATGCAGGGGGGTACCGGACTTGGCTTGTCGATTGTGAAACATATCATCGAGGCACACAAGCAGAAAATCCATGTCAAAAGCGCTCCTGAGAGTGGAACGACCTTCACCTTTGCCCTCGAAAAAGGAAAGTTGACAAAATAATATCCGGTATGTCAGCACTTAATCTTCAAATTGTTCTATTTTTATAGTTCAGAATAGAATATCATTAAAATTGGGATGTCAATTATCCCCTCCTTTGAGTCCTTTGTGATATCCTTTGAGTCCTTTGTGGTTAACCTTTTTTATTTTACCACAAAGGTCACTAAGTAAAGAACGAAAGGAACACAAAGGATTTTGTTTTCATAACAACTTTGGTTCAGAATCAAAATTATATGGTCATGACAGAAAAAGAAAGCATTCCACGCATCCTCCTGGTGGATGACGAAGAAGATATCCTCGAATTTGTAAGCTACAACCTTGAAAGGGAGGGTTTCAAAGTTTATACTGGCAGGAATGGCAGGGAAGCCATCCAAATGGTCCTAAAAGTTAAGCCTAACCTGGTTATTCTGGATGTTATGATGCCGGAAATGGATGGTATTGCCGCCTGCGAAGAGATACGCAAGCTTCCCGGATGCCGTGACGTGGTCATTGCTTTTCTCACGGCCAGGGGAGAAGATTATTCACAGATTGCTGGATTTGATGCAGGTGCAGACGACTACATCACCAAACCAATCAGACCCAAGGTTTTAATCAGCAGGGTGAAAGCTTTGTTGAAAAGAAGCGGCGGAGTGCCTTCCGAAAGTGTAGATCAGGAAAAAGTAATTCATATTGGCAATCTTGTCATCGATAAGGAAAAATTTACCCTCAAGGTTGATGATACCGAAATGATGTTGCCGCGAAAGGAGTTTGAACTGCTTTCCCTTCTGATTTCAAAACCCGACAAGGTCTTCTTGCGCGATGAAATTTACAAGGCTGTTTGGGGAGATAATGTGATTGTCGGCGACCGGACTATTGACGTGCATATTCGCAAACTTCGCGAAAAAATCGGCAACGACCATATCCGCACCCTCAAGGGTATCGGGTACAAGTTTGTTGTCTGATAGTTTACAGTTCCTTCCTCATCCTGGCTACAGGGATATCCAGTTGTTCGCGGTATTTGGCCACAGTGCGCCTTGCAATATTATAACCCTTGTCTTTCAATATATTGGCCAGCTCGTCGTCGGTAACTGGCTTCTGTTTGTTTTCGTTACCGATACATTCTTTCAATATTGATTTGATTTCGCGGGTGGAAACCTCTTCGCCATCCTCTTTCTGCATCGACTCGGAAAAGAAATATTTCAGCGAATAAATGCCAAAATGGGTTTGGATGTATTTACTGTTGGAAACACGAGATATGGTTGAAATATCCAATCCGGTCATATCGGCAATATCTTTCAGGATCATTGGTTTAAGCCTGATTTCATCACCCTCCACAAAGAATTCGTGCTGAAACTGAAGCAATGCATTCATGACCAGCATCAGGGTCTCCTGTCTCTGTTTGATGGCATCGATAAACCATTTGGCTGAATCGATCTTTTGCTTGACAAACAGCAAGGCATCCTTCTGGTCAGAAGTCATCCCCTTCCCGTTATCACGGAAGCTTTTCAGCATGTTGGCGTAATAACTGCTGATGGAGAGATCAGGAACATTGCGCTGGTTCAGGCTCAGAATCATTTCGTCGTTGACAATTTCCAGGATGAAATCGGGGATAATGGTCTGGCTGCCCCTACCCAGGTTATTGCTGTAGGAACTACCCGGTTTGGGATTTAATTTAAGTATTTCATCCAGGGCTCCTCTTAGCTTATCTTCTTCCAGGTTGAACTTGCGCTGAATCTTGTCGTAATGCTTTTTGGTAAACTCCTCGAACATCTCATCGAGAATCCTGTATGCTCGCCTGATCTCTTCTCTTCCCATGTTCTTTCTTGCAAGTTGGATCATGAGTGATTCCCTGAGGTCTCTGGCTCCTACACCGGCAGGATCCAAATCCTGTATTATTTTCAATATGACTGCTAGCTCCTTTTCATCCGTCAGAATATTCCTGCCAAATGCAATGTCATCCACGATGGCTTCCAGATCTCTGCGCAGATATCCGTCTTCATCTATATTCCCAATGATTTGTTCTGCCAAAATGGCCTCCTCATCATTGAGCATGACCATGGCAATCTGTTCCTGCAAGTATTCGTGAAAAGAGGAAGATTCGGAATAGGGTATATCCACGCCCTTTTCATCCCTCGAATAATTGTTGGCCTCGTAACGGTAGGTGGGGTAATCCTCTTCGTTCAGATAATCGTCAACGGAAAACTCATCATTGTCGTTGTCCTCTTTGGTCTTCAGATCATTGGCCACTTCAGCTTCACCGGAAGCAGTTTCACCATCCTCAAGCTCCAAAACCGGATTCTCCTCAAGCTCCTTCTTGATTCGTTCCTCCAGTTGAAGCATAGGAAGCTCCAGCAACTTGATTACCTGAATCTGCTGTGGTGAGAGCTTCTGAAGCAGCCTTTGCTGGAGGGAGAGATTTTGCATTTATTCAAATTAAAACTCACAGTTTTTAGGCGTCCTGGCAAATGGAATGACGTCACGAATATTGCCCATGCCTGTCACAAAGAGCATTAGCCGTTCGAAGCCAAGACCAAATCCGGCATGTGGACATCCTCCAAAGCGGCGTGTATCGAGATACCACTCCATATCTTCTTTCGGGATGTGCATCTCCTCCATGCGCCTCTCAAGCACTTCCAGGCGCTCTTCACGCTGGGATCCGCCAATGATTTCGCCGATCTGCGGAAACAGGACGTCCATGGCCGCTACGGTTTGTCCGTTATCATCCAAACGCATGTAAAAAGCCTTGATCTCCTTGGGGTAGTTGGTAAGGATAACCGGTTTCTTAAATTCCTTCTCGACCAGGTAACGCTCGTGTTCACTCTGGAGGTCCGTACCATATCCGCCGACAGGATATTGGAATTGCCCCTTTTTGTTCGGTTTTGAATTCCTTAATATCTCGATGGCTTCGGTATAGGTCAGCCGGACAAAATCATTCTCCGCCACAAATTTTAGTTTTTCAATCAGCTCCATGGAGCGCTGGTCCGCAGGTTTAACCTTCTCCTCTTCCATAAGCCGGTTACTAAGGAAAAGCAGGTCATCCATGCAATGCTCCAGCGCGTAATTGATCAGATATTTCAAAAATTCTTCGGCAAGATCCATATTATCGGTAAGGTCACAGAATGCGACCTCAGGCTCGATCATCCAGAATTCAGCAAGATGGCGGGAAGTATTGGAATTTTCGGCGCGGAATGTCGGACCGAAAGTATAAATTTTTGAAAGCGCCATGGCAAAAAGTTCGCCTTCCAACTGACCGGAAACGGTTAGATTAGTGGCTTTCCCGAAGAAATCCTGAGAATAATCAATATTCCCTTCCTCATTCAGCGGTGCATCAGTTGCGGGTAGTGTGGTAACCCTGAACATTTCGCCTGCCCCTTCGGCATCTGAACTGGTAATAATCGGGGTATGAACATTGAAGAATCCACGTTCATTGAAAAAAGAGTGGATGGCAAAAATCATGGCATGGCGTATCCGGAAGATCGCGCTGAAGGTAGCGGTCCTTGGACGAAGATGCGCCATCTCCCTTAGAAATTCAAGCGAATGCCGTTTGGGCTGGATCGGATATTTATCCGGATCCGACAGACCGATGAGTTCAATTTTTTCGGCCTGCAATTCGACCGACTGGCCGGAACCTGAGGAAGCCACGAGCGTTCCTGTCACACCGATGGCCGCGCCGGTGTTGATATTTTTGAAAAACTCTTCTCCAAAGGTTTCTACTTCTGCAACTACCTGCAGGTTATGGATGGTTGAGCCGTCATTCAGGGCAATAAAATTAACATTTTTACTGCCGCGTCGGGTACGTACCCAACCTTTGATCGTTATCTCAGCGCCAACCTGACCTGACTTCAATATTTCTGCTATCTGAATTTTTTTCATTGATATGATCTTACCTGGGAAACAGTTCCTTTTCTGTATTAAATTGATATCAGACACAAAATTACACATTTTGGCGTCTCTTCGTGCCTCTTCGGGTCAAAAACAACTTGCCAATTTGCGAATTTAACAGAGCAGCCAAAGCCTGAAGGGCACTCGGATTGGAACTTAATGCCGAACTTGGATGAAAAAGCGTCTCCGGTTCCTTTTACAAATCCGCTCTGATCACATCCTGAGCTGCCCGATTCCTGCAAAAAATAGAATGCAAAAAATAAGTTTTTACTGAAATCAAAACAGCGAGAAATAAAAATATTTAAATTGGGTTTAGCAAGATTGTTTTATTTTGATATTTTAGCAGTATGTCAGATACGAAAACAAAATATTTGTTTGACAGGGGATTATCTCCCTCATTTACATTTTCTTCGAACAGGTGGCTGTATGGGGCCTGTATTTTGCTCGTATTCCTTGTTATTCTTACCTATTCAGGAGCGATCAGGAATAACTTTGTAGGCTGGGACGACAGTGAATATGTCATTAACAATAAACTGGTAAGATCGGAAGGAGAAACCAATCTGAAAGAGATCTTTTCCACGGTTATTTCATTGAATTACCAACCACTTACCATACTCAGCCTGAACCTGAACGATAATAGTTGTATGAATTGTCCGGACAGGATATCGCCTAAACCATTTATCATTGGTAATATCCTATTGCACGCGCTTAATACAATACTCGTATTTGCACTTATTTATTTACTGTTTACCCGAAATCTATTGCTCGCATTTTTTGTGGCGGCCCTATTTGCCGTTCATCCAATGCATGTTGAGTCAGTTGCCTGGATATCCGCCCGGAAAGATGTTCTAAGCAGCTTTTTCTTTTTGTCGGGTCTGATCACCTGGTACAAGTACCTAAACGATCAGGCAAAGAAGTATCTCTGGCTTGCGCTCACTTATATGCTGTATATTCTGGCCTGCCTTTCAAAGGCAACTGCAGTGGTATTCCCTGTTATTGCCATTTTAATCAGTTACCTCAGCTTGGGTGACGAAGCAGAAAATTCATACAAATCAGCGCTGGTAAAGACCTTTTCTTCCAAATCCCTACTCGCATTATTACCGCTTTTTGCCTTGTCGTTGTTTTTTGGAATAATGGCTTTTCAGATTCAGGGTGGTGAAAATTTTCTCGGAATGCTTACGTTCATGAAAGAACCCGATTCCGTGATCAATATTGTTGCTCCCTTTTCGTGGCTGCAGCGAAGCCAGATTGCCTGCTATGGATTCTTTGTTTATCTGATAAAGTTTGTTTACCCCGTAAATCAGTCAGCCTTTTACCCTTATCCGGATGTAAATGAAATGAACCACGGAAATTTTCCGATCATCCTATGGCTCTCTCTCCTTGGTTTTGTTGTGACTATTTTACTGGTAGTTCTTTCCTTGAAAAAGACAAAAATCTATCTTTTCTCTTTTGGTTTTTATCTGGTTATGCTGGTTCTGGTACTACAGTTCATTTCCGTTGGCAAGGCCATCCTTGCAGAAAGATATACCTACCTTCCCTATATCGGGATTTCAATCATTCCTGCCTATTTTGTTTCCAGAAGCAGTGGCAGAAGCAGATATTGGCTTTTATTATTATCCGGTTCCTTTATTATAACATTGCTTATCCTGGCAAGGAATCAGGTGAATGTCTGGTATAGTACTGAAACGCTCTTTAGCCAGTCAATTGAAAACCATCCCGACCAGGAATTGGCGTGGAGGGCACGGGGCAAATATTATTACGGGCAATCGGCACAGGTTGAAAATAGGGACGGGAAAAAGATCCTTGAGGACAAAGCCCTTTCAGATTTCAAGGTGGCCATTGAGCACAAAACAGCCTCAGCTGATGTCTATGAGGGCGTGGGAGTAATACTGCAATCGAGGGGAGAACTAAAAACAGCGCTTCAGCTTCTTAATGTGGCTGTGAAATTGCACCCCACAAATGGTAGGACCTACTACAACCGGGCAATGATCCTTGATCAGATGAACCTGAAGGAAGAGGCTATAAAGGATTATGATGCAGCCCTGGCAAAGGATCCAACACAAACCCTGGCAGTTCTCAGGAACAGAAGCGCCTTGTATTTGGAGACAGGAAAGTATGATAAAGCGTTGAAAGATTGTGATGAACTCATACGAATCGATAATTCCAACTATATTAACTATTTTAACAGAGCCTATTCAAAAGTCATGCTGAAGGATTATCAGGGGGCCATTGCAGATTACCGGATCGTTCTGAAATTTAAACCAGATGACAAACAGACCACCGAACAACTTAGGGTTTTGATGGAATATACCGGGAATAAAAGTGGTTTTTCACGATAGGTATCAGAATGGCCTGATACCAATATGCCTCCTCTAGTCTCCATGCTCCATGCCCCATGCCCCATGCTCCATGCTCCATGCCCCATGCCCCATGCTTTTTATTTCTCATTTCTGCTAGCTTTGTCTAAAATTTGTAATCATGACATTTTCAACCTGGACAGAATTGTGCGATCATCTTGGCAAACAATTCGACATCGATATAGACCTCAACGGAGTCCTCTTCCTGGTGGGTATCCGCGAACGTGGTCTCACTTTTCAGCGCTTTACGAAAGAGGAGAAAATGAGCCTGATCCATCTGGGCAGTTGTACCTTGTACCAGGAAATGGGCTTAACGGAAAGAACCGGCACGGACGAGGAAGGGTGGCCGGTCTTCAGACAAAAGGCGCTGGCACCCGTAATACCCGAAGAACGAAAAAATAAAATATTACAGGACTGCGCGTTACGGTATTTCAAAAAGATTTATTCCCAGGATTAGGCCGTCAAAGCGATCCACACAGGAAGTGTAAAAAGGGAAAGGAAAGTAGACAGCACTACCAGCCGTCCGGCAAGTTTTGTGTTCAGTCCGTACTGATGCGAGAGTGCATATGCCGTTAATCCCGATGGCATGGCAGCATCCAGAACCGAGCACCGGAAGGATAGTGTGTCCATGTGCGTGAATTTCAGAAAAAAGTAAAATATCCCGGGAAGTATAACCAGGATAGCCAGGGACAATCCAAAAACAGGCACCCAATCCCTGAGTTTTCCAAGCTTCTGCGATCCCATAAATATCCCAAGGGAGAGCAATACCAAAGCAGTAACTGACTGTGAAATGAGATCCAGCGATTTCATCACGCTGCTTTGCGTGGGTATGTGCAACGCGGAACCTATCAATCCCAGGAAGACGGCAATCAACAACGGATTGGTAACCAGCTTGACCAGGATGGTTTTGAAATGAAGTTTGCTGTCATCAGCCACTTCAATTAATATCAGTGCCATTGAAAACATCCAGAACAGGTTCATGGCAGTGATCAAAACCGCAGGACCCCTTGCAATATCGCCCAAAGTGCTGACAATGACAGGAATACCCAGGTAGGTGATATTACCAAAAGCGAGAAGGAGGATCAGGGTTTGCCGGTTTTTTGCAGAAACCTTGAAAATTGTCCCTACCGGGAAAGCCAGCAACATGCAAAGAACCAGGTAAATTGAATTGGTATAAATGAGGGTCGATTGTTCAGTAAAACTAAAATCCATTTTTACCAGGGCCGAAAAGATCAAAGCAGGAAAACCAATTTTCAAGGCATATTTATTCAGAACATCCGACCATTCAAGGGTTGCAGCCTTTAATTTAAGCATCACCACCCCCGCCAGAATGATCAGGAACAGGGGCAGGATGGTTTTGAATGCGAGGAAGAAAGAAGCCATATAATATTTTGGATTTTCGATTTTCGATTTTGGAATAGGAACTCCGGGCATTTCTCTCCAATATTTAAAATCTAAAGTAAATCAGTTTTTGTCTTTTAAACGAATCTTTTTTTGAACTGTTTTCTGTGATGCAACAATGATTGCAGTTATTTCGTTGGTTTCCTTTTTCAGTTTTTCAATCCGGAGGTGATCAATTAACCCAACTTCTTCTAAAATTTCCAGCCAGTAAGAGGTCTCATCAGATTCTTCCTCAACAATCCTCAGTTTGTTTAAAAAGTCAGCATCTGATTTTGCCCTGCATGCTGCCCGATAATTCGAACCCACTGATGTTGAACTTCTTAAAATCTGTTTGGCTATCATGCAAGCCGACATTTTCCGTGGTAGTTCATCAACCAATTTAATTACATCAAGCCCTATTTGTTTTGTTCTGATCTTAATCTGGTTTTCCATTTCAATGATCTGAATTTTTCACCAATAAATTACTAGAACCTCTATACAATTTACTGTAAAAAATCCAAAATCAGAAATCACAATTAAACTAATCGTATTTTGCTCGACCCGTCAATCGAAAATCCAAAATCCAAAATCCAAAATTTCATCCTCCCTTAAGAATCGCTTCTATCGCGTTTAACTGATCCTGATTGAAGTGGAGGTTCTTCTGTGCTTGCAGGTTGTTTTCCAATTGTTCGACGGAACTAGCTCCAATCAGTACGGATGTTACTCTCTGATCCTTGAGCAGCCAGGCGATGGCCATCTGGGCAAGGGACTGTTCGCGCTGGAGTGCGATTTCGTTCAGCGCCTTTGCTTTTCCAATGGCAGGTGCAACCTGCTCTGGTTTGAGGAAGCCCCACGATTTGGAAGCCCTTGAGCCTTCGGGGATATCGTTCAGGTAACGGTCGGTCAGCAATCCCTGGGCAAGCGGTGAAAAAGCAATGACACCTATTCCCTCTTTCTCGACAGTATCCAGAAGTTCATTCTCCACCCATCTTTCAAACATCGAATATTTGGGTTGATGAATCAGGCATGGAGTACCCAGGCTGCGCAGGATCGCAGCAGCTTCCCTTGTCATGTCAGCAGGATAATTAGAGATTCCGGCATACAGTGCCTTGCCGGAGCGCACTGCCTGATCGAGCGCCATCATGGTCTCTTCGAGCGGCGTATCCGGATCGGGACGATGGGAATAGAAGATATCCACGTAGTTAAGCTGCATCCGTTTCAGGCTTTGAACCAGGCTTGAAAGCAAATACTTGCGTGATCCCCATTCTCCATAAGGACCAGGCCACATCAGGTATCCGGCCTTGGTCGAAATGATGAGTTCATCCCGATGTGACCTGAAATCCTTCTGAAAGATCGCACCAAAATTTTCTTCTGCCGATCCCGGTGGCGGACCGTAATTGTTGGCAAGATCAAAATGGGTGACGCCATGGTCGAAGGCGTAGCGCAACATGCTGCGGCCATTCTCAAAAAAATCTACCCCGCCAAAATTGTGCCACAATCCCAGTGACAACACCGGCAGTTTCAATCCGCTTCTGCCACAGCGGCGGTATTCACAATGATTGTTGTATCGGTCAGGTGAAGCTGTGTAATACATTTTATTAATCGGTTTATTCGTGTAAATATAATAATTTTGATTCTGCTAAATTGTAAAATCGGCAATCTGTGGCGGACAGATTTATTTTTATATTTGTTTACCCGATTAGAGGGAATAACTATCAAATTTTTAACAAATTATATTTAACATGAAATACCCATTTGAAAATTTTCAATCTAAACTGAAAAGAAAATCAGGGTATTCCATGAGGCCATTAAAAACCAAATTATTTACTCATGAAACAAGTTGCCATCGGCATTGACATCGGCGGGACCAACACTGCCATCGGAGTGGTTGACAGGGAAGGGAACGTTCTGTATGAATTACAGCCCCAGCTGCCGACTCCCCAGAAAAAGGAAAACCCAAACATGACCGAAAAAAGGTCAGACGAACTATGTGCCGGCTATGTAACCGAACTGGCAGCAGAAGTCAGGGTTGCCATAGAAACTGTGAAAAAAATCAATCCTGACATTCAGGTGATGGGCATCGGCATCGGAGCTCCCAATGCCAACTATTACCGTGGAACCATCGAGGTACCCGCCAACCTGCCTTTCGTTGGGGTAATTAATTTTGCCAATCTGCTTCAGGCTAAACTACCAGAAATCAATATCATCAAACTTACCAATGATGCAAATGCTGCAGCCCTTGGCGAACTGATCTACGGCGGTGGCATAGGCATGAAGAATTTTGTAATGATCACCCTCGGTACCGGACTGGGCAGTGGAATCATTGTCGACGGTGACCTGGTTTACGGACAGGATGGATTTGCCGGAGAACTTGGGCATACTACCCTCGTTCCGGATGGCCGTCTATGTGGTTGTGGTGGAATAGGTCACCTCGAAGCCTACTGCTCTGCAACTGGAATCAGAAGGAATGTTTTTGAGATTCTCGCAAAAACGAACAATAGCGAAAGTCCGCTGGCCAATGTCCCTTACAATGATATGACCGCAAAAATGGTTTACGATGCTGCCGAGCAGAATGATCCTATCGCTCTCGAAGTATTCAAATATACAGGTGAATTACTGGGACGAAGCCTTGCCGATACGGTTCACTACCTGAGCCCTGAAGCCATTTTCCTCTTCGGCGGTGCTGCAGCTGCAGGTGATTTTATCTTCAAGCCAACCAAGGAGAGTATGGAGCGTTACCTGCTGCCTGTATACCGCAACAAGGTACAGATCCTCCCATCCGGACTGAAGGCAGGCTCCGCGGCAATTGTAGGTGCAAGTGCGTTGGTTTGGAAAGAACTTGACAAAATTTAGATCCGGATGCTAAAAAGAAATAGATTTAAATAGATTGAAATAGATTTAAATAGATTGAAATAGATTGAAA
>CAIUUO010000283.1 GCA_903902325.1 uncultured Bacteroidia bacterium
CCTTCTGAAGTCAGCGTACGATTCAACACCCATCATGAAAAGACTCAACCATTTCTGCAGGGCAACCTTGGAGAGTTGCTGGGCAACGGTACCTGTAGCCGGGTATTTAGCCTTTGCATTGTTGAAATAATTGGCAGGAAGCGGTTCACCCCATCTGTTCAGCGCCAAGGTAACCCCGTTTTGGTAATACGTTTGAGCGCTGCCGGTGATATAGCCTTTCAATACCGCTTCTGCAAGCAGAAACTGGACTTCGGAAGCCTCCATGACAGATGCCCTCAAAAGTGGGTTTGAATTTTCGTTTAGCAATTTTGAAAATATCGAGACCTTATAGTTCCATTTGGTATCAGGAAATGCGTAGCTTCCGTTGGCCGCAAGTACATCGATAAAACTTCCGGCAGGATATCCAGCATGGTAGGTAAGTGAATCCTGGATTAATTTAGCCACTGAGGCGATGACGGGTTTGCTTCTGTCAATTACTTCCCAAAGAATATCATAGCTGTAACCTTTCTGAACAATGTTCCTTTTCCCGTACTTTATTCCTGTACTTGGATCAGTATATGGATTGATCAGAACTGAATCCACTTTATTGGTCCAGGGCCTTTCGATCGGGGCAACCCAAACTTTTAACCTTTCATCATTCAATGCCTTCAAAGAGTCAACCAGTGTTTTGGATGGCCGGTTTTGAAGAAAATTATCCGAGTATCCCATATACAACGCACCCATCGGCCATGAATAGGTTCGGTCGCCTCCCTGATAAGGGATCGATGCGTTGTCGGTCGTAGCGCTCATCAATGGAAGAGCTGCGACAGCTGCGATATCAGTTGCGGCGGTCGCAATTTTACCGGAAGCCCTCATCAGCAATCTCAACCTCAAAGAATTGGCTAATTTGATCCATTTGGTCTTATCGCCTGCATAAAACAGATCATAGGTTTTGTCTAAGTCTTCTGTTCCGGTTGTCAATAATTGGGTCGCATTTTTCAAGTCTGCAATCAATGCAGGATAGATATCTTTCTGATCATCAAATTTCGGAAATAGAATTCCATCCTGACCATGTAAACCTTCCGTATAGTAGATGTCACCATACAAATCTGTTACTGTGGACCACAACAAAGATTTGAAAATAGTGAATACACCTTCATAGTTTTTTAATCCGCTTTTATGTACAATATCAATGGAAGCCTGAACCAGTTTGATCTGGGCAGTCAGCGAGTACAAATCACCTCTGGGGTTCTGAAAACCCTGATAAATGTTATCGCCGGCACTTCTGTTCCCCTGCATGTACTGCATGGTAGTAGCAAGGATTGTTGTACCAGGTCCACCCTGCGCATTATATGCAAAGGCAGACTTCTGAATCACAGAAGACAACAATAGATTGGGCTCCGCGGTTTCAAGAACATTTCGTTTTTGAAGTAGCTCATCTTCTCTCAAGGTTTGTTTTGAGCAGGAGGCTAAGATGAAAAGAAGCAGGAGTATAAATAATATCTGTTTTTTCATAATTGCAATAGATTTAAGGATTAAAAATCGAATGATAATTTGAATCCGTATGATCCGATTGAAGGTAAGGCTTTACCTACAATACCCTGGTTTGAACCGATTCCTTCAAAAGCAGTTTCAGGATCACACATCGCATCGTCTTTGTTCCACTGGAAGACATTTCTTCCGACGAAACCTACCACAAGGTTCTGGAGACCCAGTTTTTTGCTGTATTTGTATGGTATAGTATAATCCACGGTAACCTCCTTCAATTTGAAGTTCGTTGCATCGCGCAAAATAGATTGTGGAAAAGCCCAGAATTCCTGCCCCAAAAGTAATCCTGGCAATCCCCAGAATGTAGCCAGCGGATCTGCGCCGTTGACGATGTAATCATTGTCATTTTTAGGATCACCACCTGGTTTTAACCAAACGCCCTTCATGTAACATGCATCGTCTGTTTTTACATTCGTCCCGTAGGTGGAGTAGGTTGCCACAAGATTGGCCATGGTCGGAAATTTCATATCCGCCGCATTTGGCCATGGGTAACCTCCGCTTGCTGCGTCGCGACCGCCTGATTCATACTTACTTGGTCCGTTAACTTTGTCACCGATTGTATTGATACTATGACCGTTAGTTTGCGCTCTGCGCTCAATATCAGAGATATAGCTACCACCGGCACGGAAACTTCCTACCATTCCCAATCTGAAATTTTTCCATTTTACCGATGTATTCATCCCCAAAATGAATTTTGGATTATAATTACCAATTGACTGCCTGTCGGCTTCGTTGGTTGAGTATTTCCAGTCCGTACCACTATCCGCAATAACAAGCATGCCTGCATATTTACTGGTAGAAGGCATTCTCTGGAAAGTCCTGTCGGCCCACATGGTTCCGATTTTTTCTCCCTTGGCCAGCCTGATGTCGATATTAGGTCCGTTTCCGTAGAAAGTGTAACCGTTTGGTACATATTGCGCAGAAAGATCCGTAATGGTCGATTCGACCTTACTGAAATTGACTCCAAAATCCCAATTCCAGTCCTTTGTACGAACAGGATTGAAATTCAGTGAGAATTCGTAGCCCTGCGCCTCAACGGTACCAACATTGGTTAACATACCGCCGTAACCAACACCCTGGGAGGTTGGAATATAACCCTGCTGATTGCTGTGAATTTTTTTGTATACAGTAAATTCTGCAGATATGCGGCGATCAAGCATTGCGATATCAAAACCTCCTTCATAGGAAGTGGTTACCTCAGCTTTGATATTTGGATCCACCAGGTTTCCTCCTATATTGACGATTTTAGTACTTCCGTAATCAAGTGGACTGAAACTGAAAGTATTGTTACTTCTTGGAGTACCTATACCATGACCAACCTGCGCAATGCCAGCCCTGAATTTCAATAAATTGATAGCCTCAGGCAATTTGAAAGTTTTTGATGCCAGCCAGCTTAGAGAAGCGGAAGGGTAAAAATGGTGTGCCTTGTCTTCCTCCAGTATACCGCTCCAATCATACCTTCCCGAAATATCGAGGAACAATTGATCCATATATCCTAACTGACCCGTTCCATAGACACTTTGTGATTTCCCGATACCCCAGCCATTCGAAGATGTCATGGTTCCGGCTACTGCATTGCTAAGGGAATAATCATTGGCCCTTACCAATTTTTCGGCATTTGCTGAATAATTGTAACTATTGCTGTATGCATAGTTGTAACCCAAGGAGGCATTTGTTGAAAACTTGCCTACATTTTTTTGCCAGATAAGCATCAGGTCAGTCTGCACACCCAGTCCATTGGTTGCCTGAACTGAATATTTACCATCTCGTTTATTTGAATCAGCAAAGTCTTTGCCTCGCTTGTACTCATAATTGTCTCCGTTGTAATCAATACCTGTTCGGGCCATGAATCTGAGCGATTTGGCTATCTCCCAGTCCAACTGAGCTTTTCCGAAGAAGTTGTCCTTGCGGTAGGTGTTGATTTCAGAATAGACATACATGTAAGGGTTATCGGCATAAGGTGTGCCGTCGGGCTTGTAATAGGGTGCATTCTGTTTGATCCCTTCAAAACCTGTTTTCCAAACAGTCTGCATCTCCTTCACTGGTTGAAGGTGAGCAAGGAAGTCCATGGTCAACTGCTCAACTACATCACTGTTGGCAGAGGTTTTATTCGGACTGTACTGGCCCATGTAGTTACCATTCACAGATACTTTCAATTTCTTGGTAACGTTATATTCTGCACTGAAGTTTGCATTGATGCGGTCTGTGCGGTTGTTGGGCATTACACCCGTATTCGACATTTTTCCAAGTCCAAAACGGAAGGAACCATCCTTGTAATTTCCGGAAACACTTGCATTGAAATTTTTGGTTGTTCCGTTTACCATGAATTCCTTTAGACGAATCTCATCTGCCGCAGCAAATGGCCTTGTTTCAATGCGCTGGGTGAGGGTATTGTACTGGTCAATCGGATAGTTCACAAAATCGGAGAATTTTGCTCCCCAGTCGTAACCTTGTCCTGGCAGTACGAAGGAGGAACGAACACCAATACCATATTGAGTTTGTGTTTTGAAGAAATTGTAAGGTACATCCACAAACATGGAGGTATTGACCGATACACCGATCCCTTGCTTGCCTCCTTTTCCAGTTTTGGTGGTAATCATGATGACTCCGTTACCTGCGGCAGACCCATAGAGAGCACCTGCGCTTGCACCTTTCAGAATCGAAATGCTTTCGATATCGTCGGGGTTCATTTGTGATAACAGGTTACCAAAGTCAGCGCCATTGCGGTTGTCAATACTTGCAGTTCCCATTGGAATACCATCAATAACATAGAGTGGCTGGCTGGAAACCGTAGATGACTGAATGTTCAAACTTGTAGCTCCACGAATGGTGACAAACACGGAACCTGTAGGATCAGTACTGGTAGAAGTAAAATTGACCCCACTCACACGTCCATCCAGTGATTTCACAAGATTGGTGTTACCTGCCCTGGCGAGTTCGTTCGATTTAACCTCAGAGACCGAGTAAGCCAGAGATTTCTTCTCCCTGGATATACCCAGAGCGGTAACTACTACTTCATCAACGCCGATGGTGTTGGCAGCAAGTGAAATATCTATTTTCCTCTGACCAGCTATATTGACCTCTTTTGATTGCATTCCCACGAAGGAAAATACAAGAGTACCATTTGCAGGAGCCTGCAGTGAGAATTTCCCGTCTATATCCGTCACTGTTCCGGCAGTTGATCCTTTCACAACTACACTGACACCCGGCAATGTTTGCCCGGTATCATCCTTGACACTACCTGTGACAATATTTTGAGCAAACAGGCTGCTTGATACAACCATTAAAATGCACAGAAACATTGCTTTAAGCATTTTTCTCTTCATCATAAATAATTTTTGTTAGATGTAATTATTGATAATACTTATTTTCATTTCAAACTTTTTCTGGCCTATCGGAAAATTAGGGCCGAATTTATTCTCTGTACACATCAACTTACGGAGCAACCTCAAAATAAAGGTTCAGCACTAAATTGGGCTTACCCAATTGTGTCTGAGGAGGAGCTACAGCAGAAACAAAAAGATTGGCTATAATCTGGTTATCTGTAATTGACTGAATGATACACTCACTGGAGAAGTCCTTGATTCCAAGAAACCCTCCGTTGGTAAAGCTTAGTGTCATTACATTGCTATAGGTTACTGCAGATGAGTTCATACCGTCAGGACTAGTTGTAATAGTGAAATTCTTGCCTTCATTGATCTGGAAAGTCGAATTGGTAGGCGCAGTAAATGGTTTAATATAAGATAATCCCGATCCGCCAGCGTTTCCAATATTCGGAACACCGTTTAGAGCACAATAAACATAACCTGCAAAAATTCCGCCGCCATTGGGATGAATCGTCAGAGTTCCATCACTCTTGAATTCAAAAGTGTCATTGTATACCTGGCTCAAACCAACTGCAGAAAGAATACCACCCGGATAGGACTTATAATTCGGAAGGAAATTCGCAGTCGCAAGATTGATGTTAAAAGTCGGGGCACCGGAAGCTATTCTCCATTTCTTGGATTTTGGCGCTGCTGGTGTACCACCAGTCAGGTATTGCATCTTTGTTTTGGCAGGAATCGTAATCTTGTTGGAGGTTGTAACTTCACCACCAGGACCTTTAATTGTCAATTTAACTGTAATGTCTGTAGGAGTGGAAGCCTGACTGTAGGTATGAACCGGTGCAGGAAATGTGTTGATGTAGCTGCCATCGCCGAAATCCCATTCATATTTGCTGTCATTGGTCACTACAGCAGTAAATGTAACTACGCCATCATTCACTGCAGCAGTAAATGAGGCAGTCGGTGCAGGAGTTTCTTTTTTACAGGTGACAAAAAGTATCAACCCTAAAAAGACTAAGCCGGCTAATTTGAATCTTTTTTTCATAGAAGTACATTTAAAATTTAATAGTATTCAATACGTAATTTTTATTTGCAGAAATAATTGATTAATAGCTTTCCAATCGGCTTCTGATCCTGTATCCCAATCTATGA
>CAIUUO010000284.1 GCA_903902325.1 uncultured Bacteroidia bacterium
ATCATCGCCCAGAAATGGAGCACTTTCCATTTGAGAATGATGTTTCAGAATGGAATTACGTTTTCGTCGAAGTTCTTCAGGACTAATTGGTACTGCCATTTCTATATGATCTATTTCCCATTCAGCCCAGGCACCACGATACATCCAAACCCGGCATTCTTTTATCCATTCGGTTGCCTTCAACTCCTGAATGGCAGCCAGAGCAGCATCCAAACATACTTTGTGTGTTCCGTGCGGATCGGACAAATCACCTGCAACGAAAATCTGATGCGGCTGAATCGTATCGAGCAGTGGTATTATTTTGAGAACATCTTTTTCTGATAGTTTTGCTTTCTGAACTTTCCCTGTTTCGTAAAATGGCAAATCCAAAAAGTGAACATTTTCAGGTTTTACACCTATAAAACGGCAAGCAGAACGGGCTTCCTCGCGCCTGATTTGAGATTTTAAATAAAGAACATCCTGTGTGTCTGCATCTCCGGTTCTCTTTTCTTCTTTCAGAAAATGAATCATCTCAGTATTCTTTGTGTAAAGCACATTGTCAACTGATTCAAAATGCTGTACAACGTTTTGCATTAACGATACATAGCGAATTACTTCTTCGTCAGCTACCGCAATATTTCCGGAAGTCTGATAAACGACGTATACATCATGTTGCTGATCTACAAGGCGTTGAAGTGTTCCACCCATCGAAATCACATCGTCATCGGGATGCGGACTGAAAATCAATACCCGTTTTGGATATGGATTGGCCCTTTCAGGGCGATTGGTATCATCAGCATTTGGTTTTCCACCCGGCCATCCTGTTATGGTATGTTGTAAATCGTTGAATATCTTTATATTGACATTGTATGCCGAACCATATTGCGCCAACAATTCATCCAGGCCATGCTGATTATAGTCTTTGTTGGTAAGTTTCAGGATGGGTTTTCCGGTTTCCTTACAAAGCCAGACAATGGCTCTCCGAATTAGTTTATCGTTCCACACACATGGTCCAACCAACCAGGGATGACTAATGCGTGTAAGATATTGAGCTGCACTTAAATCGATGGCAGCCATTGCATTCTTATGTAATTGAAGAAAAGATGCCGGAACAGCATCATCGGTTTTTCCTTCAATAATTTCCTTTAAAATGGCTGATTTATGTTCTCCCCAGGCAAGTAAAATTACCTGTTTTGCATTCAGCAAAGTGGAAAGACCAATAGTGATAGCACTTGACGGAACTTCGGAAATTGAACTGTAATAGCGTTGCAGGTCACGTTGTGATTCATTGTCGAGCAACATGAGTCGAGTGAGCGTACTTATTTGTGATCCAGGTTCATTGTATGCAATATTACCAACCAAACCCACACTTACCAACACCAAATCGAGACCTTCATGTTGCTCAATAAGTTCCTCATAATGACGGCAAAAATCGTATACATTGGAACGGTTGACAGTAGAATCAGGTGTATAAAAATTTTCGAGTTTAAAATCGACTTTATCCAATAAATAACTGCGAAGTAAATGAGCATTGGAATGTCTTTCACCCTGAAAAACAGGAAAAAATTCAGAGACATTAAAAACGACCACATCGGCAAAACTCAGTCCTTCTTCGTGATGCATTCGGACTAATTCATCGTAAACTTCGAGCGGTGAAGATCCACCCGAAAGGCCCAAAACACATCGTTCTCCTTCTTTTTCCTTTTCCCGAATCAGGGTTGCAATTGTTTGAGCAACAGATTTTGCACCTTCATTCGAATCTGAAAAGATCTTAGTTCGAAGTTTTTCATAACGTGTCTGACGAAGACTTTCAATCATGTCATTGGATCGGTAATAACGCTCCGGTGTCCTTTCCAGCGTTATTTTAGAACTTAAATCGTATTGCATTTTTATCAGTTTAATGGTAGGTTAAATACTCACAAATTCTAATCAGGTCATTTTTCTAAGAAATGCGCGGGTTCGATTTTGATCCAGAGGTAACAACCCTCGTTTTGTCAGGTCATCTAACAATATCTTCTTCAAATCAGCTTTGATTTTGGCTAATGATGGGTCATTTGAAAGATTAGTGGTTTCACCCGGATCATTTTTGATATCTGTCAACATTTCGGGATTTCCGGGCAATTCAAAAATGGTCAATTTGTAGCGTCCATCATGTATTTGGTAAGCATTACAATCTTCTGTAATCATATATTTACGCAAAACTGGTTTACCTTTTCCTGTCAGTTTTGATTGTAACGACATGCCTGTCAGTTTTTTAGAATATTCTATGCCAGTTAAATCACAAATTGTGGGAATAAAGTCTAATCCATTGCAAACCAGGGTTGTTTTATCCACTTTATTGGCTTTAATTCCTTTTCCGGCAAAAATCAAAGGCACACGCTGGCATTCTTCGAACATTACGTTTTTGGTGGTAAACCCATGCGAACCATCCATTTCGCCGTGGTCGGAGGTGAAAACTATAATCGTATTTTCCATCATTCCCGATTTTTCCAACGATGCCAAAACACGCCCAATTTGCTCATCTACACTTTCGGTCAAACGGCAATACATCCAGCGGTAAAGATCCCATTGCTCATCGTTCCACGTATCTCGAGCCCAGGTGCTGGCCATTTCCTTTGGTTCATCAGTAATAGGTCTGAAATTTGCCGGTTTGGGGGGAATCTGACTCTTATATTGCTCAGGCGTTAGTGATTTTTTAAAATCCAAAAAACGCTTTGTTTCAATAACATTTTCCGCTGGTAATTTATCGGGATAACGAGGGTCAATACCGGCGCCATAACAGATATCGTGCGGATTCATAAACGAAAGAAAAAGGAAGAAGGGTTTTTTAGTCTGTGCCAATTCGGGTATAACTTTTTCGGCATAGATTGCAGGTCCTTCGTAAGGATTAAGGCCATGCAATTCAAATCCATAATCTTCTGACTCATTTTCACCCATTAAATGTGTCTTGCCTGAGTACAAGGTTGTATAACCTGCCTTTCGAAATAGAAAACCCAAACCGTCATTCTGAGAAATTTCAGCAACTTTTTCTCTGTTGAATTTGTGACCATTGGTTTTTTCGCCCACTTCCGACGAATAATGACCTGTTAGCAATGAAAATCGGGAAGGCATCGACAAGGGGTTGGCACAATAGGTATTGTCAAACCTCGTCCCAATTTGTGAAATTTTGTCAATATTGGGGGTTTTTACCCATTTGTTGCCATAACTACTCAACATGTTATATGACTGTTGATCGGTTATGATAAAAACGACGTTAGGACGAACATTTTTTACCTCCGTGGCATTTGAAATCAACGGTATGACACTAAGACCAAAAAGAGCTAAACAATTGGTATTCAATAATGAACTACCAATGTTATAATTATAGTTTTTCATTTTTTTAAAATTATATTGTTAAACGTTATATTAAATCCTTTTTACCTATGTACGCCTAAGGTTAGGACGTAAGCGTTACTTCTTATAATGCATTAGAGTTAGCCGGCAGAGTCATTTCAAAACCAACCAACGTGCTTCCTGGATTAGGTGAATCATAGTCTTTGGTTGATTTCGTACTCCAAGTTTTAAGTTCTATTTTCAAGGGAGCATTTACCTTCAACAATAATCTCTTACCCTTCTTCTTCAGCGCTATAGTGTTGATCACTGACAACAAGCACTAGCGAACTGATGTAACCTATTTTCTGAGGAAAGTATTGGTTTTATAATCTGCTAATGGGAGAAGTCCTCGACTTGCCAGA
>CAIUUO010000285.1 GCA_903902325.1 uncultured Bacteroidia bacterium
ACAGAAACTACTTTAACGCCATAGATTTCTTCCACGGCCGCTTTGATCTGATGTTTATTTGCCTGTTTATCTACCATGAATCCAAAACGGTTTAACTTCTCCGCTTGGGCATTCATTTTCTCGGTTACGATAGGGCGAATCAAAATTTCAACCATTTTCTTACGCGTTAATCTTAAATAATTCCTCCAATTTAGCTACAGAACTCTCTGCTAAAACTATTTTTTTAGCTCTCATAATCTTGTAAGTACATAAATCTGAGGTAGTTACAACTTCGATGTTCTGTAAATTTCTGGTTGACAAATATATGTTTTTATTTGCTTCAGATAACACGATCAACGAATTTTTATCACTGATCTTCAAATTATTTTGAAGTGTGATAAATTCCTTCGTTTTTGGTGTGTCAATTGTAAAGTCTTCCAGAATCATGATATCACTTCCCTGCGCCTTATAGGTAAGGGCAGACCTGCGTGCAAGTTCTTTCAGTTTCTTATTCAATTTAAAACCATAATTCCTTGGACGCGGACCGAACATTCGGCCTCCACCACGGATTGTACCTGATTTGATACTTCCTGCACGGGCGCCGCCGGTTCCTTTTTGCTTTTTCAGCTTCCTGGTTGATCCGGACACTTCACCGCGTTCCTTGCTCTTATGGGTACCCTGACGTTGATTTGCCAGATATTGCTTCACGTCGAGATAAATCGCGTGATCATTAGGTTCTACCGAGTAAATGCTGGGATTCAGATCTACTTTTCTTCCGGTCTCTTCACCTGCTCTGTTTAAAACTGCGATTTCCATTACTTCAGAATAATTAAGTATGAATCCTTGGCTCCGGGGACAGAACCTTTTACAATTAAAAGATTGTTCTCCGGAATAACTTTCAACACCTGAAGGTTTTGAACAGTTATAGTTTTTCCACCGTCACGTCCTGCCATGCGCATCCCTTTGAATACGCGTGAAGGATAGGAAGAGGCACCGATAGAACCTGGTGCGCGTAGGCGGTTGTGCTGTCCGTGTGTGCTCTGTCCGACACCGCCGAAGCCGTGACGTTTAACAACACCCTGGAACCCGCGTCCCTTTGATACACCCGTAATGTCGATGAATGAATCAGCTTCAAGAATGTCAACTGTTATGACATCCCCCAGCTTTACATCGCCATCAAATCCATCAAATTCGACCACTTTTCTCTTGGGAGTAGTACCGGCCTTTTTGTAATGGCCGATCTCAGCTTTTGTCGCATGCTTTTCTTTCTTTTCGACGAAACCCAACTGTACAGCCTCATAACCATCGGTTTTGAGGGTGCGGATCTGGGTAACGGTGCATGGACCAGCTTCAATGACAGTGCATGGGATGTTTTTCCCCTCAACACTGAATACGGAAGTCATTCCGATTTTTTTTCCAATTAATCCTGGCATTTTTTCTACTTGTTAAGCAGTTTATCAAACTTTAATTTCAACTTCAACACCACTGGGCAATTCCAGCTTCATTAAGGCGTCGATCGTTTTTGCGGTTGAACTGTAAATGTCGATCAATCTCTTGTAAGATGATAACTCGAACTGCTCCCTCGATTTTTTATTGACGAAGGTAGATCTCAAAACAGTGAAAATCCTGCGGTGTGTTGGCAGCGGAATAGGTCCGCTAACGATGGCACCTGTTGATTTAACCGTCTTTACAATCTTCTCAGCTGATTTGTCAACCAGATTGTGATCGTACGATTTCAGTTTAATTCTGATTTTTTGACTCATGATAAGAACGTATTTAGTTATAATAACTCTGTTTTTCCTTTTACATTTTCGAGCACTGCAATGGCAATGTTCTTTGGAACCTCAGCGTAATGTGAAAACTCCATGGTAGAAGTCGCACGGCCTGAAGAGAGGGTACGCAATGTTGTAACGTAACCAAACTGTTCGGAGAGCGGGACAAGGGCCTTGATCACACGTGCGCCAAATTTGGCATCCATGCTTTCAACGTGGCCACGACGACGGTTGAGGTCGCCAACAATATCCCCCATGTAATCATCCGGTGTAACAACTTCCACTTTCATAATAGGCTCAAGCAAAATTGGTTTTGCTTTGGAAGCCGCATTTCTGAAAGCCTGCTTGGCACACAACTCGAATGAGAGTGCATCTGAGTCGACAGGATGGAAAGATCCGTCGACCAAAACCACCTTTATATTCTCAATCTTATACCCGGCAAGCGGACCATTGTTCATCGCCTCTTTGAAACCTTTCTCAATGGAAGGAATGTAATCACGGGGAATGGTTCCGCCTTTGATCTGATCAACAAACTGAAGACCTGTTTTGCCTTCATCGACCGGACCAATGTGAACAGAGATGTCGGCGAATTTACCGCGACCACCAGTCTGTTTCTTGAACACTTCACGAAGGTTAACTTCCTTGGTAATGGTCTCTTTGTAAGAAACCTGAGGAGCGCCCTGGTTACATTCCACTTTAAACTCCCTTTTCAGACGGTCGACGATGATCTCCAGATGGAGCTCACCCATTCCGCGGATGATGGTCTGGCCACTGTCCTGATCGGTATTGACCTGGAAAGTTGGATCCTCCTCAGAAAGTTTAATGAGACCATTTGACAATTTATCCAGATCCTTTTGAGTCTTTGGTTCAATCGCGATACCGATTACAGGTTCCGGGAAGGTCATAGACTCGAGAACGATTGGATGATCAAGTGAACAAAGGGTATCGCCTGTACGAATGTCTTTGAAACCAACAGCGGCACAAATGTCGCCAGCTTCAATTACATCACGGGGTTGCTGTTTGTTGGAGTGCATCTGGAAAAGACGTGAAATCCTCTCCTTTTTGCCCGTACGGGTATTCAATACATAGGAACCTGAATCAATCTTTCCTGAGTAGACACGAATGAAACATAAACGGCCTACATAAGGGTCGGTAGCTATCTTGAACGCAAGCGCTGCAAGCGGCTCGTTGACATCAGGTTTCCTTTCGATTTCCTCACCTGTATCCGGATCTTTGCCAACGATCGAGGCAACATCCAGAGGGTTGGGCAAATAAGCGCAAACCGCATCCAGCAAGGTCTGAACACCTTTATTTTTAAAGGCAGAACCACATAACATCGGAATAATCACTCCAGAAAGAGTGGCTTTACGAATCACATGTTTCAATTCCTCAACTGTAATACTTTTAGGGTCATCAAAGAATTTCTCCATCAATGTTTCATCCTGCTCAGCGACCGATTCAACCAGCTTTTCACGCCATTCAATGGCTAATTCCATCATGTCTGCAGGAATTTCTTCCACTGAATAATCAGCTCCCATGGTCTCATCGTGCCATACCACTGATTTCATGGCGACCAGGTCGATGATTCCTTTGAACTTCTCTTCGGAACCAATCGGAATTTGAATCGGAACCGGATTGGCACCCAATTTCTCCTTGATGTCGTTGTATACATTGAAAAAGTCGGCACCTGCGCGGTCCATCTTGTTGATGAAAGCGATTTTAGGCACGCCGTACTTGTCGGCCTGACGCCAAACTGTCTCCGATTGAGCTTCTACACCACCAACGGCACAAAAGGTTGCAACCGCACCGTCAAGAACCCTCAAAGAGCGTTCTACCTCAACGGTAAAGTCAACGTGGCCCGGAGTATCAATGATATTGATCTGATGAACAATATCCTGATATGTCCACTCAGTAAATGTCGCAGCAGAAGTAATGGTAATACCACGTTCCTGCTCCTGTTCCATCCAGTCCATCGTTGCTGCACCATCGTGTACTTCACCAATGCGGTGAACTTTGCCCGTGTAAAACAGGATCCGCTCTGAAGTGGTCGTTTTACCGGCATCGATGTGAGCCATGATCCCGATGTTCCTGGTATTTGTAAGGTCCCTTTTCGCCATTATCTTTTTTCGTACAATAAACTAATCTAAACTATCTGAAATTCCGGATTAGAACCGGAAGTGTGCAAACGCACGGTTTGCTTCTGCCATTCTGTGTGTATCTTCTTTTTTCTTGAATGCTCCACCCTCTTCGTTATATGCAGCAACGGTTTCGGCAGCTAGTTTTTCTGCCATGGAATGACCGGAACGCTTCTTGGCGAAGATGATCAGGTTACGCATTGAGATAGCCACTTTTCTTTCCGGACGGATTTCCATCGGAACCTGAAAGTTGGCACCACCAACACGCCTACTCTTAACCTCGACCTGCGGAGTGATGTTGACCAATGCTTTTTTCCAGACATCGAGAGCAGACACATCACTGTCTTTCATCTTCTTCTCAACGATATCAAGGGCATCGTAAATGATTTTGAATGCGATGGATTTTTTACCATCAAACATGAGACTGTTCACGAAGCGAGTTACGAGAACGTCATTGAATTTTGGATCGGGAAGGATGATCCGCTTTTTTGGTTTTGTCTTTCTCATCTTAGTTACAAATTGTTTGTGTTATTTGAATCGGTTGTTGTTTAGCCTTCAGTTATACAGCCTGTTCAAGACAAGCCCTTACTCAACCAAACCTCCAAACTAATAACTAATTGTTTTTTAATCTTTTACTTTTTCTTTTTTGTTGCAGCTACTGCTTGTCCCGGTTTTGGGCGCTTGGCACCATATTTGGAACGACGTTGCTTGCGACCCTCAACACCAGCGGTATCGAGTGCACCACGAATTAAATGGTAACGAACTCCCGGAAGGTCTTTTACACGACCACCACGTACCAGCACAATAGAGTGCTCTTGCAGGTTGTGTCCTTCTCCCGGAATATAGGCATTCACCTCTTTGCCGTTGGTTAACCTTACCCTGGCAACCTTCCGCATAGCCGAATTTGGCTTTTTGGGCGTCGTTGTATAAACACGAACACACACGCCCCTACGCTGAGGACATGAGTTCAATGCCGGAGACTTGGATTTGTCCTCGATATTTACTCTTCCCTTACGTACTAACTGTTGAATAGTAGGCATAAACGTTTTTTAAAATTGATAAAAAATACACACATAATTCTCCCGGAGAAATCTCGCAATTCCCCGTAGGTTCTGCGATTTAACACTTTATTGCCTCGCAAAACTCCTCCAAAATGGACTGCAAAAGTACACATTTCTTTGGGAAATACACTACTGCATTAAAAAAAAGTGATTAAATAAGCTAATTAGCTATTGGGAGTTAGCTGTTAGCTCCTGGTAGTTCAGTTATTTTTTTTACATCACTGGGTGGATTCGTGTTCCTTGTTACCATTTTTCACGTTTTCCCATCAAAAAATAATATGATAGACCTGTGAGATTGCCGGCTAAAAGCCAAAAGCTAACAGCCAATAGCTAAAAACTTATTTCCCTGCCTGCTTGCTGAATACTTCCTTTACCGGCTTGAGAATCCGGTCCAGCAACCTCTGGTCTCCCGTTATTATTTCTGCTGTCCCTTTCAGTTCGTGCTGAAATTCCAGTTTCTTCCCAAAAGTGGTGACCAACTGATCGGGCAGAGTAACTTCTGCCAGATAGTTTTCACCGGCAGGAACCTGTGAAACCGAAGAGACAATTCCCCGAACCAACCCATATTCGAGATAGGGATAGGCGGCGAACTTCAGGTTCACATGCTGACCTTTCATTACTTTCCTTTTGGCGCTGTTTTGCAAATAAACAATACAGGTTGCCTTGACCATACGACTGGAGTCAGCCGAAGCAACGACAACCGCAGGAGTTGTAACAATATCAGGGTATTTAAAAACCCATGCTCCTGCCAGCATGACCATTACCACGAATACTACCATGACAATGCCATTCCTGATTAGCCAGGATGGCATTCTGCCCATGATATCCTGTACCTCTTTGCTGTGACTATCTATTTCATCCAATTTTTTTGACATGCCTTCATCCTTTGTCTTAATGTTGCGTGTTACAGGTTACAAGTTACAAGTTTCAGGTTACAAGTTATGGGAAATGCAGATCAGTGCGTTCTTCACTTTACTTGCCCTGAGCCTGTCGAAGGGTCCTTTAGCCTTTAGCCTTTGCTTTACGCTCCCAGCTCCAATTGGTTCTTCACCAGATTCCAATAACTGCCCTTCAATTTGATCAGATCTTCATGTTTGCCCTTTTCAACAATCTCACCTCGATCCAGTACAACAATCTGATCAGCATTCCGCACTGTACTGAGCCGGTGCGCCACAACTACCACGGTACGACTTTTGTAGAATTCGTTCATATTTTCCATGATCACCTTCTCATTGTTGGCATCCAGGGCATTGGTAGCTTCGTCGAAGAAAAGAAATTCAGGATTCTTATACACTGCACGGGCAATCAGGATCCTTTGCTTCTGTCCCTGGCTTACACCTGCACCTTCCTGTCCTATTTTTGTATGATAGCCCATGGGCAATGATTCGATGTATTCCTGGATATTGGCCATTTTGACCGCCTCTGCCAGTCTAACCTTATCCACAGTGTCGGCACCGACAGCTATGTTTTTTAGGATGGTGTCTGAAAAAATATAGCCATCCTGCATGACTACACCACATTTATCACGCCACACGGAAGTAGAAATCTGATTCAGGTTGGTCTCCCCTAATGAAATAGTTCCCGATACCGGCGGATAAAATCCCAGCATCAACTTGATCAGCGTGGTTTTCCCGCTGCCGCTCATACCCACGATGGCAGTTGTCCGGTTGACGGGTATGGTCAGTTGGATATCTTTCAAAACCTTTGGCGACCGCGCACCTTCATACTGGAATGTCACATCTCTTACCAGGATATCCCTGTTATCAGGTAGCTGAACCAGTTTCTGGTCTTCCCTTGCCTCTTCATCCTTCATCAGATGGATCTCGTTGAAGCGCTCCATTGAGATTTTGGCATCCTGGGCCGTTTGGATAAAATCCATCAGGTTGGTCAGCGGCACATTCATCTGTCCGATGATGTAGGAAACTGCCACCATGGCACCGATGGTAATATGACCGTCAATCACAAGCTTCGCCGCCAGGAAACTGATCAATATGTTTTTGAGTTGATTGATGAACGATGAGCCAATAGACTGCGTCTGATTCAACGACAACCGACGGATATTTACTTTAAAGAGCCTTGACTGTATCCTTTCCCACTCCCACCTTTTCTGTTTCTCACAGTTGTTCAGTTTGATCTCCTGCATCCCTGTGATCAGTTCAATCAGTTTTGCCTGATTTTCGGAAAGCTGCCTGAACCTGTGGAAATCGAGTTCCCTCCTTCTCTTCAGGAAAAAAACGATCCACAAAACATAGAACAGGCTGCCCAGCAGAAAAATCAACAGGATGGTCCAGCTATAGAGAGCAAGCACGATCGAAAAAATCAAAAGATTGACCATCGAAAAGAGCACGTTCATGGTCTGGTTGGTGATGAAGTTTTCGATGCGGGTCTGATCCCCGATTCGCTGCAACAGATCACCAATCATCTTGGAATCGAAGAAGGCGATGGGCAGCTTCATCAGTTTGATGAGAAAATCGGATATCAGCGAAATATTCAATCTGGTCGTAAGATGCAGCAGTATCCAGCTCCTGAAAAATTCGACGGTCGTCTGCGAAACAAAAAGCACCAGCTGAGCAATAAGGATCAGCGTGACAAAACCAATATCCTGGTTGTTGATCCCCACATCCACCATCGATTGCGTGAGCAATGGAAAGATCAGCTGGAACAAACTGCCAAGCAACAAACCGAGCAGAAGTTGCCACAAGAATTTTTTCTGATTTCTCAGGTAGGAGAACAGGTAGGAGAAGGAAGATTTATCCGCCTTTTCATCCTGAAGCTGATAAAAATCGGGAGTTGGTTCAATAATCAGTGTCAGACCCTTTGCCGTCAGTTCATCGGCTGTCCCACACCATGCTTTAAGGAACTCCTCAGTTGAATAATCAACCAACCCGTAGGCAGGATCAGCTACACGAACCTTCCCTTTTTTTATGGCGTAAACCACAACAAAATGCTCCGATTTCCAATGGACGATCACAGGAAGAGGCAAATCATCACAAAGTTGTTTGAAGCTTACACGCGCACCCACGGAGCGCATCCCTATCGATTCTGCCGCATCTGATATTCCAAGCAAGGAAACGCCTTCACGCGTAAGGTAGCTTCGATCGCGGAGTGTCTGCAACGAAAAATTCTTGCCGTAGAATTTTGCAATCATTCTCAGGCAGGAGGGGCCGCAATCCATGGCATCCAGTTGTTTGAAAAATGGAAATCGTTGCATCGGATTCATTTGGAGTTGGTCTAATGCAAATATGCAAATTTTATCAGAATTTTGCTTCCGGCCATTCCAAAATCAGACCTCCCCTTTCTATTGACCGGCAAAAGGATCACCGGCATTACGATCAAACCAAAAACACAACCCGATATTACAATTTCAGGGATAAACATGTTTAGTAACATGAATTTCAACAGAAAGGCTTACAGTCACAGATGCCATCCCTTTGTTAATAGGCTATTTGTCGATTTTTCGAAATTCCAAATTCGAAAATCGAAAGTCGAAAATTTTCTTGCCGGTCGGATCATTTTAAATAATTTCTATTTTTGAAGGGATTGAAAATAAATTTTCTACACAACCAGATAATTTTTTTTAAATTTTTTATCATGAAAGTATACCAAACAAGTGAAATCAGAAACATTACGGTGCTCGGAAATTCGGGCGCTGGGAAAACCACCCTTGTAGAAGCCATGCTCTTCGAGGGTGGAATTATCAATCGCAGAGGCGATGTCAAAAGCAAGAATACGGCATCAGATTACAACCTCGTCGAGCAAGAGTATGGCAACTCTGTTCATGAAACAGTGCTTTACACTGAATTTGAAGATTGCAAGATCAACATCATCGACACACCGGGGATGGATGATTTTGTGGGCGGTGTCATCCCTGCATTAAGCGTAGCCGCAACTGGCTTGCTGGTCTTTAATGCAGTCAACGGCGTTGAAGTTGGTACGGAAATTGCCAACAGAAACGCAGAAAAATTTCACAAACCGCTGATTTTTGTCGTCAACCACCTTGATCACGAAAACAGCAATTGGGAAAACACCATCGAGATGGCCAAGACCACTTTCGGCAACAAACTGGCCATCGTTCAATATCCTGTGAATGCAGGTTTAGGATACAACAAGGCCATCGACGTACTGAAGATGAAGATGCTTCAATGGGGTCCCCAGGGCGGGAAACCAGAAATGCTCGATATTCCTGCTAATGAGATGGCAAAAGCCGAAGAATACCATAACCAATTGGTGGAAATGGCTGCCGAAAATGACGAGGCTTTGATGGAACTCTTTTTCGAACAGGGTTCCCTGAACGAAGACGAGATGAAAAAAGGGTTGAAACTTGGAATGCTATCCAGGGGATTGTTTCCAGTTTTCTGTACATGTGCTGCCAAGGACATGGGCATCCGCCGTCTGATGGACTTCATCGTCAACGTTGCTCCCCATCCGGGAGAACTTGCTTCTGTTGAAACGGTAGATGGGAAGATGATTCCGATCAGTGTCAACGGACCTACCTCCATTTTTGTTTTCAAAACCTCCCTCGAACAACACGTCGGAGAAGTAACTTATTTCAAGGTAATTTCCGGTACACTGAAGGAAGGAATGGACCTGACCAACATGGCCAAAAATTCCAAGGAACGTATCTCCCAGATATTTGCCGTTGCCGGAAAAACCAGGACCAAAGTACCCGAAATGGTAGCCGGAGATATCGGTGCAACCGTCAAACTTAAAGATGTCAAATACAACCAGACTCTTTGTGACAAGGACGCTGAAATCGAATTCCCTCCAATCCCGTTCCCAAATCCAAGGTACACGACCGCAGTCAAGGCTCTGAACGAGTCGGACGAAGAGAAAATGGGCGAATACCTCCACCGTTTGCACGAAGAGGATCCAACCTACATCATCGAATATTCCAAGGAATTAAAACAGATCCTTATCCACGGACAGGGAGAATACCACATCAATACGTTGAAATGGTACTTTGACAATGTATACAAGATTGATATCCAGTTCCTGAATCCTAAGATCCCCTACCGGGAAACCATTACCAGGATTGCACAGGCCGATTATCGTCACCGCAAACAGAGCGGTGGATCCGGTCAGTTCGGTGAGGTGCACATGGTGATTGAACCTTTCGAGGAAGGCATGCCTGCTCCGACCATGTTTGTCATCGACGGCAAGGAAATGAAGGTGAGTCTTCGCGGAACTGAAGTAACAGAACTTCCCTGGGGTGGAAAACTGGTCTTCTGCAACTGTATCGTCGGCGGTTCCATCGACGCCCGTTTCCATCCGGCCATCCTGAAAGGGATCATGGAGAAAATGGAAGAGGGTCCGTTGACAGGTTCCTATGCCCGCGACATCCGTGTTTGTATTTATGAAGGCAAGATGCACCCTGTCGACTCCAACGAAATCTCTTTCCGTCTCGCAGGAAGAAATGCCTTCAGCCAGGCATTCAAGAAAGCAGGCGCCAAGATCCTTGAACCAATTTATGATGTGGAAGTACTCGTTCCCGGCGATCGTATGGGCGATGTGATGGGCGACCTTCAGAACCGTCGTGCGCTGATCATGGGTATGAGTTCAGAAAAAGGATTTGAGAAAATCGTGGCCAAAGTGCCTCTCAAGGAAATGAACAAATATTCCACCACGCTGAGCTCTGTCACACAGGGACGCGCCATGTTCAAAATGAAATTCGCCAGCTACGAAAAAGTACCTGCCGAGGTTCAGGATGAACTGCTCAAAACATACGCTGCTACTCAGGTTGAAGAGTAATACGGCTACTGAATACTATTTTCAAACGCTCTTTCCTTCCGGGAAGAGCGTTTTTTTTCATACCTTTAGCGATGAATCAAAGGAAAAAGGATAAAGGCAAAAGGCAAAAGTAAAGAACGCACTGATCTTCATTTTCCGTAACTTGTAACTTGTAACTTGTAACATGCCCTTCGACCCCTTCGACAGGCTCAGGGACCGGGAATCAGGGACCGGGGAACCTTGGAAGGAGAATATACCCTTCGACAGGCTCAGGGGGTTCAGGCTCAGGGCAATTAAAGGCAAAAGGATAAAGGCTAAAGGAAAAAGGAAAAAGGAAAAAGGAAAAAGGAAAAAGGGAGCTTATCTACAACTCATAACTCATAACTCATAACTTATAACTCATACCACGCATCTAATTCACATACCATGAAAATCAAATTTATCGGCGCCGCCCGCGAAGTCACCGGAAGCAAACACCTGATCACACTCGACAACGGAAAGAAAATCCTGCTGGACTGCGGCATGTTCCAGGGCAAGGGGATGGAAACCGACTCTTCCAACAGGAACCTCGGATTTGATCCCAAAGAGGTTGACCACATTATTTTGACCCATGCCCACATCGACCATTCTGGCCTGATCCCATATGTTTACAAACTAGGTTTCCGGGGATCCGTCATCTGTACCAACGCCACCCGCGACCTTTGTGCCATCATGCTCGCCGACAGCGGCCACATCCAGGAACTCGACGTAAAATGGTTCAACGAAAAGCAGGTAAAGCATGGACTGGAGCCTGTCGAACCCATCTATACCGTGGAAGACGCGAAAATGTGCATGGAACTTTTTATCGGAGTTGCCTACGACCGCAAGTTCTACATCGACGACAACGTGAAAGTGAGGTTTACCAACAATGGTCACCTGCTTGGCGCGGGAACGGCATCTATCGAGATTACCGAGAACGGCCAGACCAAAACCATTGCCTACACCGGTGACATCGGCCGGCCCGTCAGCCTGTTGTTAAAAACCCCGGAGGCTTTCAGGCAATGTGATTACCTGATTACGGAATCCACCTATGGAAACAGGCTTCACGAGCATTTCGCCCATGCCGAGGATAAGTTGCTGCAGGCTGTCATTGACACCTGCGTCACCAAGCAGGGAAAGCTGATCATACCCTCTTTCGCCATCGGCAGGACCCAGGACATTGTCTTCACCCTGAATAATTTCTACAATGCCGGGAAACTTCCGAAGATCCAGATTTATGTGGACAGTCCGCTGGCCGTCAACGCGACCACCATCTTCAGGTTGCACAATGAATGCTTCAACAACGAGGTGTTGAAGGTTGTGGAGACAGACGACGATCCGTTCGGGTTCAATTCGCTGCATTACATCACTTCCACCAACGATTCAAAAAAGCTGAATTCATTCAAAAAACCCTGCATCATCATATCCGCATCGGGCATGATGGAGGCCGGCCGGATCAAACACCACCTGGCCAACAACATTTCCAATCCCAAAAACACCATCCTGGTGGTAGGCTATTGTGCCCCGCGCACATTGGGAGCGAGACTTGTGAGCGGCGAGAAAATCGTCTCCATATTCGGGAATAAATACAACGTGAACGCGGATATCGTAAGGATCGAAGCCTTCAGCGGCCATGGCGACTACAGCGAGATGCTCTCCTTCCTGAACTGCCAGAACAAGTCGGCCATCAAAAAAGTGTTCCTGGTTCATGGCGATTACCAAACCCAGCTTTTCTACAAGGGTCAGATGGAAGCCGCCGGATTCAGCAACATCGAAATACCAGAGGCGACGAGTGAGGTAACGCTTTAAATAACACGCAATAAACCTTCCTCTCGCCGCCTGAAAAAGGATGGAAAGGGGGAGGTTTGTTGCGAATATAAACGAGTTGTAGCCAATACAGGAAAATTGGAATAAGACTTGAATTATTCAAATAAGCTTTATCTTTAGATTAAAAATATGAGATGGCCAATCTTTATGTAATATCTGGGTGTAATGGTGCAGGAAAGACAACTGCATCATATTCAGTTTTGCCAGATATCCTTAATTGTAAGGAATTTGTTAACGCAGATGAAATTGCAAAAGGATTATCCCCATTTCAACCAGACAAAGTTGCCATTGAAGCTGGACGTATAATGTTAAATCGAATTAAAGATTTGATCAACCATAATGTTGACTTTGCATTTGAAACAACTTTAGCAACCAAATCTTTTGTGAAATTGATTAGAGAAGCCCAATCAAAAGGATACTTTATAACTTTGGTATATTTCTGGCTTAATTCACCGGAACTTGCGTTAGAACGTGTGAGAAATCGTGTAATTTCCGGAGGCCATAATATACCTGAAGATGTTATTTATCGCAGATATACTGCCGGAATCAATAACCTTTCAAAACTATATCTACCTATTTGTGATTATTGGATGATCATTGATAATTCAAAGCCTCCATTTCAAATTGTTGCTGAAGGAGTTAAAACTGAAAATATTGAGATTAATGATCACATCATTTACAATCAAATCGTAAAGTTATGACAAAAGAAAAGGTAAAGGATTTACGCTCAAAAATTCTTCAAGGACTTGAATTAGCGTATACTCGTTTATTGTCATCCAAACAAAAAGATGACGAGGACCTGGTGATTTCGAGAAATGGGAAAATAGTTAAAGTTAAAGCACGTGATCTGACAAAGTAGCCATGCACTGGCTACAACAAACGCCAAATGCAAGGCGGGGTCAAAAGGTTGCCTAAATCTATCCTGTCGGAAACACAAACCATACTAAAACCAAAAATAATCATAACCCGCCCGTCACTTGGCGTCGGAACGTTGCCTGCAATTTTATAACGACTTTTCATTTTATAAAAAATATTATCTTATGACGGATAGTTTGGATAAGATTAAGAAGCAAATACGCTTTTTATCAGTATATGCAATGGTTTCATCCATTTTACTATTATTTGCCTTGTTCTTAATTTTAAAAATGGACAGAAAGACAAAAAATTTAGCCATAGAGGAACTAACCGCAAATCGGATAAATATTGTTGAACCAAATGGACAACCAAGATTAGTTCTTTCAAATGTGGAAAAATCACCCGCAAATTTGAATCACGGAAAACCTTTTGGGATTCCTGGAGGCAATCGTGGCGGTTTAATATTTTATGATGACGAGGCCTCTGAATGTGGGGGACTTGTATTTTCAGGAAGAAAAGATAGTAGTGGAAAATATTTTGCATCAGGGCATTTTTCTTTTGACCAATACAATCAAAATCAGGTTTTGTATTTACAATATCTTGATGATAACGGGGATAGGAAAACAGGTTTATATGTGGATGATTGGCATAACAATCCACCTTACCCCGAGTTTCGTCGTACATACAAGGAAACAGAAAAATTACCAAATAGCCCCGAGAGAGATGCTAAACTCAAGCAACTACTAGAGCCTGTCAATGGTGACCCTGCCTTTGCCCATCGGATTTTTATTGGTAAAGACGCAGACAAATCAGCATTAATAAACTTAGCAGATAAAAAAGGCAAGACAAGGATTCAACTTATTGTTGATTCTATTGGAGAAGCAAAAATAAATTTTCTCGACTCTAAAGGCAAAGTTGTTTATAGTTTACCCAATAAAGAGAATCACTAAAAAAAAGCAAGTAACTAAAGTATTTGCAAAAGCAGAGCTGGACAATATAATCTTTGGCATTAGCAACATGGCATCAGTAGTTCCGCCTGACATTTATACATTTGGCTTTTAGTTGTTAACTTCAACCTAATATTTTCAAACGAGCATTTGTACCGGGTTGGAGATTCTATGAATTCCCTACCTTCGCAAATACACTAACGTTTTGTGCAAGTTTAAGTGCGACCCCTAATTCCAATACCAGGATGAAATCCATACGCTTAACACTATTTCTTTTTATAGCGCTGTTGGCTTTTGGATGTTCCAAAAAGGAACCGTTTAGTATAAAAAGAGTAACTATTGCGGGCAAAATCACCCATCAGGAGAAATACCCGGATAATTACACGATTAAGGTTATCGAGAGTAACCCTGTGAACTCTATGGGAAATTATCATACCGCATTTATTAAGGATGATGGGTGTTTTAAAATCGAATTTGAAAAATCATTTGCAAGTGATGTTTATTTAATCAATGATAGCTATGGTAAAGGTATTATGCTGTTTGTCAGACCCGGAGATAGTACCTATGTAGAAATGGATGCAAATGAGTTATTCAATCCAAACCCAGGAAATCTTTATGATATTCCATCTCTTAAATTTTCAGGGAGTAACGAGCGAATAAATAATGAGATCAAACAGTTTCGCTCTATTAAAGGAAGAAGAGATTCCATGGGAGCTATTACTCACAAAGAAGAAACGTCGCAACCTGAGGTATTTTTGGAATATTTGAAGAGTAAGAAATCAGAACAAATCCATCTGTTGGATTCGCTGAAGGGAACAAAAGATTTTTCAACTGAATTTTTACAGTGGTCACAACAAACCATTGACTATCAATTTGCGATGAGTTTATTTCATTATACCTGGTATTATCCATTTGCGAACAGTACAAAGGCAACAAGGTTCAAGGTAATAGATATCCCAAAATCTTTTTACACAGCCATTGAGGATATTCCATTTGATTCGGAAGTTGCTTTAAGTAATGGTAATTACCCAAGGTTCCTGCACGAGTATTTTATCACCAATACTTGTTATAAATCTTCGTATTTCAAAAAACAACTTGAACTGGGAGCCAAATTTTTAACGTCTGATTTATTTCAGGACGAGTTTGAAAAACTCTTAAAAAATATACAACAGGAATACAAAGGGGTAGCTTCAGAAATCCTGATAAGCCAACAATTATTTGACTTATTGGATGGCTGTAAAAGGATTGATGTTTTTGAAAATCTTTATCCTACCTATAAAAAAGTTTTACGAAACAGTTTTTGTACCATCATTGAAGCTAAATATTCAGAGCTGAAACTTGCAGAGAAAAGTCCCGAGTATGAAAAAAGCCTTGTAAAACAAGACGACCAAATTGGGATTGCTGCCAATGATATCTTGAAAGGAATTATAGCTAAAAATAAGGGGAAAGTAATTTATCTCGATTTTTGGGCAACATGGTGCGGACCGTGTGTAGCGGAATTTGAGGATTCTAAAAAAATCGCTAAAACTTTTGAGAATAAGGGTGTTGAATTTGTTTATTTGTGTGTGAAGTCGGAAAAAGCCAACTGGGAGGATAAAATTCGGGAATACAATTTGCCGGGAGAACATTATTTGTTGAATAATACTGAATATGATGTTTTAAGCCAAAAATTCCAGGTTGTTGGGATTCCTCATTATGTGTTAATTGATAAAAGCGGCAAAGTTGTTGATGTTCATGCTCCACGTCCAAGCAGTGGCACTGAGTTAATCAATCTTATTGAGAAATACTTAGATTAATATTTGAATCCGATATGATTCATTGACCTAATGAAAATCAGCACACAACAACAACTACAGTCAACCAGGGCAGACATTTCAGTCAATAAAATATTAACTTTAATAACCCTGTCTGCGGGTAGTCACGGAACGTTATAGCCAATGGCATGGCAACTATAAAAAAAATAAGCTTAGAAAATCTATTGCCTTGCGGTGAAAAAATAATATATTCGCCGCATATTTGCGGTATTTAATTCGTATATCTACCGCATAATCATAATAAGTAATGGTAAAATACATTTACGAGTACAAAAACTGGACAGATTTTTCGTGGCAGGACAAAGCAATAAATGCCTTATTTGGTGAGGTTCGGCTCATGCAAGGTAAAATAATAGGGCAAATGAACACTTTGGGCTTTGCTGCCAAGGAAGAAGCCACGCTAACTGCCTTAACGTTAGACGTAGTAAAATCATCAGAAATTGAAGGCGAATTACTCAATTATGACCAGGTACGTTCGTCTATTGCCAGGCGTTTGGGCATAAACACCGCAGGACTTGTATCAAGCAGCCGCCATATTGAAGGTGTTGTAGAAATGATGCTGGATGCCACCCAACGATACAATTTACAGTTAACCGAAAAACGTTTGTTTGGTTGGCACGCAGCACTATTCCCCACTGGATATAGTGGGCCTTACTTAATAGAAGTGGGTAGATACCGCACTGGTGAAATGCAAGTTGTTTCGGGTGCAATGGGAAAAGAAAAAGTGCATTATGAAGCTGTAAAGCCCGAATTAGTAAAAACGGAAATGGACAAGTTTTTGAATTGGATCAACAACGAAAACTGCCTTGACCCTGTTTTGAAAGCCGCAATAGCACACTTTTGGTTTATCATCATTCATCCCTTTGATGACGGAAACGGTAGAATTGGAAGAGCCATAACTGATATGTTGCTTGCCGGTGCCGAAGGAAGTGGAGAACGTTTTTACAGTATGTCCAGCCAAATACTGGCCGAGCGAAAACTCTATTACCAAGTATTGCAAAAAGTACAACATAGCTCAGGCGACATTACCGAATGGATTGTCTGGTTTTTACGTTGTCTTAAAAATGCAATGCTCTCCACCCAAAACACCACACAGAAAATATTGCGTAAGGCCGAGTTTTGGAAATTACACGAACGCACACCTGTCAACGAACGCCAACGCTTAATACTTAACAAACTCTTTGATGATTTTGAAGGAAAACTTCAAACATCAAAATGGGCCAAAATAGTCAAAACCTCAAGCGATACAGCCTTACGGGACATAAAAGACCTGGTGGGAAAAGGCATCTTGAAACAAACTGACGAAGGAGGACGAAATGCAAACTACGAATTAGTAGACTTTAAGTTAGAATAACTATTGGCTATTACAAAGTCTATAAACAAAAGCGGTTGATGAAGAAGGGTGACCCAACTGAACGGCGAAATATGTGCCCATTCTGCCGGTTGGGACGTTGCAATTATTTCCGCTTCCATTCATGGCCCCGGAATGTCGCGGGCAACTGGGTTACGACAAACATTCGACTAACTAAAGGATTAAATATGAAAGCAACAATGATACGATATCTTGGACTCTTTATTTTAACTTTAACCATAATGACAATTGAATCAGTGAATTTGTCTGCGCAGGACGTGACAACTTATATGCGGATAGCCAAAATTACGGTTGACAGTACAAAGTTAGACGAATACAAAGCAGCTTTAAAAGAGCAGATGCAATCGGCACTGCGACTTGAAAAAGGTGTTTTAGCTTACTCTGCGGTACAGGACAAGAAAAATCCATCAAAGATTACGATTCTGGAAACCTACGCCAGTACTGACGCTTATCAGGCACACACGCAGACGGAACATTTCAAAAAATACAAAGCAATTGTCGCGGACATGGTCAAAGGACTAGAGTTGGCAGACGTTGTTCCAATTGCTATTCAGTCAAAACCGAAATAAAAAAACGAACAATTAATCGTGGAAACCCGGCAACCCACGACACCGTGCTTATGCAATATTTAGCGAAAAGACCTACACAGATCGAATTTACTAAGGAATAAATTTTAAAAACTAAACTAACTTCTCCATGAAAAAAATCCTTGATAATTCATTCCTTTATTTTTTAATTGGTCCATTCCCAATTGCATTTCTAATTCCTGTTTTAATAACAAGAATTCACTAGCGTTGCGTCTTTTTTAGAATAATTTTAACTGTATATATTTCTGTTCTTTGACATCTTGATATTCTGCAT
>CAIUUO010000286.1 GCA_903902325.1 uncultured Bacteroidia bacterium
CCAATACCCCCGTTCTCTTTTGCAATCGCTTTTTCGCGCAGTGCGATGTTGTTTTCAGTCTTAAAAATGAGCTGTTTTCCATCAAAACCTATGAATATCTGAATGAAACCTTCATTTTTACCTTTTCCATGCTTGAAGCAGTTTTCAGCCAAGGGTAGTAGAAGCAATGGAGCAATTTCTGCACTCTTGAACTTTCCTTCGGTGATCAGCTCAATCCTGGTAATTTCAGGATGTACCCGTTCCTTTTGTAAACTGACGTAAGTCCGGATAATTTCCACTTCTTTTTCAAGTGTAATTGTTTCACTTTCAGTATCATAAAGTACATAGCGCAAAAAATCGGATAACTTAAGAATAACGTCAGCAGTTCGATGGTCATTTTTTGATGCCATCGAATAAATAGTGTTCAGGTTGTTGAAAAGAAAGTGTGGATTGATCTGCGCCTTCAGGGCGGAGAGCTCGTTCCTTGCCTTATCCCTGTTGGCAACCAGCATGGATGTATATTGCCAGATGAGAAAAATTACCGTCGTAAAAAAAAGGTACAGGCTAGTTATTGATATGATTTCCAGTATATTGAAATAGGAAATAAAGTAGAAATTAGGAAATAAAATATCTATGCAATCATTGAACATAGCATAATTGATGATGGCAGCCAGTACCACAAGAGTTAATACGGATAGCAGGTACATTGAGAATTTACTTGTCTTTAAGTATTTATCAACCAATACATTCAGATTATAATATACTGAAATGGCTATCGGAAGATGAAAAACGACTGAATACATAAATCCCGAAATGAAATAATCCATAAACAGGGAAATTTCATCCTGATGGGTAGCCGGACGAAGAAACGCGTACAATAGATAGAAAAGTGGAGCCAAGAATAGGATTGTCAGGGAGATTTTCGACCAATTACGGGCGTTTTTAATGAACCACACAAAGGGCAAAAGACAATAGAGGCTGAAGAGAAAATTCACCGGAAGCATAAGACTCATGTAATCCTCGATGCCTTTGGTGACAGTTGAGAATGTTACAGCGGGGTTAAACACCAGGTACCAGCAATTAATGGATATGATCCAGAAAAGCAAATGCATAGCAATAATCAACTGCTTTTTATATTGAAATATTTTCATGGCTATTAATTTATTCGGTTTAACTTCAGCATAGCCGGTTGATTTTCCCAGTCAACGAATCGTGATTCTCCCGCATAACGTTCAATCAACCCAGTCAGTTGTTCAGGGCTTCCTGTCAGTAGCAAACGGCTTTCACCGTCGTTCCACTGGCAATTCACCCTCACCCGCTTCTTTTCTATCATTTCTTTCATGTATTCGGCCCCCAGCCATGAAAGATCGGTCTGATGGTCATGAATCGACACCCTTGCCAGCGTATGGATTCTGAAATAACTTTCTATGGCCATCCTGCTCTTGTCCAAACCTGTATTGTCTATCGGCATAAAATCCGCATAAAGCTGTTTATTGACTGTGAAAAGCACCATTTTAAACTGATAGAGGGAAGAATCTGCCCCTGTGCCAACCATTTGAACCGTATAAAAATCCAGTGGAGTGTAAATAATAGAATCTTTACCCCGGGGAGTTTTCTTCGTTTCCTTTGCAATCCGCCTCTCAATTTTCCAGACAGAGGTTGTATCTGTCATTTTCCATACCTCTTTTGAATCCTTCTTTTCCTCTTCTTTTCCGCTTTTTCCATGCTTTAAGCGCAAGGGCAAAGCAGTCCACCTGCCTTCGATTTCAGGTAAAAGGGTGATGTTTTTATCCAGGTAAAAAGGATTCAGTGAACAAATCATGAAGAAGTCGGAACAACCTGATATCAACAGGATGATTCCGAACAACAGGAGTATCTTTTTTCGTTTCATACTATCTGATATTTATTTATCAGACTAAAGGTAATTCGTATGAACACCAAACGAAAATTTATTCGATCAATGACGCTGATTTTTCGATGAAAGGGAGGGAAAGGGGGAGACGGGGCGAGGGGGTGATCGCCATTTTGGAGATTTGAAACGGGGAAAATGAGAACGTGAAAATTGGAAAATGTGGAAATGTGAAAATGATCGCTATGCACAAATGCTCTTGTAATTTTCACATTTCCACATTTCCCAATTTTCACATTTTTATTTTGCGCTCTAACTCTTTAAGGTTGTCCAGTTTTTTCTTTTGCAGGAAGCTATAGATGTCGCCCAGATGCTCTTTGACCTGCTTGTTCCCGAATTCATAAACCTTGGAAACCAGTCCGTCGAGGAAATCACGGTCGTGGGAGACCAGAATCAGGGTACCGTCAAAATCCCTGAGCGCAGTTTTCAAAATATCCTTGGTGCGCATATCCAGATGATTGGTTGGCTCATCCAGGATCAGCAGGTTCACGGGTTCAAGAAGCAGTTTAACCATTGCCAGCCTTGTCCTCTCTCCACCTGAGAGTATTTTTACCTTTTTGAATATGTCATCCCCACTGAACATGAAAGCCCCAAGCAGGTCCTTGATTTTGGTGCGGATATCCCCCACTGCCACATCGTCGATGGTCTGGAATACCGTCAGATCCTCATCCAGCAGCGATGCCTGGTTTTGTGCGAAATAGCCGATCATCGTGTTGTGGCCGAGAGTCAGTTTGCCTTCGAAATCAATCTCATGCATGATGGCCTTGACCAACGTGGATTTCCCCTCCCCGTTTTTACCCACGAAGGCAATTTTTTCGCCTCTTTCGATGGTGAGCGAGGCCTTGGCAAAAACCAGTTGATCGCCATAGCTTTTTGTCAACTCTTCGACGATCACAGGGTAATTCCCCGACCTGGGCGAAGGCGGAAATTTAAGTCGAAGTGCGGAACTGTCCACTTCGTCGACTTCCACCATCTCCAGCTTTTCGAGCATCTTCACTCTCGATTGCACCTGCAGGGTCTTGGAATAAGTACCCTTGAAACGCTCTATGAACTCGGTGGTTTCAGCGATCATTTTCTGCTGCTCGTCGAATTGCTTCTGTTGTTGTTCCCGGCGTTCCTTCCTCAGTTCAAGATATTTGGAATAGTTCACCTTGTAGTCGTAGATTCGTCCCATGGTGACTTCGATGGTACGCGTAGTGATGTTATCGATAAATGCACGGTCATGAGAAATAACTATCACGGCTTTGGCACTGGTGATGAGAAAATCTTCAAGCCACTGTACCGATTCGATGTCCATGTGGTTCGTTGGTTCATCCAGCAATATCAGATCCGGTTTTTGAAGCAGGATTTTGGCTAACTCAATCCGCATGCGCCAGCCTCCGCTGAATTCGCTGGTGGGCCGCGAAAAATCCTGACGTGTAAATCCGAGGCCCAGTAATATTTTCTCCACCTCGGCATCAAAATTGATCTCCTCGATCGAATAATATATTTCACTCAATGAAGATACTCTTTCTATGATGTTCGCATAACTTTCTGATTCATAGTCAGTACGAACAGCAAGCTCTTCATTCAGTGCTGCTATTTCGCTTTCCATTTCATGGATACGGGAAAATGCCCGGGCGGCTTCATCAAATACAGTTCTGTTATCTTCTGTGAGAAGGTGCTGAGGCAAATAGGCAATTACTGCGTCTTTAGGGGCTGATATCCGTCCTTTGCTGGCCGACTTTACCCCTGCCATGATTTTCAGCAACGTCGATTTACCTGCACCGTTTTTTCCCATCAGGGCAATCCGATCCTTGTCGTTCACCACGAAGGAGATATCCGAGAAAAGGGTTGATCCGCCAAATTCAACAGTTAGTCCGTCAACTGAAATCATAAAAAAGCGTTATTTTTTGAAGGGGCAAATATACCCTTTTTGCTGAGAGTACATGAAATAAAGGAGCTACCACAATGACTGATTAACTTTCAATGTTTATTAACTCATGGCCACAGAATGATGAATAATTCTCAAAAAAGCTCATTTACAGACTGAAATTGTCCTATTAACGATTCTTCCTGCAATTCATATAAAACTCTATATCACAGATTATATGATGCTTAATTGCAGGCTTTGTAATCATTCCAATTTAATTTTCCTGCTTACATATATATAACAATTTGACTATCTTTGAGTTCTCTGCTTTGCAGAAGAAATACAATACATGTATATGACATTCGACCAGGAAGATTCATCGGGCGAAGGCAGGATCAGGTTTCAATCACTCCTGGAACATTTGCATGCCGGAGTGATTGTCCATGCTCCTGATACAAGTATCCTGCTAGCCAACAAGGAAGCTTCACGTCTTCTAGGTTTGACTGTTGCACAAATGCAGGGAAAAAAAGCCATTGATCCCGGATGGTGTTTTTTAAGGGAAGACGGAACTCCGCTTCCTTTGAATGAATATCCTGTGGAAAAGGCAATTTTATCCGGAGAATCCTATGAAGATTACATAATAGGCATCTACAGACCAGACACGAGAGACAGGGTATGGGTGCTGGTCAATGCCATTCCGGAGTTTGACGACCAGCATCTGCTGATTCAGATCACCGTTACTTTTGTGGATATAACCAGGCAAAAAGAGACCCAAAAAGCCCTTGAGCAAAGTGAAGCCAAATTTTCAAAGGTTTTTCATTTCAGCCCGGGCATGATCATCATCACTTCAACAGTGGACGGGACCATCCTCGAAGCCAACAATAAAATTGCTGAAACCGGCTATTCCAAAGAAGAACTAATTGGCCATACCACCTTTCAATTAAATTTATGGGGAGATTTATCTGAGAGGGATTTGTATCTTGAAAAATTGTACCATTTTGGTAGAGTTGAAAATTTTGAAGCAAAATTCAGAAAAAAATCGGGTGAATTAATTCCTTGCATGGTGTCCGGAG
>CAIUUO010000287.1 GCA_903902325.1 uncultured Bacteroidia bacterium
AAGCTAAATCTATCTTTAATTAAACTTAAATCTATCTTTAGTTTAATGTACTGTATTTCAATCGTTTAAATAATTTTACTCGTATCTTGTCACCCCGACAGATTGTAAATCAAGAGGTTAGATAGAAATATCTGACCTTTTTTTTTCAACCTACCTCTTTTAATCCAGCGATCTCAATAAAATTCATCTGGATCAACGCAACCTCTAAACAAATTATTACCTTTGCAACAACATCAAGAACCCTTCAATGGGTACCAACCGAGAGACAACACTCCACGGTGGTCAGAAGATGAGGACATCTGTCAAAAATAAATGAGCAATCACTCTACCTTCTCCTGATGTTTGGTTTAACCTTTTAAAAAAATCAAACATGAAAACAAAAGCACAGGTTCTCGAAGAGTTCGAAAACTACCAAATTCTAATCGATGCAGTCATTGAACGGATCGGTTTTAATTCTATTATTAAAGTAATCTATTCCGGAATTGATGCCGGTTATGGCGGATTCATCTACTACGTTGACACCCACAATTTTGCCATGACCTATCGTGACAAGATTGTAGAGCTTCTTGAGGAGGAGGCACAGCATCTAGTTACGACAGTCGAGGCAATGGTCAGAAACTTCGGGATTTTCCGTTGCAGTCCGATGGACGAAGATGATGAGAAGGACCTGCACGAATATTTAAGCGGCGGCACACTTGAAGCGGGTACGATCACCAATATGATGGCATGGTTCTGCGCCGAGGAGGTGTGCAGATTTTTTGTGGATACTGAATATGATGATTTATAAGGCATCAAGGTTGGAAATCCAAGGATTGCAACCATCCCTCAAGAGGTAATTAGTATTCCCTTCTGCCCTCGGTACCGAAAGCATTTATCTGTTGAGCCAAAACAGCTCCCAAATACAGGCTTACATTAATTCTCAACTATTCGAACAATTATGAGAATAGTTAATTAATTTTGCCAAAAGAAAACAAAAGACAAGAATTTTCGTATCTGAATACAAATGCTCTGAATAATTTATCTGCATTTCGGATTTTATATAATTTAAAATTGTATGTTGTTCATTAGAATATTGTTGGCAAGTTTTATACTTGTCAGCGTCAATACCGGATCTAAAACCGACTGGAAACTTAGAAGGGAATCGGCAGGAGTAAAAATTTATACCCGAAACGTGGAAGGCTCACCCTTTGAAGAGTTCAAGGGAGTGGTAACCATCCCCAACACCACCCTGACCTCTGTACTTGATGTCATTATGGATGTGCAGCACTACCCCGTCAATTTTCCAAACTGCGGCAGTGCCCAGGTGCTGGTGCAAAAAAGCAAATACGACGACATCCATTACATCACCATCAAGGCCCCCTGGCCGGTGACCGACCGGGATGCCATCTACGAAGCCACCACCACATTTTCACAAAACGGCAGGCACGCCCACGTGAAATTGATTCCGCACGGAGATTACAAGGAGGAGAACAAGAACTTTATCCGGGTTCACAACGGATCCGGCTTCTGGGATCTGGAAGAGGTTGCGGCCAACACGATAGAGGTAGTTTACCAGTTTCACGCTGATCCTGCAGGAGAAATTCCTGCCTGGCTGGCCAATTCGGTGATTGTTTCCAATCCGCTCAGGACACTCGAAAGCTTGAGAAGTCTGGCCAAGCGAAATTGAATGCTGCACTTTATCCGGTAATCTTCATTGGGTAGATTTTTCTTACGGAAGCTGAATTTTTGTAGAAAAAATAGGACTGGCAAAGTGGTCAAA
>CAIUUO010000288.1 GCA_903902325.1 uncultured Bacteroidia bacterium
CTATCTGGCTTTTCATCAGGACATCTCAGAACGCAGGGTAGCGCAGGAGGCGCTGCAATCAAGCGAAAAGCGATACAGAACAACGCTTGAAAGTATCAGCGATGCTTTTTTTTCACTTGATAACCAATTGAGATTTACGTACTTTAACAAACAGGCAGAAGAGCTTTTGTTGCAAAAAAGCAGTGACGTTCTGGGGAAACAGATATTCAGTGAAGTATTTAAAGAGGCAAAAGGAAGCGTGTTTGAAGAAAAATACACACACGCTCTTACCTTTAAGGAAATATCCACGTTTGAGACGTTTTTTGGCATAGAACCCTATATTAACTGGTACGATGTGAGAGTTTATCCGGGAACGGAGGGGATTGCTGTGTTCTTTACGGTTATAACTGAAAAGAAAAAGGCGGATGCAGCGCTGCGTTTAAGCCTGTCGAAATACCAAACGCTCTTCGATTTATTCCCGTCCGGGATTACGATATCGGATGCCAACGGACAGATTATTCAAACAAACGGCATCGCCCACCGCATACTTGGCCTGGATGCTGAAGAACAGAAGCAGAGACATATTGATGGCAAAGAATGGCAGATTATCAGGCCCGATGGCTCCCCGATGCCGGCATCGGAGTACGCCAGTGTGCGTGCGCTCAGCCAGGGGATCGCGGTAGAAAATGTGGAAATGGGTATACGGAAGGGCGATGGCCAGGTAACATGGATAACCGTTTCAGCTACGCCAATTCCGGTTGAGGGATATGGTGTAGCCATTGTATATAACGACCTCACTGCCCGAAAGCAGGCTGAACAGGAACTGATCATCGCCAAAGAAAAAGCCGAAGAAAGCGACCGCCTTAAATCAGCCTTCCTGTCCAACATGAGCCACGAAATCAGAACACCTATGAATGGCATCCTGGGCTTTGCCGGATTATTGAAAGAACCTGGCCTTAATGGCGAGGAGCAACAGAAATACATCAGGATTATCGAGAAAAGTGGCGCCCGTATGCTCAATATCATCAATGATATTGTTGATATTTCGAAAATTGAGGCGGGACTGATGGAGGTGGATATAAAGGAGTCGAATATCAACGAGCAAATAGAATACATTTATACCTTCTTCAAACCAGAAGTTGAAAATAATGGAATGCATCTTTTCTTTAAAAATTCCTTATCGGCAAAAGAAGCCCTCATTGAAACAGACCGTGAAAAAATATATGCCATTTTGACCAACCTCGTCAAAAATGCAATTAAATATTCCAACGAAGGTTCAATTGAATTCGGATATACCCTAATAGAGAGCCAGCATGCTGCGTCTCCACAGCATGCAAGGTCTATGCCTGATCATTCATTTTTGCAGTTTTTCGTGAAAGACACAGGCATTGGAATTGCCAAAAACAGGCAAGATGCCATATTTGAACGCTTTATTCAGGCCGATGCTAACGATAGTCATGCTTTACAAGGCGCTGGCCTGGGATTATCAATTACTAAAGCGTATGTGGAAATGCTTGGTGGCAAAATCTGGGTGGACAGTGAACCCGGTAAAGGTTCAACATTTTATTTCACCATTCCGTATAATACTAAAAAACAGGTAGAACACCTTATTGCAGATGTGGTTTCTCAACAAGATGAATCAGCTCAAATGAGAAGCCTTAAAATATTAATTGCAGAAGATGACGAAACTTCGGATTTGCTCCTTACTAATATGCTCAAAAAAAACAATCACGAAGTTTTACATGTAACTACCGGAGACCAAGCTGTTGAGATTTGCCGTAATATTTCCGGCTTTGATTTGATCCTGATGGACATCAGAATGCCCGGAATTGGCGGATATGAAACCACCCGTCAGATTCGGCAGTTCAATAAGGATGTGATCATCATTGCCCAAACAGCCTATGGACTTTCAGGTGACCGGGAGAGGGCCATAGAATCAGGATGCAATGATTACATTTCGAAACCGATAAACAAGGAGGAATTATTGGGGTTGATACAAAAATATTTCAACAAAAAATGATTTTGGCTGAAGTAGAAATACAAAAAAACCAACGAAACCGGATACAATATGGCCAGTCGTTGACTGGCTTTTTTTGTCCTTTACCTGGCCTCGCATTGTGCCTTTCTTTACTCAA
>CAIUUO010000289.1 GCA_903902325.1 uncultured Bacteroidia bacterium
AACCGAGGAGTCTGTCAATAAGTCAACTTTTCTATGGAAGAATAGCTCAAAAGTATCCCAAAGTGAGAGCAATTTCTCACCTCTTTCAATAGGTGGAAAAAACGGTGAAATTGACCACCTGATTTCAGTTTAAATTGACCACCAGTTTCGGAGCAAAGTGACCACCGGTTGCCGACGCAAATTGACCACCCTTTGCCGGAGCAAACTGACCACCTAAAACGCTTACTTTTTTTCATGTCGTTACCCATACTTTCGTTCAAAAATGGAACGGATTATGGCAAATAAATTAACGGACATGAGTAAGATTAGAAAAGCAATTAAATTTAATTGCGGTGGAAAAAGTAAGCTGTTTATAAGCCAATACTTATCCTTATCGAGGAACACGGTAAAAAAATACATTTCCCTTTTTGAAGTACAAGGACTGACCCTTGAAGATATCAATCAAAAGACTGATCTTGAACTTGAAACACTGTTCTCCCATCAAACCGATGAACCCATCAGCGCCCGGGTGCAAAAGCTTTATGACTTTTTTCCGTACATGGAACGGGAACTCAAAAAAGTTGGTGTTACCTCCTATGGGATGTGGGAAGAATACATCAGTAAGCATCCCGATGGCTATAAAAACTCTCAGTTCCGGGAGTATTACAAACTGTGGGGAAAGAAGGTAAACCCGGTGATGCACATGAACCACAAGGCTGGCGACAAGATGTATGTTGATTATGCCGGCAAAAAGCTTTCAATCGCGGATAAAGACACGGGTGAGATGACTGAAGTTGAGTTTTTTGTTGCCATTTTAGGCGCAAGTCAATATACCTATGCCGAAGCAACGCCAAGCCAAAAGAAGGAAGATTTTGTTGTATCGGTTGAGAATGCCATGCGCTTTTTCGAAGGCGTTCCGGCAGCCATAGTCCCCGACAATTTAAAGTCAGCGGTGATAAAAAGCAGCCGTTTTGAGCCCACCATCAACGAAACACTAGCAGATATGGCAGAACATTACGAAACCACGATCTTGCCTGCCAGAGCGTATAAACCACGGGACAAATCTTTAGTTGAAGGTGCTGTTAAAATACTATACCGAAGGATTTATGCGGTACTGAAGGACGAAACTTTTTTCTCCCTTGCGGAACTGAACGATCGCATTGGCGACCTGTTGGATGCACACAACAACAGAAAGTTCACCGGACGCCCATACACTCGTTTTGAGCTTTACAATGACCTTGAGAAAGACAAACTATCACCACTGCCCAGTCAACGTTTTGAGATCAAATATCAGGCACTGGCAACGGTGATGCAAAACGGACACGTGCAGCTCAGTTGTGACAAACATTTTTACAGTGTACCGTACCAATACATCCGCAAAAAGGTGAAGATCCTTTACACCAGGACTACGGTCGAGGTTTACTACAAATACAACCGGCTGGCTACACATCCCCGCAACTACTCCCTTTACAGTTACACGACCGTACCCGAACATTTAGCAAGTACCCATCAATTTGTAACTGATTGGACTGCACCCCGATTTGTCGATTGGGCAAACACGATTGACCCTGTTGTGGGTGAATACATCTATAAGATTATCGAAAGCAGAAACCATCCTGAACAGGCTTTTAAAAGTTGTATGGGGATACTTTCGTTTGAAAAGAAGGTTGGCAAACAACGACTGATTAGTGCCTGTAAACGAGCTCTTGACTTTGGATCCTACAGTTTTAAAGCCATACAAAACATCCTTGGCAATAATCTGGATATGATCAGAGATGAGACAACCGAAGATGCGGAACTGCCCGAACACAACAACATACGAGGACGGAATTATTACAAATAAATTTAAAATCAAAGCATTATGAATGAATTGACATTGACTAAAATGAAACAGATGAAGCTTTATGGAATGCATGGTGCATTTAAGACTGCTGTTGAAACCGGAAAAACTGACCATTATTCCATCGATCAGTTTGTATCTATGATCACTGATGCCGAATGGGACGAACGTCACAACCGGCGAATAGAGCGGATCATTAAAAATGCAAAGTTCCATTACAAATCCAGCATCGAAAGCATAATTTTCGATCAGTCACGGAATCTGGAACGCAATCTCATCTTACGGCTTGGCGAATGCGAATTTGTTGAGAAAAACGAGAACATCTTAATCACCGGGAGCACCGGAGTAGGTAAAAGCTATTTGGCAACAGCACTCGGTTATCAGGCATGTATTCAAGGCTACAAGGTAAGTTACTTCAATACATCGAAGCTGTTCTCCAAGTTAAAAATGGCAAAAGCCGACGGTTCATACTTGAAGGAACTTGTAAAAATCGAGAAGCAAGATGTTATTTTACTTGACGATTTTGGACTCCAGGCTCTCGACAGTCAGAACCGGATAACGCTATTGGAAATCATCGAAGACAGGCACAATAAAGGGTCCATTATTGTTACCTCACAAATACCAGTTCAGGGATGGTATGATATTATTGGTGAAAAAACCATTGCTGACGCGGTATTAGACCGGCTTATCCATCAGGCTCACCGCATCGAATTACATGGTGAATCAATGAGAAAGAAAAAGAGTATCAACAAAGAATAATTTTTACAATTTTGAAAATCAATTACGACATTGAAAAAAGGTAGTTTTTAGATGGCATTTTTAGGTGGTCAATTTAAATCGGCAACACATGGTCAATTTAAATCGGCACAGGGTGGTCAGTTTGACCGATTATTACATAAGGTTACCCAAAACCATGGATGATCAAAAGAAAATTGCCTTAGTACTTTCATTTTTAGATAAAAAAATTAAACTCAACACTCGCATAAATGCTGAGTTAGAAGCTCTAGCCAAAACGCTTTACGACTATTGGTTTGTACAGTTTGATTTTCCAGATGCCAATGGCAAACCCTACAAATCAAACAGTGGTAAAATGGTTTGGAATGAGGAGTTGAAGAGGGAGA
>CAIUUO010000290.1 GCA_903902325.1 uncultured Bacteroidia bacterium
CTGTGAGCATCAGAATTGGTTGAAGCATTTTGATTGAATCATCCGAAATGCCTTTTTCCCTAAGCTCATCATTTACCTTATCCAAACCAATTTTCTCGAGTTTATCGATGGCAATGGTAATGTCTATGATCCGTTCTTTTTCTCCAATCGTTTCGGCAATTCCTGCAAGTACCTTCCTGTTATTTAATTTGATCGTGACTTTAATTCCCAGTTGATTAAAAATACGGTCTGCAATTTGTATAAGCTCATATTCGTTGAGCAGTGAATCCGAGCCAATAATATCTACATCACACTGGTAGAATTCGCGGTATCTTCCTTTCTGGGGGCGGTCGGCACGCCAGACGGGTTGAATCTGAAATCGCCTGAATGGGAAATTAATTTCGTTTTGGTACTGGACTACATACCTTGCAAATGGCACGGTTAGATCATAACGAAGTCCTTTTTCTGAGATTTGAAATGTGGTCTTGTTGCTATTTTTTGCTAGCAAGTCCATTTCGTTTGCATTGGCAAGGTAGTCGCCGGAATTTAGGATTTTAAACAGCAGTTTATCTCCTTCCTCCCCATATTTCCCAGTGAGTGTAGAAAGGTTTTCCATGGCGGGAGTCTCAATCTGCTCAAAACCGTAGAGTTTAAAAACACGCTTAATGGTATCGAAGATGTAATTCCTACGTGACATTTCGAGTGGTGAAAAATCGCGTGTGCCTTTTGGTATGCCGGGTTTTTGAGCCATGATGATATGCTGTTATAAGACGGCAAATTTAATCATTATATCCAAAAAAAGAGGGTGCCTTTTGGGCACCCTCCTGATATATTCAGACAAATTGTTTAGTTGAATACATAGCGGACTCCCAACTGGATTCCGTAGGTTCCAGATACTGAAGTTGGATCCTGGAAGGAAGATTTTGCATAATCGGTACCAATTTTCTGCATGGAAACTTTCAACATACCGGTTGCTGCATCCTTTCCAACCACGGTCAGCGGAGAAGAGGTAACAACACTTTGGTTCAAGCCCCAACTGGAGTTCAGAAGGTTGGCAAAGTTGATGATGTCAACAGTCAACTGAAGTTTGTTGCCAGTATTCTTGAATTTCATTTTGAAATCCTGCATAATCCTAACGTCAATCCTTTTTTGCCAGGGTGCATAAGCTGCATATCGTTGTGCATATTCACCGGCGTGTTTGGAAAGGTATGGATCCTGAGCGGCATAAGCGAAATAGGCGTCGGCATCTGCCTGAGAAGCCCACAGCAATTCACTCTGATTCTTCGGAATATACATCAACTCAATGGTAGATGTTCCGCTTTTGTTCATATCTCCGTAATAAAGATAAGAATAGGCACTCCCTGTGTAACCGGTAAAGAATACTGAAACAGTGGTCGCAAAGTACTTGGCGTAGTCAACGGAATAATTCAGTTCAGCAATGACTCTGTGAGGTGAATTGTTTGAAGTCAATCCGGTTTCCTGGTCGTTGCTTGAATTCTGAATGATCCGGTACTGCCATGCAGAGAATGGGTCGGATCCGGTTTTACCTGTAACTTCATGTCCCATGTTGCGTGAATAGCCAACCATGCCGCTGAAACCTTTCACCCTGGGTAAATCCAATTGAGCAGAAAGTGTATAACCATCACCTTTCGTGGTGTTTTTCATGATGACCACGTTTTGGAAGGTTTTGTTGTAATACCTGTCAGCAGCAGCTTGTGAATAGTAAGGACGGGCATTCGGACCTTCGGTGATGGTGGAGGCAGCACTGTTCATGTTGATGTTGTCAAACCAGATGGAGTTGATGTCTTTGGTATAGATAGCATCCATGGTGAGCAACATATTTAATGGTAATTTCAGGTCCATTCCGATACTTGAACGCCATACCTGAGGTAATTTGAAGTCTTTGTCGATGGCTGCAATTTTTCCTCCGACAACATTTTTCTGCGGGAAGATATCTGTTATGGCAGGGTTACTTAAAAGTTTAGTTGCATCTGCCTCGAAAGGAATCCTGGATAATTGTGACTGTGCTGCTGCTCCCGAACTCTGGTTGATAACCAGCTGGTATTGAAGCATACCACTATTGGTTGGCTGGTTAGTGAACCATACAAACGGAATACGGCCTGTGAAAATACCTGTACCTCCGCGAATTTTCAAAGATTTGTCATTTTTGACATCCCAGTTAAAACCTAGGCGTGGAGACCATAAAACTTTTACTTTTGGCCAGGTTGAAAGGTCAACTGTCTGGTTCTGTTTGAATACCTGACCGACAAGTCCAGGATTATCAACTGCGCCACTTAGGTACATTGGAATATCAATACGGACACCACCTGTAACTTTCAGGTTAGTCAAGGCATTCCACTCATCCTGCACATAGGCTGAAGCCTGACCAAAAGAAAGTTTGGCGGCAGGGTTTGTATAGCCATTGATCGGATAGGTATACGCAAAGTTGATCGGGTCGTAGCTTGCATTCCAGGGTTTGTTGGTACCATCTGCATTCACGCCGGCACCGTTGACATAGCTTTCAAATGCAGCTTCATCCCTGAACCTGTAATAACCGGATCCCTGACGCAGGTAACTATTGGCAAAATACTGATTTTCATAGGAGACACCGAAAGTCAGGGTGTGTTTGTCCATGGTATAGGTAGCGTTATCGGTAAGGATAAACGTATTGTTATCCACATTGTTCATCCATGAAAACAATTCATAACCTGCCGACATATAGACATTCCCCTTGGTGATATCACCGGACATGATATCAACATACGGGAAGGTCTGGCTGTCGGAAGAACGCGGCTGATTGTACTTGGTATAGGATAACAGGAATTTGTTCTGCAACTGCCCGAAACGGCTATTTAGCTCAGCAGAAACTGACTGCATGGTGCTTGTATTGTAATACTGGGAATTCTGGAATGACATACCACCCAGACGGGCATGACGACCGCCTGCAATACTTGGCGTTGCATCACCGCTGCTGCTTGGACGGCTAACATTTGAACTCTTGGAATAGTTGTAACGAACGCTCAGTTTGTTATTTTCGTTGATGTTCCAGTCAATTTTTGCCAGGAGTTTGTCATTTTTTTCTTTGTCACCACCCCAGTTTTCATAAGGACCAGTGGCATAATTCAACTTGGATTGTAAGAAGTTGGAGAATTTTTGAAGATCTGCTCCTTGTACAAGTGAACTCACATTGGGGTCGTTAGGATCACGACCCGGACCGGCTGCCAGAAGGGTATTACCGGGAGTGAGGGTATTCTCGCTTTCACCACTTACGAAAAAGAAAAGTTTGTCCTTAATGATCGGTCCTCCGGCATTGAATCCAAATACCTTCTTTGCTGAATTGGCAACGGTTAACTTGGTATCCCTGACTTTACTCCCATTAAAACTCTGGTCTCTGTAGAAAGTATAGGCAGATCCTTTCACCGTATTGGTACCGCTTTTGGTTACCGCGTTGATGCCTGCACCCGTAAAGTTGGATTGACGTACATCATAGGGAGCAACTGCTACCTGAATTTCTTCAATGGCATCCATGGAAATAGGCTCACCGGATACTCCGGGCATACTTCCGGATGAAAGGCCGAAGTTATTGTTGAAGTTGGCACCGTCAACCGTTACATTGGTCATGTAGGATTCGCGTCCAACATAGGATCCACCTCCTGTTGAAAAGGGTGAAAGCTTGGTGTAATCACCCAAACTACGGTTCATGGTAGGAATCATCTCCATTGCACGCGAGGTGATGTTGGATGATGCACCTGTCTTTTCCGTTGCAAAAGCAGAAGGTTTAATTCCTACTACTGTTACTTCACCAACTTCAGTCGTGTTGTCCTTCAGATTGGTATTCAGTACGAAGGTTTCTCCCAAGGAAAGGTTAATCTCAGTAAGAGTTGCTTTATTAAAACCAACAAAAGAGATCTCTACCATGTAGGGTCCGCCGGTACGCATGCCCTGAATGTTAAAACGGCCATCAGCGTTGGTAACTGTACCATACCTTGTTCCTGAAGGAACATGAACGGCAATAACGGCAGCACCCGGAAGAGCTTCGTTAGCACCTGTAATTCTGCCACTCATTCCGGCAGTTGTTACCTGAGCCATCACCGATGCAGCCATACCTGCAAACAGTAATAGGGTCAAGCAAAGCTTCAAAAAATTGTTTTTCATTAATGATAATTTAAATTACATGTAATTTGGATAATTGACAATCAAATATTATTTGTGATTATTTTAACATTTTTTAGCAAATACTTTTCGGCTTAATCTTGTAATCAGTCCTTTAATTACGGACAAAAAAATTGAAGGAACTCATTCAAATATAACAATAGCAGTTGATTAAATTCTATGACTATAATTAGTAAAGGTCAATTATTTATTAACTTTTTGAAACTATTTATTAACATTCTTTATCATTTTTTGAAGTCATTCCATTTATTACAGTCTGATCAGCCATTTATTTGGGGAATTAGGAATTGCATGTGGGATGATTTTTTACTTTTGCAGCTTTCTTAGCATAGAGATAATGAATGAATCATTTGAGAAAGTAATCAAAAAATATGGCTTTGTCAATTTTCCTGTTGACTCCGGTATTGACTTGAAGAAAGAAATTCTGAGGCTAAAAAAAGCGAAGAATGCCGTTATTCTTGGCCATTATTATATCACCCCGGAATTACAGGATATCTCTGATTTCTTGGGCGATTCGCTTGCACTAGCACAGCAGGCACAAACAACAAGTGCCGATATAATACTTTTTGTAGGAGTCCATTTTATGGCCGAGACGGCGAAAATCCTTAATCCCGGAAAAAAAGTAATTGTTCCCGACATGAAGGCTGGGTGTTCCTTGGCCGATTCGACACCAGGAGCTGATTTTGAATGTTTTGTGAAACAGCATCCAGACCACATTGTTGTTTCCTACATAAACTGTTCTGCTGAGGTAAAAGCACTTTCAGATGTAATCGTAACCTCCTCGAATGCAAGGAAAATTGTGGAATCCTTTCCGCAGGATCAGAAAATAATTTTTGCTCCGGATAAAAATCTGGGCAATTATCTTAATTCCGTTACCGGAAGAGAGATGATTTTATGGGATGGTGCCTGCATGGTGCATGAAAAATATTCGCTCGAAAAAATCCTTGATCAAAAGACCGAACATCAGGATGCTGAATTACTTGCACATCCGGAGTGCGAAAGGCAGGTTTTATTGGTGGCCGATTATGTTGGTTCAACAACAGCCCTGCTGAATTATGTCAAATTAAGCAATATTCAAAAATTTATCGTCGCTACTGAAAGTGGGATATTGCATCAGATGCAACGAAATTGTCCCGGAAAAATATTCTTGCCGGCACCATCCATTGATTCCACCTGTGGCTGCAATGATTGCAGTTTCATGAAGTTAAATACCCTCAAAAAACTCTATTTGGCATTGGAATA
>CAIUUO010000291.1 GCA_903902325.1 uncultured Bacteroidia bacterium
AGGATAACCTCAGAACATACATGAAGGATCTTAAGTTGGAAGAACCTTCAGCAGATTTCACCAGGTTGGTGATGGAACATGTCAGGATGGAGGCAGTAAAATCGCCGGTTCTCTTTCAGCCCTTGATCAATAAACAGGGTTGGCTGAAAATTGTCATCGGAGTTATTCTTTTCTTTGTTGGAACTATGCTGCTGCGCACCTATTTCCCCGGGAATGACAATCCAGCCTTGACACCATCCATCTACCAGATAGACTTCACATTGATTTTAAAACCATTTCAGTTGCTCTCAAATGCAATAAATAGTATCTCACTCAATTTTATCTGGGGAGCCGGAGCAATTTCATTGCTTTTACTAACGGATCAGCTTTATACCAGAATGACTGATAGGGGAATTTGATTTTTAGAATTATTTATTATATTGTTCTAATTATGATTTTTTTTTTTCAACTGAGTGTCAAAATTTGTGTAGTTTTTGAACAAATTCCATACATCGTTGTTGGGTAACCAATATGCTTTCTATTTTTGCAAAAAAAATACCCAACCATGCTTGATATCCTCTATAACCGAAGAAGTACCCGAAAGTTCAGTGATAAAAAGGTTGACGAGGAGGCAATACATCAGCTCCTAAAGGCAGCACTGCTTTCACCTTCGTCAAAAAATAGTCAGCCATGGGAATTTATTGTTGTAGATGAACCAGAGTTGCTAAGCCAATTGTCAGTTTCCAAACCTCATGGAGCTTGTCTGCTGAAACATGCACCTTTGGCAATTGTCGTTACTGGTGATAAAACAAAGAGTGATGTCTGGATTGAAGATTGTTCTATAGCATCAATTATATTGCAACTTGCTGCTGAAGCGCTTGGCCTTGGTTCATGCTGGGTTCAGATTCATCGCCGTTACTACAATGATGATCAGACGGCCAATGAATTTATAAGTGAATTACTCCATATCCCTGATCATCTTGAAGTTCTTTCCGTCGTAGGTGTCGGTTACAAGGCTGCAGATCGACCCGCACTAACAGATAAGGAGATAGATTGGCAGAAAGTTGTCAGGAATTGTTATGATACTGCAAATAACGAGAAATAGGAAGTTGAAAGTTTAACTTTTTACTAAAATTATTCCCGTACCTGTTCGGCAAGATATGACTCATCGTGTTGTGTAATATCCAGTCCAAGACGTTCGCTTTTAGGGGATACCCTCATAGGAATGATTTTATTCGTGATCACGTAAAGTAGGTAAGAACCCCCGAAAGCAAACACCCCAACGATAACCAGAGTCAGTAAATGGAACAGGAATGTTTTATACTCTCCGTAAATAAGTCCGACACCCTGGGCAAAAACTGCAGTTAGAATCATTCCAATAATTCCACCCATTCCATGCGCTGGAAAGACATCCAATGTATCGTCAAGAGAAGTTTTTGACCGATAGGAGATGGCAATATTACAGACAAAGGATGCAAATAGTCCAATAAAGATTGCAGCTCCAAGATTAACAAATCCTGCCGCTGGGGTTATGGCAACCAATCCTACAACAAGACCGATAGCTGCTCCCATTGCAGATGGTTTTCTGCCCATCGCAACATCAAAAAGGATGAAACCTATCATGGCGGCCGCAGAAGCAATATTTGTATTCATCAGTGAGACAGTGGCGATCGCATTGGAAGCGAGTGCTGATCCAGCGTTAAAACCAAACCATCCAAACCAGAGCATACTGGCTCCCAGTAAAACGAAAGGAATATTTGCAGGATGAAATTGTTGCTGATAATCTCTGCGCGGCCCGAGAAATACTGCTCCTGCAAGCGCTGCAAAACCTGCCGACATATGGACAACCGTTCCTCCTGCAAAGTCAAGAACGCCCCAGTTGCGAAGGAAACCATTCGGATGCCAGGTCCAGTGGGCTAACGGTGCATAGATAAAGATAGTAAATAGCGATATAAATAGGATATAAGAACTGAATCTAACTCTTCCTGCGAAAGAACCCGTAATCAGGGCAGGCGTAATGATAGCGAATTTCATCTGAAAAATGGCAAAGAGGGCTAGAGGGATTGTAGGTGCCAAGGAGGCGTTGATGTTTCCTCCAACATTTTTAAACATAAAATAGGTGAATGGATTACCGAATAATCCATATTTGTCGGGACCAATACTGTCACCAAAAGCCAGGCTGAACCCAAAAATAACCCAAATTAAGCTTATAACTCCCATAGCCACAAAACTTTGCAGCATTGTTGAAATAATATTTTTCGGCTGGATCATCCCTCCATAGAAAAAAGCGAGTCCCGGAGTCATGAATAATACAAGGGCTGTAGCAGTCAGCATCCATGCTACATCCCCAGGAACTACTTTGGGATCCAATTCAAAGGGATTTTTGCCGGAAACGAATACACCAATCAATGAGATGATCAGAAGGAGAACAAGGGAAATTTGCCAGGATTTCTTCATGATAAATTATTATTTATTGCAGTTTTCATTATCTAAAAGTTCAATAATGATTGAATTTTATCGTATTTTTTCACTTTATTATTCAAAATGGACTCATCTTTCTATAATTGGAACTCTTTTGGTTACAAATTAATAAATTTAGTTTATTTTTGTTTGGAACAGACATTTTCTAATTCATCTATTGTTGATGATATCAAAATCCCTTACTGCCTGTTCTCGAAAAAACAAATATTACTGTTTAACCTGATCATTTTCAAACTTTGCCATGACACTACGAAACCAGCTCGATGATACGGATCTTCAGATATTGGACATTGTTACCAAAAATGCGAGGATACCTTTTAAGGATGTTGCTGCAGAATGCGGAATATCAAGGGCCGCAGTGCATCAGCGCGTTACCCGCATGACTGAGATGGGCGTAATCGTTGGTTCAGGCTACAATGTTGATCCAAGAAAGATTGATTTCAGAACTTGTTCCTACATTGGAATCTTCCTGGAAAAAGGTAGTTTGTATCCTGTAGTCGCTGAAATGCTCCGCTCAATTCCAGAGGTTGTCGAATGTCACTACATTACTGGACAGTATGCCATATTTGCAAAGATCTATGCCAGGGACAACGAGCATCTGAAGACTGTTCTTAGTGATAAAATCCAAAAGATTACAGGTATATCCAGTACCGAAACCTTTATCTCACTTGAAGAAACCTTTAAAAGAGAAGTGCCAATCTTCTGATCTTGTTTGAGATTAATCAGTCATCCATTCAAAAACAGTAAGAAAAGAACGATATTTTTGCAATTATAAAGAAATATGTCACAGAAATTTCAAATTGTATAAAAAATATAGGGGGTATTGATGAAAAATTAATATTATTTTAAATTATGCATATTTTTTTGTGGTATTGATGTCAATATTTTCAATTTCTGTGTTAACAGGATAAAAACAAAATCCGGGCAACAACAGAATACCTTTCATTCGTATTTCTGTGTTACCCGGAAAATTGCACGTAAATTGAGAACAGTTGTATCGGAAATTCTACTTCAGGATATTGTGCAATAATTAGTCATAATAAGCCCTGGTACCATGTTCAAACATATCTATACCTCCGTCGCCCAGTTCGCCTTTTGCCTCAACACGTAGGCTCCATGGATGAGGTAATTTCATAACAGCCCACATCAGCAACATGGCGACAGCGAATGTTGCAATTGTAATTATTCCATTGCCAATAACCTGTGCCTTAAAGACAGAAGCATCCCCGCCGTAAAACAGTCCGGTTAAAGGGGCTGAATCATCAGCACCTGTTGGACCTGAAGATCCATACAATCCACAGGCAAAAAGTCCCAGTGACCAAGTTCCCCAAATGCCATTCAATCCGTGAACGGAGAAAGCTCCAACCGGGTCATCAATTCGAAGGTATTCCAAAAGATAAACTCCTCCAAAAACAACGAAACCAGCTATCAAACCGATAACTACGGCACCGAATGGAGAAACCCAGTAGCAAGGCGCTGTGATAGCCACCAGGCCACCTAGCAATCCATTTAATGAGAATCCTACATCAAACTTACCTTTGGTCAGGCCAAAGTAGAAGGCTAAAATCATGGCACCCAAGGCTCCGGTGCAAGCTGCAAGTGTCGTATTGGCTGCGATACGACCAATCCCAACATAATCCATCGCTGAGAGGGTGCTTCCAGGGTTAAAACCGTACCAACCAAACCAGAGTAAGAATGCGCCGATGGTTGCCAAAGGCAAACTATGCGGTGCTGGTAAACCTCCTTTGTCCTTGTCGTCACGAAGAAAGATTCGTCCCAATCGTGGTCCAAGTACAATTGCACCTGCCAGGGAAACTACTCCTCCAATGGTATGTACAACTGTTGAGCCGGCAAAATCATGAAAAGGTTGCCCCAGTGAGGGTAAAAAGTTTCCTGCACTGCCCATTGTGGCGAGGAATCCGTCAGGTCCCCATGCCCAGTGTCCGATAATTGGATAGATGAAACCTGTAACGCCTATACTGTAAAGGATATCACCACGGAAGCCTGTACGGCCGATCATAGCGCCTGATGTGATGGTAGAGGCCGTGTCAGCGAAGGCGAACTGGAAGATCCAGTGAGCCAGGATTGAAACGCCTGTCGTTTCATAAGTAAGCGGAACTCCCTGTAGGAAGAACCAGTTATAACCTATGAATCCGTTTCCATGGCTGAACATGAAGGCATAACCGATTGCCCAGAAGAAAACCCCACAAATGGCAGTATCTAAAACGCACTCTATTAGTATGTTAACAGTCTCTCTTTTACGGGCGAATCCCGCTTCAAGCATGACAAACCCTGCCTGCATTCCAAAAACCAGGAATGCTGCGACCAATGTCCACACTGTGTTTATCGCATTGATGGATGCCGTTTCATGGGCGGTATAGGTTTCTGCAGCATTTGCTGACAGACCTATCAATCCGGGTATGGTAAACATTGCAATCAATATGATGGCTAATCCAATCATTTTCCCTGCAAAAACAGTAAAGAAAAGGCTCCATTTTTCCGATCGACTCATGCTGACCTTCGGTCCGCGCGAGGATTTTTTATTAAAATATTTGCTGAGTATCATAATTCATTTGTTTAATTGTAAATCATAAAGGCGATCAATCATTGTCTTGGATAATTTAATCCAGTACGTAGAGGGAAGGATCTCCACTCTCACCGGTTCTGATTCTCCATGACTCCTCGATCGTTGAAACGAAAATTTTGCCATCCCCGATTTCACCCGTATGGGCAACTTTTAACAGACAGTCGACAGTTTTTCGTAGGTTCTGATCTCTTACAACTATGGTTAGTAACCTGCGTGGTATGAATGAGGTACTACCGTGTACTCCGCGATAAGTCCGTTGTGCTTGTTTCATTTCGTTTCCGACACCTGTCGCTTCCCAGAATGAGAAGAAATCAATGTCGATTGCGTGCAACGCATCTTTTACCTCTTCGAACTTGGAAGTTCTGATAATGGCTTCAATTTTTTTCATGACTCTTCAATTTTATAAAATTTATTTTTCGATTTTACTTACTGGTTGGCAAGTGTAATTCCTACTACTACATTAAATTGTTCTGTGGAAGGATTGAGAACGAGTGCTCCATTGACGGGAATAGAGAAATGATCATTGATTTTGATGGCCATCGTTGATTTAATACCCACGTTGCAGAAATTAAAACTGGCATCTTTGGTATACTGGCCATCTCCTGCCGCAGCAAAGAGAGTAATTGGTCCTGCCGCATAATCTGCTTCCAGATAAGTGTCCTTGGCGTTGAACATGTAGGCTCCAGTCAGAGTCACCTTACCTAAGGCCAGGTTCACCTGAGGTTCAAAGAAATGGGAGGTTCCAGTAAAATAAGGGGCAGTCGCACCTGGAAAATAGTAGTCGGTCAGGTTAAAGGTTAAAGATGAAGATTTCCCGAGTGCGACTGCATAACTTGTGAAAAGATCTGACTCAGCAGCTTCATTGCCGTTAAAACAATAGGATCCCCAACCTCCGATCGTAAATCCGCCTTGGTTGTATTTAAAGGTTGGTTGCAGAGCCGGCCCCGTTCCTAATTTTGTTCCACGCCAGACATAGCTGCTGTAAATATCCACACCGACGGTCCATGGATTTTTTTCCTGTGCATTTACATTGATTGCAAAAATGGATGTAAGTGCAAAAGCGAAGAGGATAATTTTCTTTTTCATGATTTTAAGAATTAAGATTAATATTCATTTTTATATTCATTTCCTATTTGTTCGATAATGGGGTAGTTTCTAAAAAAATATCATTTTTATCAGGTTAACCCCTGTTTTTTTACTCCTTGGGTCAAAACTATGTGATTTTTTTGACATTAGGATGATAAAATAGGGGGTATGTAATCAAATTAATAATAAATTAACAAACAAAGCATAAAAAAATAGGGGGTGTTAACTAAAAAAATGTATATTTATCAAGTGTAGTAGCTAAAATTGAGGGGGTAAAGAAAAAATAATAAAAAAAGGGATGAAAGTCAAACTTTCATCCCTTTACAGGTAAAATTATCTGTTTAACAGGCCAAAATTCGCTGTCTCACGGCTTCAAACATCAAAATACCCGCAGCTACAGACACATTTAAGGACTGAATTGTTCCGAGTTGGGGTATTTTTGTCCATTCATCGGCGATCCTTAATAATCCAACATCAATACCGGTCTCTTCAGACCCCATCATAATGACCAATGGCTGTGTCATCTCACAACTAAAGTAGTTTAATTCACCTTTTTCGGATGCCGCGATAACCTTCAGACCAGAATTTTTCAGGAACCTCACGGCATTGATGAGATTCTTTTCCCTGCAAACCGGAATAGTCAGTAAAGCTCCCGAAGAAGTTTTGATCGCGTCTGCATTGATTTGTGCTGCTCCCTTTTCAGGAATAAGGATTGCATCCACACCTGCCACCTCTGCTGAACGGGCGATAGCCCCAAAATTACGTACGTCCGTAATCCGGTCCAGCAAAAGTATCAATGGGTTCTTTCCTTGTTCAAAAAGCATTGGGATGATTTCAGTGATTGGCTGATAAGCGATGGGAGAGATGAATGCGATTACCCCCTGATGGTTTTTGCGAGTAACCCGATCAATTCGTTCAACCGGAACCTGCTGAAAGGGTATCTCATAAGTCCTGATTAGTTTCATCAGTTCCTGGTACAGTTCTCCCTGCAATCCTTTGCTGATCAGGATTCGATCAATCTCTTTTCCAGCATTGATCGCTTCAATGGCTGAATGTAATCCAAATACATAATTCTTGTCTTCCATAATTTTGCGTTATTCTGGTTTTTTTGAGCTCCATTCTTCCAATTCACTGTTCAAATCCGCCCATTTTCCCAATTCCAAATCCAGTTGTTTTTTTGTTGCTTCATATTTGCTGAGCAAATCACTGTCAACCCTTTCTGGGTGATCACTCATATAGATATCGGTAATTGTTATTTCATTCTCCAGTCTGGAAATGTAAATCTCCACATCGGAAATCTGCTTTTCCAACTTACTGATCATTTTATTGATCTCTTTACGTTCCTCGAATGAAACTGTGGATACAAATTTGACTTGTTCTTTTTTCTCCCGTTTTATAGGGGTGTTTATTTCCAGTTCCCGAAGGGAATCCATCTCCTTTTTCTGAAGGAATTCATAGATGCCGCCCAAATGCTGTTTGATTTTTTTATTCTTGAATTCGTAAACCACATTGACAAGACCATCCAAGAATTCACGGTCATGCGAAACCAACAGCAACGTGCCGTCAAAATCGAGAAGAGCTTTTTTTAAAATTCCTTTGGAATGAATATCGAGATGGTTGGTTGGTTCATCCAAAACAAGAAAGTTGACTGGTTCAAGAAGCAACCTGATCATGGCAAGTCTGGAACGTTCTCCGCCAGAGAGAACTTTGACCTTTTTATCAACATCTTCTCCCGAAAACAGGAAGGCTCCCAGAATATCTCGTATTTTCGTACGTACATCACCCACTGCGATCTGATCAATGGTTTCAAGTGCAGTCAATTCCTCGTCAAGCAGGGATGCTTGATTCTGTGCAAAATAACCAACCTTTACATTGTGCCCTAATTGCTGTTCCCCTGTGCATTCGAGCTGTTGCATCATAACGCGGGCCATTGTGGTTTTGCCTTCACCATTTTTGCCGACAAATGCAATTTTTTCCCCTCTTTCAATTGTCAGGTCAATGTCATGCAAAACCTGTAGTTTTCCATATGATTTGGAAACGCCAACCGCTTTGTAGACAACGGTCCCGGATCTGGGAGAGGGTGGAAACCTTATATTCATGGACCGTGTATCCTCCTCGTCAACTTCAATTCTGTCTACTTTATCCAGTTGTTTGATACGCGACTGGACCTGAACCGATTTGGTTGCCTTATAGCGAAAACGTTCAATAAATTCCTCCGTATCCTGAATCATCTTCTGTTGGTTGCGGAAAGATGCCATTTGTTGTTCACGCCTTTCAACCCTCAATTCAAGGTATTTGCTGTAATTTACCTTGTAGTCATAGATTTTGCCAAGACTAATTTCAACGGTCCTGTTGGTGACGTTATCCAAAAATGCCCTGTCATGAGATACCAGAACCACTGCTCCTGCATAATCCTTCAAAAATTTTTCAAGCCATTGGATCGACTCTATGTCCAGATGATTTGTTGGCTCATCCAGCAGAAAAACATGCGGTTTCTGCAATAGTATTTTGGCAAGTTCAATCCGCATACGCCAGCCACCAGAAAACTCGGAGGTAGGTCTGTCAAAATCCTTTCGGTCAAATCCGAGTCCGATTAAAGTATGTTCGATATCGGCATGAAAATTTCCGCCTCCCAGCAAATGGAAACGGTCATTGACTTCATGCAGTTCGTCCATGATCTGATGATATTCGGCTGAATCATAATCTTCGCGTACAGAAAGCTCGTTGCTGAGAAAATTGAGCCGTTTTTCAAGTATGTGAATCTCTTCAAATGCTCTGGCCGCCTCCTCAATCACAGAACTTGAGTCAGTGGTATCCATATGTTGGGGGAGGTAGCCGATCTTCACATCTTTGGCTGCAACTACCCTGCCGGAAGTAGGTAACTGTTTCCCGGCAAAAATCTTCAGCAGAGTTGATTTTCCTGCACCATTTCTTCCTGCCAGCCCTATTCGGTCACGGGGATTGACAATAAAACTGACCTGTTTGAAAAGTTCAAAACCACCAAATTCAACATACAATTCCTCGACAGATATCATAAATCAACCGCAAATTTCATAAATTAAACCCCAATAAATACCACAAATTTCACAAATGGACACAAATGAACTTCTGGAACCTCCACTTGGGCAAGATCATCCGACTTCATACGGAAGATTTGCGACAAAGGTAGCACAAAAATAGGGTACCCCGAAGAATCTATGGAAGTAATAACCTCTGGCGAAAGGATCTCGCAATTGTATTCCAGTTTGAATGTCTGATTTAACTGCCATATATTGCATTGGTTGAGGCATTCCGTAGTGTTTATATGCGAAATTTGTCCGTTTTAGAATAATTTGGATGTGCTTGACTTGGAAATAGGTTTATTCACTAATTTTGGAACAGTATTTTTCTGGCAGCTGTTTTTTTATTCATGATTTCATTCAGTCTATCCTGAATATCGGTTGTGATCGAAGGTCTGTCAGCTACAACTAACAATTTTTAAGAATGGAAAAGAGTTTGTTGAAAAAAATCAAATCTGGTACGACTGTTTATGGCACATGCATTACCTCAACTTCCCCAACCTGGCCTGCAGTAGCATTTCAGGCTGGCCTCGATTTCGTTTTTCTTGACACGGAACATATTCCTCTCGAAAGAATGGAAATTTCACGCATGTGTCAAACGTTCAGAGCAATGGGTGTGGCTCCAATCGTACGAATTCCCTCTCCTGATCCTTACCGGGCCTGCCAGATGATTGATGCCGGTGCGGAAGGGATCGTAGCACCCTATCTCGAAAGGCTTGATCAAATCAAAGAACTGGTTGGTGCTTTAAAATACAGGCCCTTAAAAGGAGAGCTACTTTCTAGGATTCTGGATAATCAGGAAGCGATTGATCCAATTCTCGGTCAATACCTTACTAATTGGAACGAAGGAAATGTTTGCATCGCTAACATTGAAAGTGTACCGGCACTGGAGAACTTGGAGTTGCTTTTGGCCTATAGGGGCCTGGATGCTGTGTTTGTCGGACCACATGATCTCTCTATCAGCCTTGGTTTGCCGGAACAGTATGATCATCCAGTATTTGAGGAGGCCGTTAAAAGAATTATCCGGATTTCCAGGGAAAATGGCCTGGCAGTCGGTATTCATTTTTCAGAAGCTCCGGAAAGGCAAATAAGATGGATGAAAGAAGGGGTGAACCTCATCATTCACAGTTCTGATCTTGCCATGTTCTCCCAGCGCCTTCAGTTTGATATGAATACAATTAAACAGGCAGCAGGAGAGAAAAGCAGAACCGGATCCAACGGAGGTATTGTTGTCTGATTGGTCTAGTTTTTTGCGCAGTTTTCGGGTTTCAACTTTGCGATGTTTGCGTGAACTAAGAATTTTTTATTTCAAGAAAAGTTCGCAAAGGAAGACGCAAAGAAATCTAAATATTTTTTATCAATTTAGTTACTACAAAATGAAAAGTAAATTAACTCTATTATTATTGGTATTTGTGCTTCTTTTTGTCGTACAGTGTGAGGCGAAAAAATGGAAGTCCTTGTTTAATGGTCAGGACCTGAAAGGTTGGACCGTTCATGGCAATGCAAAATGGAGTGTAAAGGACGGAATATTGATTGGTGAAGGCGGGATGGGCCATATCTATACCGACGTATCATGCACGAATTTCGAAGCAAAAGGTATGTTCAAGGTCTCAGCCGACGGAAATAGCGGATTTTATTTTCGGGCCAATGTACCAACTGATAATCCGGACGGATTTCCCCGAGGATATGAAGCGCAAATTTGCCACAATCAGGATGCATACACAGGATGGCTTTGGAAACCGGGTAAACCTACAGGGAAAGCGACTGAACTGTTGACAAAGGATAACGAATGGTTTGAATACCATATTAAAGCTGTTGGAGCAAATATCCAGTTCTGGATCAAAGGGAAACTTGTAATGACCTATGATGACAAAGAATACACCGCCGGGCATTTTGCCATTCAGGGACACAATCCGGGGATGAAGATAGAAGCGAAGGAGCTATTCTACAGGGAAGTAAAGAAATAGCAAGAAGTGCTTAAATTGCCTAAATTGACCAAAAGTGCCTAGAATTACCAACTCCCAACCTTTCAAGATGGTAGAGAAAGTCCTTTAGGCACTTTAGTCACATTAGTTCACTTTAGGCACTTCTTTTAAATTTTGGGCAACTCCCACGGAGCCCTGTAATTTGCCAGCATCAGTTTATCCGCATCCGGGTCGTTTTTGAAACATTGTTTGTCACCATCCCAGTTGACTTCGCGTCCCAGCCTGTAGGCAATGTTTCCAAGTGAAGAGATGCGTGCAATGTGTGCGCCAATCTCAATATCGCAATTCGGTTTTTTCCTGGATTTCATACAATCGAGGAAGTTTTTGACGTGCAGTTCCAGACCTTTCCCTGTGCTGGGTTGAGGAGGTACCAGTACAAAGTCTGCCTTTGCTGACGTACTTTTTGTTTCAGGCATAACTACCCAACCATTCCTGTCAACAACCAACGTTGCATATTCACCGATGAAAGCCACCCCATGTCCCCTGCCATAATTTTGCCCGTAGATTCCAATGGTATGGTCCCATACAATGTTGAAATCGCCAAAATCATAGATCGCCATCATAGTATCCGGTGTTTGCATCGCATCGGTAGGGAAGGCATACTTGCCTCCTGATGCCATCACGGATTTCGGAACATACTGATTCATCCCGTAAAGAGCATAATCCAAAAGGTGAACACCCCAGTCGGTCATCAAGCCACCTGCATAATCCCAGTACCATCTGAATGTGAAATGAAAACGATTGATATTGAAAGGTCTTTTGGGAGCAGGTCCAAGCCACATATCATAATTCACACCCGCAGGCACTGCTGAGTCAGGTTCAACAGGAATAGAGCCTTTCCAACCAACATACGACCAGGCCCTGGCAGAACGAACACGACCCAGTTTACCACTGTGAATATATTCAACAGCATCCTTCCAGTGAGGATCGCTTCTTTGCCACTGACCGACTTGTACCACTCGATTGTATTTGTGAGCTGCCTTCACCATCAGATTGATCTCTTCAATCGTCCGACCAAGAGGTTTTTCACAATAGACGTCCTTACCAGTCTGGCAAGCATAGATCATAGGGAGGCAATGCCAGTGATCCGGAGTTCCGACAATCACGGCATCAATATCTTTGCGGTCCATCACTTTGCGGAAATCCTCATATAAATCGGGACGTTTTCCTGTCAGTTTCTCAACTTCCGCGGCCCTTTCATTCAATACATTACTGTCAACATCACACATGGCCGCACATACCACCCCTGGTTGTTTCAGAAAAGCAGTCAGATCATTAAACCCCATTCCTTTGCAACCAATCAAGGCGACGACAACCCGGTCGCTGGCCGACACACAGGAGCTCATGGCACTTGGCAATACTGCAATTCCGGAGGCAGTTAGACCAGCATCCCGGATAAAACTTCTTCGACTGTTCGTCATGATAAAAAAATTAATCTTTTTGAAATTAGAGAGAATAGTAGTGCATTGAACTCAATAAAAAGCGGCTAAATTTAAATAAAATGGATGAAGAAAGGAAAGGAATTTCTGTGAATGTCATAATAATCATTCTAAATAAGAACTGTTCAATGTGATTAATTTTCCGTATTTACTGAGCTGAATGTGATCGCACTATTTATATGAAAAAATATTGAAATTTGCTGGTATTCAATTATTTTCAGTGCTATATTTGACTTTATTTAAACTAAATAAACATAATTATGAAAACACTTCTCACTTTAGGATTAGTTATTTTGTTGAATCTCGGAATCAGCGCACAAACCAACACCAAACAATTGTATTTGCTTTTTGAATTTATGCAGGTTAAGAGTGATCAGACATCTGAATATCTGAAAGTTGAAGAATTCTGGTCGGGCATCCATAAACAAAGAGTATCAGACAAATCAATTCTTGGTTGGGACCTTTGGTCATTGACTCCTTCCGGTAAAGAGCAGGGGTCACAATACTTCACGGTTACTCTTTTTTCCAGTCTTGAGAATATGCTTAAGGCCACAGAATCTCTTGATGTTTATGCCTATGCGAAGAAGGCATACCCCAATAAAACCGAAAAAGAGTTAACCGCTATGTTCGATCTGACTGTGAAATCAAGGGATTTGGCTCACCAGGTCCTTTTCAGGCAAATTGACATGACCAACGGGGATTTCAAAATGGCAGTCGGGACTATGCTTACGATGGACGTCATGAAGCAACTGGATGACAGTTATGAAAAAGTTGAATCAGAAATATTTAAGCCATGGCACCAGCAAATGGTCACTGAAGGCAAAAAAGGATCATGGGAATTGTTGCAGACTATTTTACCTTCCGGAAGCGAAGCATACGGAACGCATCTTACCGTCAGCATGTTCAAAGATGTGGCGCAATTGGCGGCATTCATGGAAAGCAATGGAGGAAGTTGGGATTTAAAAACACAACTGGCAGTACAACAAGGACTTAAATCAAGAAATCTAAGAGAAACAAAAATAGCCAGGCTTGAAAAAATGGTCAGGTAAAATATTCAATATTATATTGAGTTATTGGTTTCCGGATTCTTCCAGATTCATTATATTTGATCAAAAAGCATGGAAAAACTGGAAAAATATCTTAAAGAAAATGGTGACAGGTTTTTGGATGAATTATTCGGATTAATCAGAATCCCATCGGTAAGTTCAATTGAACATCACAAACCTGATATGATGCGGGCGGCCGGTTATTGGAAGAGAATTTTGCTAGAAGCTGGAGCAGATCTGGCGAAAATCTATCCAACACCCGGCCATCCTGTTGTTTATGCGGAAAAAATCGTTGATTCATCGAAACCTACGATATTGGTTTATGGCCATATGGATGTGATGCCTGCTGATCCGCTCGAAAAGTGGTTCTCGGATCCTTTTGAGCCTATTATCCGGGATGGCAGGATATATGCAAGGGGGGCCAATGACGACAAGGGACAGTCATTTATTCACGCCAAGGCTTTTGAATGGCTGATAAAGAGCAATACTCTATCGTGCAACGTTAAATTTCTGATAGAAGGGGAGGAGGAAATTGGATCTCCCAATCTGGGAAAGTTTTGTGAAGAGTATAGGGAAATGCTGCGATCGGATGTGATTCTGGTTTCCGATACCGGGATGATTGCCTCCGATATACCATCTATTACTACCGGGCTGAGAGGGCTGGCTTATTGGGAAGTTGAGGTTACAGGTCCAATCAGGGATCTGCACTCAGGAATCTACGGTGGTGCTGTGGCCAATCCGATCAATGAATTGTGCAAGTTGATTACAGCAATGAAGGATGAGCATAACAGGATTACAATACCTGGATTTTATGAAGATGTAAGAGATGTAACTGCTGACGAAAGGAAAAAACTCTCGCAGAACCCATTCAATGAAGTAAAATACAAAGAAACAATCGGGGTAAATCAACTACAGGGAGAAGAGGGTTATACAACCACTGAGAGGAGCGGTATGAGGCCAACATTCGATGTGTGCGGGATCTGGGGAGGATACACGGGTGAAGGCTCTAAGACCATTTTACCATCCAAGGCATTTGCAAAAATTAGTTCAAGGCTCGTCCCCAATCAGGATCATGAAAGAATAGCAATTTTATTTAAAAATCACTTTGAATCGCTTGCTCCAAAATCCGTCAAGGTGGAAGTCAGGGTGCACCATGGAGGTCAGGGATATATTTGCCCGATAGACCATCCTGCTTACCTGGCAGCAGAAAAGGCGTTTTATGAGGTTTACGGCAAGATGCCGGTTCCAGTGCGAAGCGGAGGCAGCATACCTATTGTATCTACTTTTGAAAAAGTACTGGGAGTTAAAACAATCCTGATGGGTTTTGGCCTTGAATCAGATGCCATCCATTCACCCAACGAAAGTTTTCTCCTTGAAAATTTTTTCAACGGAATCAGGAGTGTAGTTCAATTTTACAGATTCTATGCAGAGAGCCAGCAGCCAGTAGAGTAATTCAATGAGTTTATGATACCTTGAAAATAAGATGATCAGAAGATGAAAAAATGAGATGATGCTCCAATCGAAATGAAACCGAACGAAGATGAAGTGGAGGCTTTAACCAGAAGATAGATTACAGAAGCTATCACTTTTCAGAGACGCGACTTCTACGTCTCTTTTTACATTGAACCCAAAGGAAAATCTATCTCAGTTTTCGTTGAATGGAAAAAGCTGATAAATCGAAAAAATTAGTATTTTTTGTTCAAAAGCATCAAAAAATCAGATTTAATGTTAAAATATTATGAAATATCTATTTTTACGGCAAAAAATTAGGGGGTATGTTGAAAAAAATATAATTTAGCAGAAAATTTTGAATTTATTATATCTTAAAAAATCATAGTTATGGCAACATTTAGATTCAAAGCTCTTGAGATTCTTATGACCCGTAAACCTGTTGAGGTTAAAAGAGAGGAGAACCTGACATCCGATTATTACGGGATGTTAGTTTTTGACCGTCCCAAAATGAAGAAATATCTGACCAAGGATTCTTTCAAAGGTATTTGTGATGCGATGGATAATGGAACCACCATCGACCGTAAAATTGCGGATCAGGTGGCTATTGGCATGAAAACGTGGGCCATCGAAAATGGTGCCACTCACTATACACACTGGTTTCATCCGCTTACAGACGGAACTGCCGAGAAGCATGATGCATTTATCGACCATTCTGAACTGGGTGGTGTCATTGAAAGTTTCCCAGGTAAATTGTTGGCTCAGCAGGAGCCTGATGCATCTTCCTTCCCTAGTGGGGGTATAAGAAACACCTTTGAAGCAAGGGGTTATACTGCATGGGATGTTTCATCTCCAGCCTTCGTAGTAGGAACAACCCTTTGTATTCCCACAATTTTCATCTCTTACACAGGTGAGGCACTTGATTATAAGGCTCCTTTGCTGAAAGTGATGAACGCTGTTGATAAGGCAGCAGTTGATGTTTGCCAGTACTGGGACAAAAATGTTACTCATGTCACTGCTAACCTGGGCTGGGAACAGGAATATTTCCTTGTGGACGAAGCACTTTTCATCGCCCGTCCTGACCTGGTATTGACCGGACGTACGCTTATGGGACATTCATCTGCAAAAGACCAGCAATTGGAAGATCATTATTTTGCTTCCATTCCTGAGCGTGTATCTGCATTCATGATGGATCTTGAAAATGAAGCATATAAATTGGGTATTCCGGTTAAAACCCGTCATAACGAGGTTGCTCCTAACCAATTTGAGCTGGCGCCTATCTTCGAAGAGGTCAATCTGGCCAATGACCACAACCAGATGGTCATGGATCTGATGACCAAGATTGCACGTCACCACGGATTCAGAGCCTTGTTGCACGAAAAACCGTTTGCAGGCATCAATGGATCAGGAAAACACAACAATTGGTCGCTTTCGACCAATACCGGAGTAAACCTTTACTCTCCCGGAAAAAATCCCAAAACAAATACCCAGTTTCTTGCTTTTATCGTCAACACGATCAAGGCAGTCTACGACCATCAGGATTTACTGCGGGCCTCTATTGTTTCTGCGAGCAACTCTCACCGTTTGGGCGCCAACGAAGCACCTCCTGCTATCATTTCAACCTTCCTTGGAACTGAAGTAGGAGCAATGCTCGACCAGATTGAAGAAATGGTTGGGGAAAAGAAAATGACTCCAGATGAAAAGACAGATTTGAAACTTAATATTGGGCGAATTCCTGAAATATTGTTGGACAATACTGACAGGAACCGTACATCGCCTTTTGCCTTCACAGGAAACAGGTTTGAGTTCCGGGCTGTTGGATCTTCTGCCAATTGCGCATCTGCTATGATTGCTTTAAACTCTGTTGTTGCTGCACAATTGATTCAGTTCAAAAAAGATGTAGATAAACTTATTGATGCCAATGTCAAAAAGGATGAAGCTATTTTCCAGGTATTGAAGAAATACATCACCGAATGCAAGCCTGTTCGTTTCGACGGGAATGGGTATAGTCCGGAGTGGGCTATTGAAGCTGAACGCCGTGGTTTAAGCAATATCAAGAGTGTGCCGATCGCACTGGATGCTTATTTGAACAAAGGCTCCAGAAAAGTTTTCGAGTCCCTTGGAATCTTCAACGAGAAAGAGTTGGAAGCGCGTGTTGAGGTTGAATATGAGAAATACATCAAGAAAATACAGATCGAATCCCGTGTTCTGGGTGATTTGGCTATCAACCACATTGTTCCAACAGCCATTACCTACCAGACCATGTTGATTGAGAATGTCAAAGGATTGAAAACTATATTCTCTGAAGAAGAATTCAATGAACTGGCAGGAGCACGGAAAGATCTGATCAAGGAAATATCAAATCACATTTCCAACATTAAGGCAAAAACCAAGGATATGATCGAGGCACGAAAAGTAGCTAATGTAATCGAACACTCCAGAGAGAAGGCCTTAGCTTACGAACAAAACGTAAAACCTTACCTTGAGGAGATTCGCTACGACATCGACAAACTAGAATTGGTTGTTGACAATGAACTTTGGCCATTGCCAAAGTACCGCGAGTTGTTATTTACACGCTAGATTTTGATTGTTTAGATAGGTTTGCCGCTCCCGGGTTTTCTCGGGGGCGGTTTTTTTTAATGTTTAAAAGGATTATCCAGTATTTTGATTTTCCTTCTTTTTAATCTGAAGAATTCAGAATTACTTTCTTTTTTTGTTCCAGCATCCCTGCTTACCAGGAGGAGTTCACCCCCCTTCAATTCTTTCCACTGCTGATCCGTAATTTTAAAATCTGCGGTTTTGGAAATGCCAACCACATTTTGAAGATATCTTCTTTCTCCTGTCTTCCTAAATGAAACCAATGCAATCCAAACATCTGAAGTTGCTTCCTGTACTTTCCAACTCAGAATCCTGCTTCCCTTGATTTTCTTGACAGATGGACAGATTTCTGATATTGATTTCCAGGTTTCCCTAATGGCTACAGGGTTTCTGTCAAGGGATAAGCTGAAATTCTCTGTGATCATTTCATCCATTTCAGTCGTTCCGGCAGATCTGTTTACAGGACTAACCACAACCTGACTGGCAATAGTTCTGGAATTTCTGTCGTCATCAATGGCTGCAACTGTATTCAACTGATTTTCGCAAAGTGATTTGACTTGACCGGAAGATAATTTTCCTATATTGGATGCGCTATAAAAAGCAAAGCCTCTAACTTTTTCATTTGTACGCAATAAATTGATCTGCTGATTGATTTCATCCGGATGAACCCATCCGTTTTTTTCGGCAGTTGACTTATAAAGCGCCTGACCGATGTAGAGGGGTTTTCCAAAACAATTTTCACTCCACCATTGAACCAGGGAAGCGAAGTCTCCGAAATGATTACCTTTTTCCCAATACAATTGCGGAATAACATAGTCAATCCATCCTTCTTTCAGCCACTTGCGGACATCAGCATACAAGTCGTCATAGGAACTGGATCCCTTCAGACCCGGTGAACCATTTGCATCCACTGATTTGTTTCTCCAAATCCCGAATGGACTGATCCCAAATTTGATCTTTGGATTAATGTTTTGCAAGGAATCATGAATTGCAGATACAAATTTGTTGATATTCTCCCTCCTCCAATCATTTATTTTTTTAGGATAAAATTCATGTCCATATTTTGCAAAACTTTTTTCATCGCCGAATTTTTTTCCTTCCACCGGATAAGGATAAAAATAGTCATCCAGAAGTATCGCGTCCACGTCATAATTCTTCGCTACTTCAACAATCACCTCTTCCACATGATTCCTGACTTCAGGATATCCTGGATCCAGGAAAAGTTTTTTGTCAAATTCCTTGACATATAGCGGATGTTTGGAGGCAAAGCTATTTGGATCCAACGGATAAAACCCTAAATTGCGCACCCTGAACGGATTAAACCATGCATGTAGTTCCATTCCTCTCAGGTGACACATTTCAATAGCCCATGCAAGCGGGTCATAATAGGGTACAGGCGGCTTGCCTTGCTTTCCAGTAAGAAAAAAGGACCAAGGCTCTGTTTTAGAAGGGTAGAATGCATCTGAAGCAGCGCGCACCTGAAAAATAACGACATTCAGATTGAATTTTTGAAAAATATCGAGTAAGCGTAGAAACTCTTTCTTTTGGTCATCTACCGATAAGTTAGGTCTGGATGGCCAGTCAATATTGTTAATTGTTGCGATCCAGACTGCCCTAAATTCTGATTTATCAGTTTCCAGTTGATTCTTTTCGGCAAGAAAAAACAAGTGATTTGAAGGAATACCTAATGAGGGTGTGACAATGGAAAGGAATATTATCAGGGAAAAACATTGAAAAAATAGTCTCATCTGCATTTTTTAATCGGGTTATAAAAGAATGACCAATCATTTGAGTGAATGGTCATTCTGTAATAGTAGGCGTTAGAAATATCAGGGATAGTATTTAACGAATGCTTCCATCGCTTCATATTCGGCCATTCCCAACTGATCATATAATTTCGCCGTAGAACGGTTGCGTTCCTCGGCTCTTTGCCAGAATTCTCGCTCATCTTCGCCCATAAACATCGCACCCTCCTTTTGTGACTGGTGACGAAGGATGGCCTCCCTTTTTCTGGAAAGTTCTATGGGACTGATTGGAACAGCCATTTCAATTTCATCCGCCTCCCATTCTGCCCATGCGCCCCTGTAGAGCCAAACCCAGCATTCTGCCATCCAAATCTTGTCCTTAAGGTGCTCCAGGGCAACGAATATTGCATCCAGACAAACACGGTGTGTACCATGCGGATCGGAAAGATCACCGGCAGCAAAAATTTGATGGGGTTGAATTTTCTCTACCAGATTCATGATAATCTGAACATCGTCGACACCGATAGGGGCTTTTGATTTGAGGCCGGTTTCATAAAAGGGGAGATCGAGGAAATGGATATTCTCCTCTTTTAACCCAAAATACCTGAGTGCAGATCTTGCCTCCATTCTTCTTATCAGGCTTTTAACTTTTCTGAGGTCGGGAATATCGATATCATTGTCTTTTTTATTCCTTATGAAGCTGAGGACTTTATCCTGCTGAATCTTAGCAACAGGATTATTATAGTCATAAAAATCAATGTACTCCTGGTGAAAGTCAAGAAATCTGGTAACATATTCATCTGAAACCGCGAAATTTCCGGAAACCTGATAGGCGACATGCACATCATGACCCTGTTCGATCAGACGCAACAGCGTACCACCCATAGAAATAACGTCATCATCCGGATGCGGACTGAAGATAATTACTCTTTTCTTATCGGGTTGTGCTCTTTCTGGCCGAAATGCATCATCAACATTGGGTTTGCCACCGGGCCATCCGGTAATGGTGTGCTGCAGGTCATTGAAAACTTTGATGTTGATCTTGTAGGCAGACCCTACGGTGGCAAGCAGGTCACTAAGCCCATAGTCATTGTAATCCTTACCTGTTAGTTTCAAGAGTGGCTTATTGGTTTTTCCGCATAGCCAAAGTACTGCCTTTCGAATCAACCGGTCTTCACTCCAGTCCATACTATCAAGTAGCCAGGGGGTTTTCATCCTGATCAATTGAAGGGCTGCACCATTATCAATAATAACTTTGGCATTCGTATGAAATTGAATGTAAGATGCCGGTACCTGATTATTTGGCTCATCTTCAATCATTTGCTTGATCACTTTGGCCTTGGTTTCCCCAAAGGCAGAAAGAATGATTTTCTTTGCATTCAGGATTGTGGCAATACCCACTGTTATGGCACTTCGCGGAACATTGATAAAGCCCCGGAACTGCTTGGCCTCTTCCTGTCGGGTTAACGGATCCAATGTAATGATTCTAGTTTTTGTGTTTCGTCCGGATCCGGGCTCGTTGAACCCAATGTGACCACTTCTGCCAATTCCCAGTAATAAGAGGTCGATACCTCCTGCACTCTCTATTTTTTTCTCATAATCACGACAATAATCATGTACTTCGTCAAGTAAAATAGTTCCATCAGGAATGTGAATATTTTCGGGCAAAATATCAATATGGTTGAATAAATTCACCCTCATGTACTGATGGTAACTGTGTATGGAATGAGAGGATAACGGATAATACTCATCCAGGTTGAATGTGATTACGTTCCGGAAACTTAATCCCTCCTCGTGGTGCATCCTTACAAGTTCGGCATAAATACCTAATTGCGTCGAACCTGTAGGTAAACCCAATACACAATTTTTCCCCTCTTTTTGTTTGCTTCTGATCAGTTCAGCCACTTCTTTGGCAACTTCGACTGATGCCTCATAGCTTTCCGGATAGATGAAGGTTGGAATTTTCTCATATTTGGTCAACACGTCCCGATGTGTGAGATTGGTTGGCAAATGATCCAATGAATGATCAAAAATCGGATTTTGACTTTGTAATTTGTTGTTCAGATTTATCACTTTAACTTCAATTAAGGGTGATCGACTATTTTGGGAAAATCAGTTTACATGATGAGATCACGTCCGTTTAATACGTCAAAATTATAAAAAAAGTAACGATATCAGTACAGTTTCCTGATAATATCCTCGATCAACCGATCTTCTTCCGGATCATACTCATATTTGAGATTAACCAACAAAGCATTGGCCGAAAATTGCCAAATGAATGCATCAAGCCCCCCGCGGTATTTCTTCACCAGTTCGAAGGGGGAACTCCCGGTTTCCCTGTGTATCAATTTGATGAAAATCTTGATCTGCCTTCTGTTCAATGTCCTGAGTGTATCAATATAGTTGTTGAAGGTGTGTTTTTCATACCATTTCAAATAGTTTTTTCTCTCAGATTTTGAAAGGTAAACGGAATCAAGCTGGTTATTCACCATTGTCACCTCATTGGATACAATCCGGGCAAGCGGGTATATGCGTTTGATATCCAAATACAATTGGTGGGTTTTTCTTTCCTGGTAAGAGTTTTTACTATGAAATTCTGCCTCAATTACAATGGGTTGGAAACTGAAATGAAGTAAAGATGTGTCCTGTTTACCAATGGTATCTTGAAGTGCATAGTGCATAGTTTTCAGGTATATTGATTGTCGAACCAAACCATAGCTTTTAGTGGAAGTACTCATTATTAATGAGATAAATACAATGATCAGCGATAATCTGTTGCAGGATAACAGAATTTGGTATTGATTCGTCCTCATCAAGGATTACTCCTTCCTTTTTTGTGCCAGGTATTCTGAGACGACGTGTAATATTGTGAGGGCATCATTGATAGAAGTGACATTGTCGAGTAATACTGATAGTTTACCTTTGTTCTCCCTGACCTTGCATTGGGCTGGGTTTTTCATTATCCATTGCATCAATCCTGCAAATTCGCCCGAATAGTAATACTTTGATGTCTGATCTGCAGGAAGATAGCAAATCATCTTTTTATCCTTGATGATTAATTTCTCCATGTTCAGGGCAATCGCCTGCCACCGTAACCTTACGATATCCAGTAATTCTCCGGCTTGCTTTGGAATCTGACCGAATCTGTCCAACAAAGTACCTTCGAAAAGTTTCAATGTCTCTTCACTTTTTAGATCATCCAATTCACGGTAAAGTAAAACACGCTCTGAAATGCTGGAGACATAATCATCCGGTATCAATAGTTCGAGGTCGGTGTCGATGTTGCAGTCCCTGATAAATGAAGTTTGCAGGAATGCATTTTGCTGATCCCTGATGTCCTGATCCTCGAACAATCCCTGGAATTCATCGTTTCTCAACTCCTCCATGGCTTCGTTTAGAATGCGTTGATAGGCTTCAAAACCAATGTCTGCTATGAATCCGCTCTGTTCACCACCCAGAAGATTTCCTGCTCCGCGGATATCAAGGTCCTGCATGGCCAGGCTAAATCCACTGCCAATATCAGAAAATTCCTCAATGGCCTGCAGTCTTCTTCTAGCTTCCTGGGTCATCGCTTCCAGCGGTGGAGTCAGCAGATAGCAATAGGCCTTTTTATTGGATCGTCCAACCCGTCCTCGTAATTGGTGAAGTTCGCTTAATCCGAAATTTTGCGCATTGTTGATGATAATGGTGTTGGTGTTCGGAATATCCAACCCAGACTCAATGATGGTTGTAGCTATCAGTACATCAAAATCTCCGTTGATGAAGTCAAACATGACCTTCTCCAGTTTATCGCCCTCCATCTGTCCATGTCCGACAATGGTCCTGACTCCGGGACAGAGTTTGTGAATGAGTCGCTCCAGTTCGTAAATATTGGTTATTCGGTTGTTGATAAAGAATACCTGGCCACCTCTTGATACTTCATAGGTAATAGCCTCCCTGATGATCTCTTCGTCGAACGAATGGACTTCAGTCGAAATGGGATATCGGTTGGGTGGAGGTGTGCTGATAATGGATAAGTCCCTGGCGCCCATCAGAGAAAACTGGAGGGTCCTAGGAATAGGGGTTGCCGTAAGCGTGAGGGTATCTACATTGACCTTCATTTGCTTGAGTTTTTCCTTGACAGAAACGCCGAATCGTTGCTCTTCATCCACAATGAGCAATCCAAGGTCCTTGAATTTAACCTCCTTGCCAATCATCTTGTGGGTACCTATCAAAACATCTACTTTTCCTGTTGCAAGATCGTGGATCACCCTTTTGACATCTGCTGAGTGGCGCAATCTGCTGATATATTCTACATTGCATGGAAAATCCTTCAGTCTTTCCCTGAAAGTCTTGTAATGTTGCAGAGCCAGAATAGTAGTAGGAACCAGGATGGCAACTTGTTTACTGTCGGTAACTGCCTTGAAGGCTGCCCTGACGGCAATTTCTGTCTTGCCGAATCCAACATCGCCGCAAATTAGCCGGTCCATGGGCATCAGCCTTTCCATATCTTCCTTTACGGATATAGTTGCCCTGATCTGATCGGGCGTATCCTCGTAAATAAAGCTCGCCTCCAGTTCTTGCTGCAGATAAGTGTCAGGGGCGTACGCATACCCTTTTTCCATTTTCCTGGCAGCATAAAGGGCAATCAATTCGCGCGCAATATCCTTGACCTTGCTCTTGGTCTTGTTCTTCATGTTCTGCCATGCAGCGGTGCCCAGTTTGTGAATGGCAGGTTCCTGACCCTCCTTCCCTTTGTATTTCGATATACGATGAAGGGAATGTATGCTTACAAGCAGGGAGTCATTATCCCGATAGGAAAGTCTTACGGCTTCCTGTACAACTCCATTGATTTCATTTCTTACCAATCCTGCAAATTTTCCAATACCATGATCAGTATGAACGACATAATCACCTACCTGGAGTTTGCTCAGTTCCTTGAGTGTTATAGCCTGCCGGGATGGTTTTTTGGTGCGCAGTTTGTACCTGTGGTAACGCTCAAAAATCTGATGGTCATTGTAACAGCATATCTTGAGGTCATGGTCAATAAATCCTTCCTGTAGCGCAAAAGGCAATGAGTCCAGTTTCTGGGGATCACCCTTGTCGTCAAATATTGCATGAAGCCTGTCAATCTGCTTTGAACTGGATGATAAAATCAGGTTATGGTAACCTTTGTGTCTGTTTTCCTTGAGGTTAGCACCAAGTAGGTCAAAATTCTTGTTGAAAACAGGCTGTGGCGACGTTTGAAAATCGGAGTGTATTGCTCCTCCCTTTTTATTCGTTTTTAACTCAATCAGGGGAAATTTCCTGAGGATGCTTCTGAAAAAATCGGCTGTCAGAAAATTTCCAGCTTGTTCTACCGTAGTATCATGCGATTCACTAGCAGAAAAACTCAGTTCACCGATATGGCTGCTTAGATGATCGAAATCCCTGGAAACCAAATATGTTTCCGAATCCAGAAATTCGAAAAAAGAGACTTTCTTCTCTTCCTTCAAACCGTCCTGAATGTTGGGAATAATTGAAATTTTATTGTAGGGAACTTTTGAAATCTGGTCTTCAATGTCGAATGAACGGATAGAATCTACCACATCGCCAAAAAAATCGATGCGGTATGGATCTTCATTGGAATAAGAGAATATGTCAACAATGGAACCGCGAATTGAATACTGACCAGGTTCAAAAACAAATTCAACGCGTTCAAAACCATATTCGAACAGGAGTTCATTGATGAATGAAATGGAAAGCTTTTCCCCTGTTTTAACAAGTAGGGTATGCTTCTGCAGGCCTGTTTCCGAGACAACCATCTCCATAATTGCCTCCGGATAGGTAACAATCAGGTATTTTTTTTCCTTGACAGACAGTTTGTTCAGAACATCTGTGCGCAAAATGATATTTTCATTGTCAATATGGTCATGCCAAATATTGCGCTTGTAGGATGATGGGAAAAAGAGCATGTCAGCTTCCCGTCCGAGAACCTGCATGTCATCAAAGAAAAACGCTGCCTCCTCACGATCGTTGAGAATAAAAAGTCCCTGGTATTGCATCATCTCTCTCAGCACTGAAAAGGCTACAGTTACAGAAGACCCTGACAGACCCGAAACCGAGATTTTTTTTCCGGCATTCTTGTTCAAGGACTCTTTCAACTCCAGAAGAGATGGGTGGGAGCGGTATAAATGCAGAAATTCTGTTAATTCCAATGTTGGCTATCTGATGAAAGGGCGAAGTTACTAAATTTGAAGATTGTGCATCTCATCAAACGGGATGTATCTGTTTTTTGTTACTTTGTGAAATGAATAAAGTTCAGTTGTACCAACAAAATTGATTGCAGATGAAGGTATTTAAGTTTGGCGGAGCTTCGGTAAAGGATGCTGACGGTGTCAAAAATACGGCTTCGATTATATGTAAAGAGCAAGATCCCCTCGTTGTCGTTGTGTCTGCAATGGGCAAAACCACAGATTCACTGGTATGGGTTACACGCAATTACTTTGATGGGAATGTGGAGGATGCCCTGCGCGGGATCAACCAACTAAAAGAGTATCATTTCCAAATTGTAAAAGATCTTTTCGGGAATGGAAATGAAAAGCTTGAGCGTACCGTCAGTGAAGATTTTGATGCCTTGGTGAAACGGGTCAATATACCACCGTCGCTGAACTATGACTTCGAATATGATCAGATTGTCTCAACCGGAGAAATGGTCTCTACGGAAATTGTGGCAGCCTATTTGAATTATTTGGGCAAAAACACCAGATGGATTGACGCAGGGCATTATATTCGTACCAACGATACATGGCGGGAAGGCGAAATTGACTGGGAACTTACCAGAAAATTGATGCCTCAGGCATTTCAGTTTAAGGAGAACAGCGTTTGTTTGACACAGGGATTTATTGGAGCAACAACTTTTAACCTGACCACCACCCTTGGGAGGGAAGGATCGGATTACTCGGCAGCCATCATTGCCAATGTGATGGATGCCGAAAGTGTAACAATTTGGAAGGATGTTCCTGGAATCATGAATGCAGATCCGCATCGCTATGAATCAACCAATAAACTTGAAAAAATTTCCTATCGTGAAGCTGTTGAAATGACCTATTACGGAGCAAAAGTTATTCATCCAAAAACCATGAAACCATTGGTGGAGAAGTTAATTCCGCTTTATGTCCGTTCTTTTATCCATCCGAAGGATGCAGGTTCAATTATTTGTCACATTGATCATCCAATGGAATATAATCCGGTCTATATCGACAAGGAAAATCAGGTACTTATTACGATTTCGCCAAAGGATTTTTCATTTATAGCAGAAGAAAGTATCAGTGGTATCTATCATCTTTTTGCACAGAACAGAATAAAAATGAATCTGGTACAACAGTCTGCCATGGATTTTTCGGTGGCTGTTGACATGCCTGAAAGAGGATTTGATAAATTGCTAGAGGATTTGAAAAATAAATTTGTTGTTCATTACAATGGCGACCTTGAATTGCTGACAATCAGGTACTACAATGATGACATCATTCAAAAAATGACGAAAGGCAGACAGGTATTTGTTGAACAAAGAACCCGCACAGCAGCCAGATTTTTATTGAAATAGTGTATTGGTACGCTTATTAATCCTGGACACGGGAAAATGAGAGTCTCTCTCCTTTCTTCTCTTCGAAAAAGGTGCCTTTTTTCCCGGCAACAGGATTTTCATAAACCAGGTTTCCGTTTACAAATGTTTGACTGATAAAGTAATAAAACGACTCACCCTCAAACGGCGACCAATTGCATTTCGCGTGAATATTATCTTTGGTGACAGTCCATTTACCTGCATCCACCAATACCAGATCTGCCTTATAGCCTTTCCTGATGTAACCGCGTTTTTCGATACCAAAAAGGTCTGCCGGTGCATGACACATCTTCTCTACAACTTTTTCGATGGATATTTTCCCATTTCTGCTTAATTCAAGCATGGCAGGCAAAGAATGTTCAACCAATGGTCCTCCGGATGGCATTTTCAGGTATGGCCGGCTTTTTTCCTCTTCCGTATGCGGTGCATGGTCGGTTGCAATTACATCAATACGGTTGTCGTTGACGGCTTTGATCAGGCTGGCTCTGTCGTTGGCAGACTTGATGGCCGGATTCCATTTAATGCGGGCGCCGTATTTTTCATAATCTGCATCCGAAAACCACAGATGATGAACGCAAACCTCCGAAGTTATTTTTTTATTTTTTACCGGTGCCGCCTCGAACAATGCAAGTTCAGCGGCAGTTGAAACGTGCAGGATATGCAATCGTGTACCATATTTTTTTGCAAGCTCAACAGCTTTTGAGGATGAATTGAAACAGGCGCTTGTATCCCTGATTTTTGGATGCTCGCTCATAGGAATTTCTTCACCGTACTTTTCAATAGCAGCAGCCAGATTTGCCTGCACAATGCTTTCATCTTCACAATGAACTGCAATCAGCATTTTTGACTCCCTGAAAAGGGAACTTAAAGTTACCGGATTGTCTACTAGCATATTTCCTGTGGAAGAACCCATGAATACCTTGATTCCACAAACATTTGAAGGATCCGTTTTCAGAAGTTCATCCAGATTATCGTTGGTAGCACCTATATAAAAAGAGTAATTTGCCAGAGAGACTTCCGAAGCACGTTCGTACTTCTGATTCAGCAATTCCTGTGTCGTTGCCTGTGGTACCGTATTGGGCATTTCCATAAAAGAGGTTATTCCTCCTGCTACGGCTGCCTTTGATTCGGAGTAAATATCACCTTTATGGGTAAGTCCTGGTTCACGAAAATGAACCTGATCATCGATAACTCCTGGCAACAAAAATTTTCCTGATGCGTCAATCACGTCAGACTGATCCAAAATATTTTGGGGAACGGCATCCCTGAATATCTTTTCAATGATTCCATTTCTGATCAGTAAGCTTGTGTCGCGCAGGATTTTTCCTTCATTGATAACTTTCGCATCTTTGATAATTAGATCTTTCATTTTTTTATAAAATATTCTGAATCTTTGGTCTGGTTGAGTTGTAACTGGTATTATTCAACCTGATAATATAAATGTATAGATATTTTATGAGAAAGCGACATACTTTATACGTTGTTTTCCCCGAAAAGCGATATTGCCACGCATGATTAATATTGCATGCAGATAAAAATGTTGCAGTTTTATCTGGATATTTGTCTTGGATGTTGTACTTGCTGGTGGAAAATACATTTTTAACTTTATTTCCCCGGCTTTGTAAAGTAGCTCGCAATTTTCATTTTGATGACCCCTTTGAATGCCTCACCGAAAATACCTCCGCTCATTTTGGATGCTCCCTCTTTGCGGTCTGTGAAAATAATCGGAACCTCTACGATTTTGAAACCCATTTTCCAGGTTTTGAACTTCATCTCAATTTGGAACCCATACCCCTTCATTTTGATACGTTTCAGATCAAGTTGGTCAAGCACAATGCTTCTAAAACACTTAAATCCTGCCGTAGTATCCATGATTGTCATTCCTGTAATAGTCCTGACATATTTTGAAGCAAGATAAGACATCAGCACCCTTTTGAGCGGCCAATTGATCACATTAATTCCGGAAATATATCTTGATCCAACGGCCAGATCGGCACCTTCTTCTGCTCAAGCCTTGTACAGGTTGATCAATTCATTGGGATCATGTGAGAAGTCAGCATCCATCTCGAAGATATACTGATAACTGTTCTCCAGCGCCCAACTGAATCCTGCAAGATAGGCTGTACCAAGACCCATTTTTCCCTCGCGTTCGATCATAAAGAGTTGATCCGGAAATTCTTTTTTTAAATTTCGAACAATTCCTGCAGTTCCGTCCGGAGAATTGTCGTCCACAATGAGAATGTGAAATTTTTTGGGAAGGCGGAATATTGTACGGATCATCCGTTCAATGTTCTCTTTTTCGTTGTAGGTAGGTATTACAATGATGCTGTCAGACACTTTTCTTTTTTTTCGATGAGTTGGTAAAAATAATACAATTGTGGTATTTCCGAATCAAAATAACCATTCAGAATTTTTTTTTATTTTTTTTTAAGGGGTTTAACATTGTAGATTTTCAAATGGATAACCGTTTATTTTGATTTTTCTTTGAACTATTTTAGCAAGAAGGTTGTTTAGGAACAAAAAAGGCTTTACATTTGCACTCCCTAAACGAACGCAAAGCAGTGATGTTTTGCGGGAGAGAAGG
>CAIUUO010000292.1 GCA_903902325.1 uncultured Bacteroidia bacterium
AAACTGGTACGACATAATCGGAGAACAAACCATCGCTGATGCCATCCTGGACCGCATTGTTCATGATGCCCACAGGATAGAGCTTAACGGTGAGTCTTTGAGAAAAAGATACGGAATGAAAAAGGAAATGGATATAATAACAATGCAATAAAGTATAACTTTGCTTATGGCATTCTCAGGTATGATAAACCTGATTAATTCATTAGAAACTTTTTCTTCAATAAAAATTTCGACTTGGGTGTGATACTTTCGATTTTTTGGAATAATCCGTCAAAAAATGCCCTTCGTCGATCACTTACGGACATCACCAACGTCGTTTTTCTGCTATGTCTGACAAGGTAACTCGCTATTGCAATGCATTGGAACTTCAAGGTTGCCAAAGTCGGATCGTGCTTGGAATTAATCAATGCTATCTTGTACAGGCTCATCAGGTTATAGGCTACGCAAACCCAACGAAAAGCAGCTTCGGTGGCTCCAAATTCTTCACAGCAAAAGCCGTCAAGTCCATAGCTCTCTTTCAGTTCCCTGATTTGCGTCTCAGCTTCGGCCCTGTGACGATAGAGTTCCCATATCAGAGGATCGGCAAGTTCGAGGTTAGTTGCGAACGCCGAGTAGAGATAGTTGGAAAACTCATCGTATTCCTCAAACAAGGACTTGCCTCCGCTCTTTTGGTATTTGCTTTTGCTCTTGCGGACAACCACTACCCTGCGGGGATGATCCCAACCCGTTAACTTGCATTCAATGGAGCACATGTCGATCCCATCGGAATATGAAACCCAGTTGTCAGCCTCGAAGATCTCCTGGACCAGCCTGGAATACATTTTTGCTGCAACGATATATTTCAGTTCGTTTTCTTCAAGAATGCCCAGGGTTGCTTCACTAAAGAAACCACTATCTGCTCTCACAAGCCCGATTTTTGATTTATCCAAGGTTTTCAGTAACACTTTGATAAAATCTTCAATGTCTGTGCTGCTGACACTGTCGCCGGTGCGCATCCAGGACTGTATAACCATTTTGGCTTCGGCTGCAAAAGCAATCAGAGGATGATGGGAACCACGACCCGGCTTTCTTGGATTATAACCTACTTCAACGCCGTCCTGGCTGCCGTAACGTGTAATAACGGTAGAATCGATATCTACCGTGTGATATTTTATCTTGAGTTTGGTAAACCACCACCGGTTCAGTTCAATAAAAACCTCATCGTTTAACTCAACATCAAACTTCTTAAAAAACCGGCTGAACGTGCTCTCACTTGCCATGCCTTTGTTCCAACCAAACATCTCACTGACTACTTTATCATGCCGGAGAAGTCCTGCATGGGCCAATCGGCGTGCACCAAGGATAACACTAACCAGAAAACCCTCGATGATATCCACAGGATCATATCCCCTGTTAGAGCCTGGTTGAGGCAAGGGCAAAGAAGAGATCACATCCTGGAGTCCGCTGTTCTGATAGAACTTCTTTACGGTTGTAAGACCTCCAAATGGCGTGATCGGGCGATCGGTATACCTGATGTCAAAATCTGCATCCATCGGGTGCTAATTGAAATGAGCTGTGAAGTTAAGGAAATCAGGCATTGGCCAAAAAATTTATACCTTTATTGAATTGATCAGGTTTATCGATTACCGGATACTGCTTGAGATTGCCATGACCAACAGCCTTTTTATGCTGAAACTGATGGAGATGATGACCGGGATGTTCAAATCATCGATACTGAATTTCATCAGCCTGGCGCACAAACAGGTAAACGGAAGGATCGCCGATATCCTGCTTTATCTTTCCAGGTCGGTCTACGAAAACAGATCATTCACCTTATCCCTCACGAGGAAAGAGATTGCCGAATTTGCGGGATGTTCTACCGAAAACGTGATCCACACCCTTTCGAAGTTTCACCGGGAGGGAATCCTGCTGGTCATTGGAAAAAAAATTGAAATCCTCGATGTTGAACGTCTTGAAAGAATCAGCAAAACGGGGTAAAGGTGCATGGCCTATTTAATGTCGAGGAAGATGGCCTGGCCTGAAACCCATCCGCGGATGAACGAGGGCATTTTGTCAAGTCCGTAAAGGATGGACGCAGAAGGATAGGTTCCCGGTGAAACTTCAACGAAATACCAGTCATTCCCATTCCCGTAAGATTTTACAGCCAGTACCACCCCCCGCGCCTTTTCACGGTATTTTGCCACGATGTTCCCGAATGTTTCCGGTCTGGGAATGAAGGGCTCATTTAAAAGTGCGGCCGAAGCCCTCAGCAGCATGGTATCGGCCTTGGCAATGAAAGGGATCGGGCTGGTGTAATAGC
>CAIUUO010000293.1 GCA_903902325.1 uncultured Bacteroidia bacterium
AAATTAAGAGTGTTCAAAACATTTATTATACGATAAAAAGTTCTTTGAAATTTTGAAATATAGGGGATGTTAACAGTTTTTATGTTGATGTTAACCGGTTGTGTTGTATGAATTCCTCAATTCGCTGGTTATGAACAATTTGATTAAGTAACTGTTGATAATAATTATTGATTTTCAGACTGATAAAGAAAAATGCAGTTTAATTTTGATGCAGTTTTTCTATCATGAAGAAGTTCAAAGAAGACGGTATTGGTGTCATTGATTTACTCAAGCTTATTCCCGATGATCTCTTACTCGATTTGTCGGTTGATACCAATGTTGACTACCAAGTCAAGAAGCTTTATGGCAGTAATGTATTTAATCTGCTTCTCTTTGGACTGATCAGTGGGGAACGGGTAGGATTAAGAACATTGGAGGATTTCTACAACTCAAGGAAGTTCAAGGTCCTTTTTAAGCTTCCAGGAAATACAAAATCTGCAAAGTACAACTCATTATCAGCCAGACTTGCCACAATGAATGTCGACTTTTTCGAAAAGGCTTACCAATCCATCTATGAGCAATGCAGCCAACTATATGATCAATCAGATTTATCTCTTAACTACAAGATAACCCGTGTCGATTCAACAATGGTTGCCCAGACTGCATCTGAGCTTGAAAATGGCATCAATGTTGGCAGAAAGAAAGATGGCAAAAAGCAAGTCAAGTATACAATTGCTTTGACAGATATATTTCCCAGCAGTGTAGAGGTATTTACTCAGCAAAACTATATCAGCGAGAATCTTACCATACCTCAGACAATACAAAAGGTCATAGACAAAAACAAAGACAATGTTTTTGTTTTTGATCGCGGTGTTTCAAGCCGAAGTGCCTTTTGTGATCTGGATAGCAATGGATACTCTTTTGTTACACGCTTGCGAACAGACACAAGATATCTTGTTTTAGAAGGCTACAACATACAGGAAGGTCTCAGGGTAAACAATCTGACTGTTATCAAGGATCAAAGAGTTAATCTGTATCGAACAGGACCCAATATCGTTGATCAATCCTTTAGGTTGATTCAAACTGTAAACCAAAAGGGAATACCTTATTGGTTTTTATCCAACCGATTGGATCTGACGTGTGAAGAGATCATCCTGATATATAAGAAAAGATGGGATATTGAAGTCTTCTTCAGATTTCTAAAACAAGAGCTCAATTTTTCTCACTTTATCAGTGTAAATGAAAATGGCATCAAGATTATTCTGTACATGACAATGATTCTTGCAATGCTTATTCTCATCTATAAAAAGATCAACGGGTTTGGGTACAAAACGGCCAAAAGACGATTTGCAATGGAATTAGAAGAAATCATTGATGACTATCTAATAGAATATTGCGGTGGTGACCCAAACACATATTTCTGGTAACTAATTAATTAAATCCCTAATTCAAAATTTCAAAGAACTATATATTTATTAATAAAACTATTTTTAAAGGTTTTGAACACTCTTAATTTGTAATCTGTAATTTTTAATTGAATTCGGGATTTTCCGGGAAATTCTGCCAGAGCAGCGCGTTTCCACCGATTGATTTGATGCTTTCGTTCCAGAAATTTTCATCACTGGTTAGGATACTTTCTACTGTTGGTTCCGTCACAACCCAGGAATGATCGGCTATTTCGGCTTCCAGTTGGCCAGCGCTCCATCCAGAATATCCCAGAAAAAAGCGGACTTCTTCCTCCTCAACCAATCCGGCGCGCATCAGCGAAGTCAAATGGTTAAAATCACCACTCCAGAAAAGTTCACCACTGATTTGAAGGCTGTCGGGAATTTTGTCGCCCAGCTTGTGGAGAAAAAAGAGTTTGTCATTACTGACCGGGCCTCCCAGAAACGCATTGAACTCCATATCGGGGAATCCCTTAAAGAGGTCCTTGATAAGCAGGTCCGTGGGTTTATTCAGGATAAAACCTACATCGCCATCCTCCGAACACTGAACCAGAAGAACAGTCGAACGACTAAAATAATCACCGGGAAGAAACGGCTCTGCAATGAGCACCCTTCCTTTGCGGGGAGACAATTTGTTCTCAATTTTAAATATATCCAGGTCCAGCAACATTTGAAAGCTATTGAATTATGAGATGATAGTATAATAAAAACTCCTTTAATTGTCGAATCGTCGAATTACCGAATTGTCAAATTATTTATTTTTCAATGATAAGAAAAATATCTTCATCTTTCTTTTTCATCAGGAATTCTTCACGGGCAAATTTTTCGAAGTTTTTTGCATTGTCTTTCATCCCTTGAAGATGGATACTGTCGTTTCGGATTTTTTCCTGAAAATAGGCCTTTTCGACTCGATATGACTTCAGCTTATTCACATTTTTCCGGAGAAAAAAAATGTTGTTGTCATCAATAAATAGCATCCAGACGCTGAACGCTACGAAAGCAATCAAATATTTGTTTGCAATGGTTCCGAAGAATTTTTTCGAGATCAGCGGCTTCATTTAAACGGGCATATTTTCTCTGCAAAGTTAGAAAATATGCCCGCCAAATAAAAGAGCAGAACTGAATTAATTGTGAATGAACAATAGACAATTGACAATTATTTATCAGGAAGGAAGTTGGGGTACATGAAATTTCTGGCGGGAATAAAAGTCTCCTTGATGGTACGGATGGAAACCCAGCGCAGCATGTTAAAGACAGAACCGGCCTTGTCGTTGGTACCTGAACCCCTGGCCCCGCCGAAAGGTTGCTGACCGACTACGGCTCCGGTAGGTTTGTCGTTGATGTAAAAATTCCCGGCAGCATTCGCCAATCTCTTGGTCATATGATCGATAGAGTATCGGCTCTGCGAGAAAATGGCGCCTGTAAGCGCGTACAGTGAGGTTTCATCCAGAAGGGTCAATGTCAGTTCTATTTGGTCATCCTCATATACATAAATTGTTACAATAGGTCCGAAAAGTTCTTCCTGCATGGTCACATAACTGGGATCTGCAACCAGGATTACCGTTGGCTCGATAAAATAACCAATTGACTTGTCGCATTTCCCTCCGTAAATAACATCAGCATCCTTATCGCTCCGCGCACGGTCGATGAATCCTTTGAGTTTGTCAAATGAGGCTTCATCAATGACTGCATTGACAAAATTGGTGAAATCCTCCGGAGAACCCATTTTCACCTTGCGTAACTGAGCCTCTGTCTTAGACCAGGTCTCTTCCCATATGGATTTCGGAATATAAGCCCGGGATGCTGCAGAACATTTCTGTCCCTGGTATTCGAAGGAACCCCGCACGATCGCGGTAGCCAGTGCCGTGGTATCGGCGGTAGGATCGGCAAAAATAAAATCTTTTCCGCCCGTCTCACCCACGATCCTGGGATATGATTTGTATTGGGAGATATTGGCTCCGATGGTTTTCCAGATATCCTGAAATACACCTGTTGAACCTGTAAAATGAATTCCTGCAAAATCTGGATGACTGAAGATTACATCACCTGCGGCAGGTCCCGAGACAAAAACTAAGTTGATGACGCCGGCAGGAAGGCCTGCTGCCATCAATACTTCCATGATCACGCTTGCAGAGTAAACGGCTGTTTTGGCCGGCTTCCAAACGGATACATTGCCCAGCATAACTGGAGCTACCGGAAGATTTCCTGCAATGGAAGTGAAATTGAAAGGTGTTAACGCAAAGATGAAGCCTTCCAGTGGTCTGAATTCATTGTAATTCCACATCCCAGGATTTGATTCCGGTTGCATGGAATAGATGTCTGTCATGCATTTCACGCCAAAACGATAGAAGTCGGCCAATTCACAGGCAGCATCAATTTCTGCCTGATAAGCATTCTTCGATTGCCCAAGCATGGTAGCAGCATTCATCCTTGCCCGGAAAGGGCCTGAAATCAGATCAGCAGCTTTGAGGAAAATCGCCGCACGGTGTTGCCATGGTGAATTGGCCCAGTCGGATTTTGCCTTCAAAGCGGCTTCAATGGCCATTTCGACATGGGTCTGATCGCCCTGGTGGTAACATCCCAGGTTATGAGCTAAATCATGAGGAGGATGCATCACTGTTTTTTTTCCTGACCTAACCTCTTTCCCGTCAATGATCATCGGCAAATCAGCAAGAGTTGCCCGAAGCTCCTGTATTTTACTTTGCAGTTCTATCCGTTCGGGGGATCCGGGGGCATAACTTTTAACAGGCTCATTCTTTGGTATCGGCACGTTGTAGAATCCGGTTGACATATTGTTGATTTTTTGTATTATTGTATGAGATTGAACTGATCAAATATTTCAATTGATCATGCAAATCTATTGGTTCTCAGCCTCAAATTTGCTAATAAATGTCACCTTTATTGAATTGAGACTGAATTTGTTTCTAGTAAGAATCATCAAGAATACTTTTGGATTTAAATGCCAAAGAAATTAGAAAGGGGTTTAAAGGGTAAATACCCGCAATTGCCTGAACAGGAATTAGGAATTATCCGGTTGTTTTTTTATGTCAATCTCCTTTTCCTGGTTTGTGCACTCATAGTAATTGTGCTGGATTTGTTTGATTTTTTCAACACAAGCTATGCCCTGCATTCATTTTTATTTGTTGGTATTTTTATCCTGATTATACTTTTCCTGTGGGCGGGGAAAAAAAATGCGGCTCTCAACTCTCTTTTGCTCATTCCTATCCCCGTTTATTTTCTGATGATCTCAGCCCGGTTTGCAGTCTTTCCGCCTGAATCCTCATTTAATTACGAAATATACCTCTTCACATTTGTCTTCGCTATTTTGTTGCTTCTATCAGAAAGGCCAATTCAGATACTTATCTACCTGATTCTTACGACAGGAACATTAATTGCCCATC
>CAIUUO010000294.1 GCA_903902325.1 uncultured Bacteroidia bacterium
AAACAACATATGCATCCTCACCTTTGAGTAATCCATGCAATTGTTCGTATAATTTCTTTCTGCTCCTGAAGAGTTTTATCTTCACATTAGACGCCGTCAAATCCATTATGGTTGCAATTTCTTCAACAGGAAAATCCTCAAAATAATAGAGGTTCAGTATGGCCTTATCGTCAATTGCCAACAAATCCATTGCCTTATGCAGTTGGTAAGAACGCACTTCTGCCGTGAGTTGTCCAACCGCATTTTCGGTTTCCGCCAACTCGCTTTCGGAAAGTTTATGATCTTCAAAACTGACAAATTCATGCTTTTTACCTCTTACCCTGGAAATGGCTGTTGTATATACAATCCTGAATAACCAGGTCTTGAAAGAGGCACTGCCCTTAAAACTTTCCAGTGATCGGTAGGCCTTAATGAAGGCATCCTGTGCAGCTTCCTCGGCATCTTCCCGGTTCCTTGTTATTTTCATGGAAAGTGAAAAGGCCAGTTGCTTATATTTATCTACAAGCGGAGCGAAGGCCTCGGGATTTCCCCTTAATACTTCCGTTATGTAATATGTATCACTTTTTGCTTCCATTTCCCTATTAGACACAAGGTACCAATGATCGGTTACAATTTCAGACAAAAAATTTAAGTAAAGATAAAAAATTTTGGATTTTAAATATTTAATATTGGATTCGGGTCCTGTTTTTTCGCACGTTGAATTACAAATTTCAATGCACCTTTGTGCACCAATGTTGCCACTTATAAATATCATATGACAATCCCTCTGCCAAGGCGGATTCCAAAATCCAAAATCACCTAATCACTCAACTTCCCAAACTAAAACAATTTTTTTCGGATAGTTGTAACCGGAAATTTGCTTTTGCGTCAAATGGGCAAATGTTGAACTTAAAATTTAATACCATGTATGTAGCAATTTTAGTCCCGCTGGCTTGTTTTGCAATGATTTTCGGAATCGTCTATGTGATCGTAACAGCCCGCAACCGCGAAAGGTTGAACCTTATTGAAAAAGGTGCAGATCCGAAATTATTCGAATCTGTCAAAAGATCCTCAACTGGTGGAATCCTGAAATGGGGGTTGCTATTGGTTGGAATCGGATTGGGCATTTTCTTTGCCACCCTGCTTGTTCAGGCTGGGATGGAAGATGGACCCACTTACCCAGCAATGATCTGTATATTTGGAGGTACTGGCTTGCTTATCGCCTACAAAATGGATCAAAAGTCAAATCACCTTAAAAACAACGAATAAGCTGAGTTTAGAGAATTCCAAACTACAACTATTCAGTACATTTTAGGATGGCTTTGCGGATAGCTTCCTGACAAACCGGACAGAAACTGTTCGGTTTGTTTGATTTCATACGGCAATCCTGCGTCGGACTGTAAATGCCTTTTGTCATATAACCTCCCCCTTCGAATACTCCAGTCTTCTTTTCGTATTTTGCCGTTCTTGGAGTAGGCACAGGAGTAGTCGGATCTATGAGCGCTCCCCACTTTGATTTAAAATCGACCATTGTGGTAAGATTCGGTTCCCACGGTTCTATCTTCAGGTTATAAAAATCCTCATAGGCAACCTCAGAGGTATAGTATTCATCTGCCAATCCAGCAAATTCGTGGCCAAATTCATGAATGAATACCTTTGGTGCAAAAAAATTGTCCACTGTGCAAACAGAAACAAAATTGTAAAAACCGCCACCACCATACTCACTTGAATTAACCAGAACGATTACATAATCATAGGGAACAGATGCTGCCTGGTCATGAACGGTCTTCATATCGGTAAGCGTCAGATAACGGGCTATATTGAATGTATAAAAAGAGCTGCTATAAAGGGTATTTAGGTATATATTCCTGCCAGGAATGTCAGTTCCAGACTCTTCAGACGGAGTCTTCAGCGCATAAATGTTGAACTCATCCTTTAGTGAAAAAAATGGTTCCACCGTAAAAAGCGAATCCGTCAAACGTGTCGCATCTTTCACAAATTTGTCCATCTCCTCTTTTTTGTATCCTTCGGCCAAAATAGCCAAATCCACCTTTTTTGAAGGATCACCTGATTTCCTTAATACCGAAAAATCATTTTTTACAGGCAGCTCTTTTGTAATAAAGTAGTTGAATGGATCAATATCCGTCGAATAAATCTTTTCAAAATGACCTTCTCGGTTACGGCATTCGATTTCCACCACCACTTTGTTTTTAGGAAAAGGGAAGCGAAGTACTTGATAAAATGCCCTTTCCATCTTTTTGGCTTCAGCAGTTGCCTGCCATTCCTGAAAAAGTGGAGAAAAACCCTGCCGGAATAAAAGCGTTCCGGTAACCTGATCTTTTACGTTAAACCTGTAATTCCCCAAAGTAGGTGCATTAGTCGAAAGATGAAGGGTGCCTCCCCAGAATGGCTCCTTCTTTTGCTGGACTTCTGTAACTTTGACTGTGTTACTGGTCCCTGACAACAAGTAGTCGAACCGAAACACGCCGGAAGTAAAATAGTCATCAAAATTTTTCTGGGCGATAAGGCTTAAGGGAGCCAGAAATAGAATAAGACAGAATAGCTTTGACTTCATAGGTATATTTAAAAAAAAAGGAATCCAAGGGGTACCTGATAAATTGAACAATAGTCCGCAAATTTTTAACCTAAATCCGGCTTCTTTCATTAATTTTGCAGCAAATCAAAAGTAATTATTTCCGAACAGAATTAAAGGAATACAACATGCAAGTTTTTTATGATTATTTAAGGGAACAGTTGCTTAACGCCCAGATTCATCCTAGAATTGCCATTTACCTGGCTGCAATGGGAACATTTATTATCTTATCCCTCATCTCTCTGATCCTTTTCTTCCCTCTGAGAAAGTTGCTCTTAACCATCATAGAAAGATTCACAAGGCATACTGAAACCTTATGGGATGATGCATTGTTTGACCACAAGGTTTTTCATGCAGTGGCTCACCTCATGCCTGGGATCTTCATCTATTTTTCAGCCGGTTTTGGTTCCGAAGATCTGGTTGCACTTCCGGAAGTAATTAAGGGTATTGCCAAAATTTATATCACATTTGCCGTAGTATTAAGCCTTATCAGGTTTTTGGATGCTTCACATGACATTTACAATACCTACCCCTTCTCCAAGGAACGCCCAATCAAAGGGTATCTTCAGCTCGTTAAAATTCTTATTTATTCCATTGCTGCCATCATACTTGTCTCCATACTTGTTAACCAGGATCCCGGGAAACTTTTCGCCGGATTGGGCGCTATGGCTGCAGTGCTTATGTTTGTGTTTAAAGATCCAATTCTTGGATTTGTTGCCAGTATTCAACTGGCAGCCAACAAGATGGTTAAACCAGGCGACTGGATCACAGTTCCAAAATTCAATGTTGACGGAACAGTTGTGGACATTTCACTCACTACCGTAAAGGTCCAGAACTGGGATAAGACCATTACCTCTATACCTACCTATTCTCTGGTTTCCGAATCTGTGACCAACTGGATAGGAATGCAGGAATCAGGTGGCAGACGAATCCAACGCTCCGTTTTTATCGACATGGCCAGAATCAGATTCTGTGACCAAAAATTCATTGAACATATTGCCCAACTTCCGGTTATAAAATCCTACAACGAACAAAAGCTAGCCCTTGATTCTTCTTTCCCCGGCTGGGCGGAGCAACTGCAATCACAACCCACCAATCTGGCATTATTCAAAGCATACATTGAGGCTTTCCTATGGACCAATCCGAACACACACAACAGCATGACCCTTATTGTCAGATTTTTACAATCTACAGAACGCGGATTACCACTGGAATACATTGTGTTTAGCAAGGAACAGGGGTCAGATCGATATGAAGCAATTCAAGCCGAAATTGTCGACCATATTCTTGCGGTCATCAAAGAATTTGATCTCAGAGTCTTCCAGAATCCATCAGGAAGCGATTACAGATACATGGCAAGAATTGGAAACAACAATGAAATTGGATAATGGATAGTTAGGTCTATTACATTGTGGTTATCAATCCGGAAGACCAAATGCGATTCATGCAGAGAATTTTTAGAATTAATTTGTCAGGAGACCAAAAAGTTATAATTTTGGCAAAAAATAGTCAATTTACTAACAAATTGAAAGTATCGTGAAGAAAAATAATCTTGAATTAGAAGAAGATTTTAAGGAACAGGCGGTTCAGATAGACGATCTTGACCGCAAAATATTGAAACTAATTACCAACAATGCAAGGGTTCCCTTTCTGGAAGTTGCCAGAGAGTGCGGTGTCTCCGGGGCCGCTATTCACCAACGTGTGCAGCGATTGATCTCCATGGGAGTAGTTACTGGTTCAGAATTTATTGTAAGTCCTTCAAGACTTGGATACAATACCACCGCTTTTATGGGGATTTATCTTGAAAAAACCAGCTTTGACAAAAAAGTACTGAAACAGTTAAAAGATATACCTGAAGTCGTGGAATGTCACCATACAACCGGTCAATATGCAATTTTCATCAAAATACAGACTAAGACTAACAAACATCTGATGAAGATCATTGACACAGATTTGCAGGCAATAGACGGAATCGCACGAACCGAAACCTTTATCTCACTTGAGCAGGATTTCAAGCGTCAGATTCCTATAAAATAGGAATTCGACCTTAATGTCGCGCAAAGAACGCAAAGAAACGCAAAGGAAATTTTCAACTTTGCGTTATTTGTGCGAAAAACAAATGTCAACTTAATTAGAAAGGCAAATCATCATTCTCACCTTCTTTCACCGGCATATAATCATCCTCATTGAAAGGAGGCGGTGCTGGTTGATCACCTGCAGTTGAAGTTTTCTCCATCCGGTCAATTTTAAAGGCATTGACATTGTGGTACCACTTGCCATTGTACTCACGTCCTTCCAGGCTGAAACTGACTTCCACCTCGCGGCTTTTATCACTTTCCTTGATCATGTCTGTTTTGTCATTAAAAAGGGTAAAACAAATTTTCTTGGGAAATTGCTCGTCAGGAACTTCCAGTACAAAATCAAGTTTTTTCCATTCACCCCTCGTGCTGCTACCAGTTTGTAGTGGCAAGATATCAACAACTCTTCCTTTTATTTTAAAGCTCATAAGTTTTTTATTTTAAGAAACGAAACCCGGAAGATGAGATTCATCTATTCCGGGTTTTGTTCCAGAGGACAGACCTCTAAATAAATTATTTCGCTGTCATTACTTGGTCACCGGAGCAGCCGTTGCAGCAGGAGTTGGCTCAATACTTATCAGTTCAACTTCAAAAATAAGAACTGAATTAGGTTTGATTTTCGGTCCGGCAGCTTGTTCCCCATAGCCAAGTTCGGAAGGAATATAGATTTTCCATTTTGAACCCACAGGCATTAATTGCAATGCTTCCGTCCAACCTTTGATGACCTGACCTAAGCCGAAAGTAACCGGTTCGCCACGTTCAACTGAACTATCAAATACAGTGCCGTCGATGGTTGTTCCATGATAATGAACCTTTACCGTATTCTCGGCTTTGGGTTTTGGTCCGGTACCATTTTTTATCACTTCATACTGAAGGCCGGAAGCCGTTGTTGTTACACCTGCGCGTTTTCCGTTATCCGTTAGAAATTTCTGACCTGCTTCTTTGTTTTTCCCGCCTTCCATCGATTGGGCCTTCATAAAGTAACCTTGTGTAATTGCACTTGCTTTGGCTGATGCAATCAAACCAGAATCGCCTTTCATTACGGTAGCGAACGCCTGCAAAATAATCTGAGGATTAAGTTCCTTACCACCCGGTGCCTGTGGCAGATTTTTCCTAATGTTGTTACCCAAGTCAACACCAATAGCATAAGCAGCTGAATCTGCCATAGTCTTTAACTTGATTTGCTGTGAATTGGAAGTGTTGCATGAAGCCAGTATAATTGAACCGGCGACCAATACCAAAAGTAAATTTCTAAATACCATAACTGTTTTTATAAAATGATTGAATGTTTATTCTAAAAGGTGCGAAGATAACTATTTTTCAATATAATTGCATGGATTGAAATTAAAATAATTATCTCTAACTACTTGTTAATAGGGTTTTTAATTTTTCTTCAACAAGCTCTCAAATCCGGGAGTGTAATCTATTGAAAATCCGCCTTTCTTGTCATCGCAGATGAAATATGCTTCAAATTCAGGATGTTTCAACAAAAATTTCTTCGATTTTTCAAGTCCCATTACCATGAAAGCAGTAGCGTATGCATCAGCTGTAATACAATCACTTGCCACGACAGAAACACTTAATACATTGTTTTTAGCCGGATATCCACTGAATGGATCTATCTCATGGGAATATCTGTTGCCATTCTCCTCATAATATTTACGATAAGTTCCGGAAGTAGAAATTGCCCTATCTTTCAAGGGTAAAATTGCTTGAATTCTGCGTTCGTCCTCTGAATTTTTGGAAGGCATTTCAATGGCGACACTCCAAATATTCCCATCCGGTTTGGATCCTTTTCCAAGAACCTCTCCCCCCACATCAATCAGATAGTTTCTGATTCCTTTTGACTCAAAAAACTGACCCAGCCAGTCGGAGGTGTAACCCTGCGCAATCGCATCAAAATCAACTCTAATGCGCGGATCTGTTTTAATCAGTTTCCCATCAACCAGGTTCACTTTTTGATATCCTACCAGTGGTAGCAACGAATCGATCATTGCCTGATCAACTTTTGCTCTTTTGGAAAAACCAAAACCCCAGGCATTTACCAATGGACCAACAGTTATGTCGAATGCTCCACCAGTATTGGAAGAGACTTCGATGGACTTCCGGAAAACTGTTTTGTATATTGAATCTGCTATCGCTGTTGTATCATTATTGTTCATGCGTGATAATATAGAATTTGGAACGTAGGCCGATACCGAAT
>CAIUUO010000295.1 GCA_903902325.1 uncultured Bacteroidia bacterium
AATTATTATGCCTCTCTAACATAATTCAATTTCTTAATTGAAGAATAATAGATAACTGATGATACCCGAAAAAAAAAATAGAGAAAATTTAAAAGTACTTCTTGTCGAAGACAATCTTTTAAATCAAAAGTTATTAAATATCAACTTGTCAAAATTAAAATGTACAGTAACAACAGCAAATAATGGATTAGAAGGTGTTGAAATTTTTAAAAAGCACACTTTTGACGTTATCATTATGGATTTGATGATGCCTGTAATGGATGGTTATGAATCTTCAAGAGAAATAAGAAAGATTGAAAATGAGGAGAAATCAAGAGGTTACACGCCAATTATTGCTTTTACTGCAAATACTTTTAACAATGATTTTCAAAAATGTATGGATAATGGGATGGATTATCTGATGGAGAAGCCTTTTAATTCATATAAGTTTGTAGAAATTATCGAATCATTTGATTAAGTAAGTTTTTATATAGTACATTACATCGCGCATATTTATATTGCTATAAATTAAAAGAATGGGGGAATTTATTGATTTAAGGGATGTTAAGGGTGAACCTTCTGACAAGGAGTTAGACAACCAGTTACGACCTTTAAAGTTTATGGATTTTGCCGGACAAACAAAAATTATTGAGAATATTCAGGTGTTTGTAACAGCTGCAATCATGCGTGGTGAATCGTTGGACCACGTACTTTTGCATGGTCCGCCTGGACTTGGGAAGACTACTTTGTCAAATATCATTGCCAATGAATTAGGGGTTAAATTAAAATTGACATCTGGACCTGTTTTGGATAAACCAGGTGATTTAGCAGGATTATTGACTAATCTTGAAAAAAATGATGTGCTTTTTATTGATGAAATTCATAGATTAAGTCCCATCGTTGAGGAATATTTATATTCTGCAATGGAAGACTTTAGAATTGATATTTTGATTGATAAAGGTCCAAGTGCAAGATCAATACAATTAGAACTCAATCCATTTACTTTGATTGGAGCCACTACCAGAAGTGGATTATTGACACGTCCGCTGCGTGCAAGATTTGGAATTACATGTCATTTAGAATATTATGATATTCAGGTATTAACAGGAATTGTAAAACGTTCTGCCAGAATTTTGGATGTTATAATTAGCGATGATGCTGCTTATGAGATTGCCAGAAGAAGCAGGGGAACACCTAGAATTGTCAATTCACTTTTGAGACGAGTTAGAGATTTTGCAATGGTAAAAGGTGATGGAAAAATTGATCTTGATATTACAAAATATTCGCTTGAAGCCCTCAATATTGACCGTTATGGTCTGGATGAAATGGACAACAAAATTCTCTCTACGATTATTGACAAATTTAAGGGAGGTCCGGTTGGTATTTCTACTATAGCAACGGCTGTTGGAGAAGATTCAGGAACCATTGAAGAGGTATATGAACCATTCTTGATCAAGGAAGGATTTATTAAACGAACTCCAAGAGGGAGGGAAGTTACTGATTTGGCTTACACTCATTTAGGCAGGAAAAATAAGGGAGATGCAAATGCGATGACCCTCTTCTAATTGTCTTTTTGAATCAGCTTAATTTCAAATAATTTTGGCCACCACTTACCTGTTACGTAAATTTTATCGGTTATTGGATTCCAGGCTATTCCATTCAATACATCCATCTGCTCTTCTTGACTCTGCACAATGGAACCGGATAAGCCTGCTAAATTGACTTCACCTGTAATTTTTCCCGTTTTTGGATCGATAATGACTAGGTTGTCTGTTTGCCATATATTTGCCCAAATTTCACCTTTGATGTATTCGAGTTCATTAATATTTTTTACAATATTATATTCATTACAAACCTGAATTTTTCTTTCTTCCTGAAATGTATCGGGATTGATAAAATAAACATTTTCAGTGCCATCACTCATGATTAAGGAGTGGCCATCATTGGTTAATCCCCATCCTTCCCTGGATTTGTATTTCCAGGTATTGAGAAGTTTAAATGTATTCAGATCATAAATAAAGCCAATCTGGTGCTTGTAGGTAAGTTCAAATATTTTATTGTTCAGAATAGTGATACCTTCTCCAAAATATTGATCTTCAAGTTTGTATTCTTTAGTTTTTTTACCTGTCTTCAGTTCCGTCTGAAAAATGAAAGAAGATTTTTCCTGACCTGTTCCTTCGTAAAGTACGTTATCATGAAATTCAAGCCCCTGGGTAAATCGTGCAGCATCATGAGGGTATACTGCCACAACCTGATAAGTATATTGGGTTGGTTTGCGATCAGATGTTACGAAGATTTCCTCATAATTGTCACCTGAAACACCATCGGTCTTAGTGGCAGTAACTTTAATAATATGTTTACCAACACCAAAATATGTAGTTTTATAAATAAATGAATTGGTTAATATTTTAGAAGTTGTAATGTGCTTACCATCAACAGATATTTCAATTTGATCAATTGAACCATCCTTTAATTTTGTTTGAAGATTAACGTTGATATCTATTCCAAGTTTATAACTCTTCTTTTGCGGATCCAATTGAAACGAGGTTACAGGGCGTCTCGAACGGCTGTTCGATTGGGCACAATTCATAAAAACCGTCAGAGCGAACAGAATTGACAATAAAGGTAATGTGATCCGTCTCATGAGATAAAATTTATGAAAAAAGAATTTTAACAAAAATAGAATCTTATTTTGTAAGGAACACAAGGAGAGGAGAGATACTTCAGTTATCTTTGTTTATTGTACGATTAAATTTATCTGATTTGAGTGCACTTAAGAAATTAGCCGGAGACACCATGATATATGGTGTGCCAAGTATTGTTGGCCGTTTCCTGAATTTACTGCTTACACCCATTTACACCTGGACTTTTTTGCCGGGTGAATATGGAATACTTGGCAATTTGCTGGCTTATGTAGCTTTTTTTCAGGTTCTGCTTACCTATGGGATGGAAACTTCCTATTTCCGCTTTGCGAGTAAAAGCGACAAGCCCAATGAAGTGTTTGGAACTTCACTGATTTCACTTACGGCAACCTCTGTATTTTTTGTATTAATCATCTCCCTTTTCTCCCGAAGAATTTCTGGATGGGTCGGATATCCGGATCAGCATTTGTATGTTGTCTGGATGGGTATTACAGTAGCGTTGGATGCCATTACGGCTATTCCCTTTGCCAAGCTCAGGCTGCAGGAGCGGCCAATCAAATTTGCATTTTTAAAGATGATTAATATTGGAATCAACATTGTTCTGAATCTTTTTTGGATTTTACTTTGTCCGAGAGTTCTTGCCCATCACCCTGAGTCTTTTCTTCGGTTTTTCTACAATCCTCAAATAGGTATTGGTTATGCCTTTTTATCTTATCTGATTGCTTCAGTTGTAACGTTGTTACTCTTCATACCTGATTTGGGTATCAAAAAACTTGTGTTCAGGAAAGAGAAACTCAAAGAGATGATGAAGTATGGCTGGCCAATACTCGTGGTAGGTATTGCCGGTATGGTTACTTTGAACATCGATAAAATTATGATTCCTGAATTGATAAACAATGGTAAGGATCCGATGTACGAATTGGGAGTGTACACAGCGAATGGAAAACTCGCCATTTTAATGACCCTGTTTATTCAGGCATTCAGATTTTCTTTTGAACCATTTTTGTTTTCCCATTACAAAAATGAAGCATCCAAGAAGATTTACAGTGTGATAATGAATTATTTTGTCATTTTTGGACTTTTGATATTCATAGGAGTACTTTTTTATATAGATATTTTTAAATATTTTATAGGATCTAAAGAGTCCGGGTATCACGAAGGAATGAGAATCGTGCCATGGATGCTGATGGGGAATCTTTTTCTTGGGATCTTCTATACCCAGTCGCTTTGGTACAAACTAACAGATCAGACGCATTATGGGGCAATTTTCTCTATTGTAGGAGGTATTATCACCCTACTCATCAATATTTTGTTTATTCCAATTTTGGGATACATGGCATCAGCCATTGCCTTTTTTGTCTCAACGCTGGTTACCACCCTAATCTCCTATTATTACGGGCAAAAACATTTCCCGATTCAGTATGACCTTAAAAAAATTGGATCCTATTTTGTCGTTGCTATCGCATTGTATATCATAGAAATGAATATACATTTAAGCGGGTTGGTTCTCAAATACGGTTTCAAGACAATTTTGTTCTCTTTGTTCCTACTCTTTATCTGGTACAATGAAAAATCAGATTTAAAGAGATTGTTGCCAAAGCGATTGGATGTGGATATATGACCAAATATGTTTCTTATCTTTGGCGATTAAATTGCAGGGTGAAAAGTAGTTATTAAAATATTCCTGAGAATGGGATGACGGTCGAAACTACTGGTTATCAGGCAAAATTTTTTGTTAAATTTCTTGGATCCATATGATAGTTAAAATAGTCAACAAATCTCAAAATAGCTTACCGCATTACAGTACCCTGAAATCGGCTGGAATGGATCTTCGGGCCGATTTATCCGAACCGCTCGTACTAAAACCGCTGGAAAGAATTTTGGTTCCAACAGGACTTTTTATCCAATTACCGGATGGTTTCGAGGCGCAGATCAGGCCCAGGAGTGGACTTGCCATCAACAAGGGGGTTACTGTTCTCAATTCACCCGGGACCATTGATGCTGATTACAGGGGCGAGATAAAGATTATATTGGTCAATTTGTCTCAGGAAGATTTTGTTGTGGCCAATGGCGAAAGAATTGCACAAATGGTTATTTCTTCGTATAATCAGGTTGATTGGGAGGAAGTGGAACAACTCGAAGAAAGCGAAAGAGGAGAAGGTGGGTTTGGACATACCGGAAAGCATTGACATGTGCGAATAAAACAGAATGATGAGTAAAACGATATATTTTTATGGGGTGGCACTGGCCCTCCTTTTTATTTTTGATTCATGCAAGGCACCGCAACAAACTGTTAAGAAATTGGTTTCTGAAGAGGAGAGTAAAAATCTTTCCCTGTTGACGGATGATCAGAAACAGCAGTTTCAGTACCTGTTCATTGAAGGAATCAAGCAAAGAACGCTCGGAAATGTCGATGAAGCAATTAAGATATTTTCCCGATGCCTTGAAATGGATCCTTCTTCTTCAACCTCCTTGTATGAAATAGCCAATATCCACCTCGTACGGGGTGATTTCCAGAGTGCCATGATCATGCTTGAAAGGGCGGTTTCCCTTAATCCCCAAAACAAGTATTATCAGGTTTTGCTGGCTAAAATATATCAGCAAAATAAACTGTACGAAAAGGCTGCCAAAACTTTTGAAGTGCTTTCTGAATTAGTTCCTGATAACGATGAATATCCCCTTTACCGTGCCGACATGTACAGCATGGCAGGGAAACTGGACGTAGCACTTGCCTGTTATGATGAACTTGAGAAAAAGTGGGGAATTACCGAATCATTGGCGCTTGGAAAGCAGGCCATCTATCTTAAGCAGGGCAAAAAAAAGGAGGCTTACAATGAGATAGAAACCCTGATCAAACAAAACCAGGTTAACACAAAATACTATGGTTTGTTGGCTGATATGTATTTGGCTGATAGTGTGATGGATAAATCCCTAGAGTATTACAATAAACTATTGCAATTCAAGCCTGATGATGGGTTTGTTCACTTTTCCCTTGCAAATTATTACCGGATAGCCAAAGATTATACCAAGGCGTTTGAAAACATTAAAATTGGTTTTGAAGATGCCAATCTTGAACTTGAAACCAAAGTTCAAATGTATCTGCTTCTTGTACAGTCTGATGATCATCATTTGACAGATGGGCAGCAGTTGGAATTGATACATATATTAATCGATAAGCACATTGATGATGAACGGCCAAGGTCGCTTCTTGCCGAATATTACCTGGGTAAAAAACAAAATAGTGAGGCACGTGAACAGTTGCGACTGGTAGTTGAAATAAACAAGGGAAATTATGCTTACTGGGAAAGACTGCTATTTGTTGAAAATGATTTATCAGACTGGAAATCAATGGAAACTGATAGCAAGACAGCTGTTAAATATTTTCCTGAGCAACCTATTCTTTATGTTTTGGATGCTGTTGCTAAGATACAGTTGGGAGACTTCCAGGATGTCTATGCTGTTCTCGATTCAGCCGAGGTAAAGGCAAACAACAATGTACAGGTTCTTTCCCAGGTATATACTTACCGGGCTGAAGTCTATTACAAGCAAAAAAAATACGACGAAGCATACAAATGGTTTGACAAAGTGGTGGAGATTGATCCACAGAATTATATGGCAATGAACAACTATGCTTATTATTTGTCGTTAAGATCTTTAAAATTGGATGTTGCAGAAAAACTCAGCAATCTTGTGATTAAGAATAATCCCAACAATTCAACGTATCTTGATACGTATGCGTGGGTATTGTTTAAAAAGAAGGATTACCAGCTTGCTAAATTTTATATGGAATCGGCTTTATCAAACAGCACGGAGGAGAATCCGGTTTTGGTTGAACACTATGGAGATATTCTGTTTTTTCTGAACGAAAAAGAGAAAGCAATACAGCAATGGGAAAAATCCTTGAAAATGGGTAATCAATCCAAGGTATTGCCTGAAAAGATCCAAAAGATTATTTTCATAGAATCTGTTGAAGATTAGAATCATGAAGTATAAAATTGTTATCAGTTATCTGGTCTTTATAATTGTTGTTTTGGCCGGATGTAAACATGCCGAAAAGGTTGTTATCGAGAAAAAAGTCAAGCCGATTTCTGTCAGGCGATGTATTCGGATGGTGTATGAAAATGAACTAAAATATAAAACTTTATCGGTCAAAAAGGTAAGTCTGGCTATCAACAATGATGGTGATGCCAAGTCATTCAGAGGGTTATATAAAATAAGGAAAGACAGTGTGATTCAGGTTTCAGCCCAAAAGTTGACCATACCAGTTGGCAGACTTGAACTGAGTGTGGATTCATTTAAGGTTGTCGACCATTACGATAAGCTCGCATTTGCAGGTTCCATACAAAATATCAGCGATTTAATTGAGACTGACTTTGTTGATTATCAAACTATCCAGTCAATTTTGAGTAATCATATCCAATCTATCAAACAAGATCAAAAGGAAAATCCATTTAGGGAATATGTTATGAATATTGCTGAGAATATGTACAAGATATCCTCTATCAGGGAGCGCCGTTTCAATAAATTTGCCAATAACGAACAAAAACTGGAGCGTTTTAAACAAAGAAATGATGACCAGCATCTGGTCAAGCAGGATATATATATTGATCCTGATATCTTTGTGGTCAGGAAAGAGGTGTACAATGATATTGATGCCGGCCGTATCGTTTCCATCGAGTTTTCTGATTTTAAAGCCTTGGGTGAGAAATGGTTCCCCGGCAAAATACATGTGGGGATGTCTGGTAAGAAAAAGTTGGATGTGGAATTGGAATTATCAAAGGTCTCTATAAATGACGAAACTGAGTTTGGTTTTAGTATTCCTTCCAAATACAAACGGGAAGCTATACAAAAAAAGTAATTTTTGAACAAGAGGTGAAAGGGAAATAATGGTTGATCTTTGGGAAAAGAAATTTGTCTGGATATTTTTTCTGATACTGGTTTTTTCTTATTCTTATGGGCAGAATAAATCAATCAATGATTTACGTAAAGAAAAGGAAAAGACAAGCCAGGAGATTGACTACATCAACCATTTATTGAAAGAAACTGATCAAAATGCCAAAACGTCGATTAGCCGGTTAACCATTCTCGAGCAGAAAATTCATTTACAGGAAAAATTGATTTCAAACATCAATAACGAGTTAGGATATCTGGATTCGACCATTGCAAGGACCACTCAGAACATTGACTCCCTGAATACAGATCTGATTTTGATTAGAAACCGTTATGCTGGCATGATCCGTTATGCCAGAAGAAATCAGAATCAAAACAATCAGTTGGTATTTTTACTCTCGGCGGATGATTTCAATCAGGCTTACAAGCGATTTGCCTATTTGAAGCAATATGCTGATTACAGGAGGACGCAGGCAGAGGAAATTACAGCATTAAAGGAAAAACTAAATGAATTGGTCGTCAGTCTTAACAAGCGTAAAGCTGACAAGGAACAATTGCTTTCATCCAGAGTTAGTCAGTCGGAAAAATATGCCAAACAAAAGGCAGAACAGAAAGAGTACTTTGCAGCGTTACAAAAAAAGGATAAAGAGTTAAAGAAGAAGCTCGAAAATCAGCAGAAAATTGCCTTGAAGCTTGAGAAGGAAATTGAAAAAAGTATCGCAGAAGAGGCCAGAAAAGCTGCAGCGAAAACCTCAAAGGTTCCCGGAGCAAAACCATCCCCTGAGTTGAAAATTTTATCTGACGATTTCTCCAAAAACAAGGGAAAACTGCCTTGGCCGCTACAGCGGGGATTGATCACGGACCATTTTGGGGAACATCCCGATCTGGTGCTAAAACATGTAGTAAGGAAGAATTCCGGAATTGACTTTACGACAGAATCTGGAGCCAAGGCGCGTGCTGTATTTAAAGGAGAGGTAACCAAAGTTTTGGCCATTCCGGGTGGTAACTGGGCTATTATCTTAAGACATGGAAGTTACCTGACCGTTTATTCCAATCTTGCGAGTGTTTCTGTTCAGGCAGGCCAGAAGGTTGACACCAAGCAAGAGCTCGGAACTATCTTTACCGACAGGGAAGATGATAACAAGACCGTACTGAAGTTCCAGCTATGGTTTGAAAACAACAAACAAGACCCGGAGCAATGGATCAGTATGTAGGCATCAGTATTTTGAGAGGTTGGCCACTTTTGTCAGGGCCTGGATGTTGATGATCTTAATTTTACGACCCTGAAGATCAATTAGTTTATCTTGTTTGAATTCGGATAAAAGCCGGATGATGGATTCAGTTGCGGTGCCTACCATATTGGCAAGTTCTTCCCTGGTGAGTGAAATCTGCAGGGTTTTTTCTGCATCAAGATCAAACTCCTGCTTGAGCAGCAAAAGTACTTCCGCTAATCTCTCCCTGACTGTTTTTTGGGCGATATCGGTGATGTAATCATTGGCCTCTTTCAATTCGGCACAAACTATTTTGAGCATTGCCAGGGAGAATTTCCAGTTTCTTTCAATCAGGTTAAGTAATGTTTTATACGGGATATGACACAGAGTTGCTTCCTCGATGGTTTTGGCTGAGGTGCAAGCAGACTCCTGACTTAGTAATGAGCGATAGGCAATGATATCTCCTTTTTTGGCAAACCGGATGATCTGCTCTTTTCCGTCAATACCAGTTTTATATATCTTTACAATTCCTCTTGTGATGCAGTAAAAACCTGTCAGACGACTACCTTCTTTATACAAAACACTCCCTTTTTTGTAGGCAGAACAGACCTTCTCATTGTTCAGGCTTCTCATTTCATCTTCTGTTAATGACTGGAAGAAACGAAAACCGGTCAAACTGACATCTTCTGTTAAGTTGTTGTTGTTCTTCATTATATCAATTAAAGTTGAAGATAAATTTAGCCTTCAAATATACAACATATGTATGGATCTTCCTATTTCTGTGTTTTGAAACAAAAAAAGTACCGTGTTCGTAAACGACAATATAATATAAAATATTAATCAGTTATGGGACAGAGTTTAGTAAACATCAAAACAACCAATGGAGGATCTGGAGTGATCTCCAGGATGATTATCGGTTCATTATTAGTAATGTTTTTTTATACCGGATATTCAAAGGATTACCGAGTTGATTCCAAATCAAGTACATTGTTATGGGAAGCCAAAAAAGTCACAGGTCAGCATTCAGGAAACATTACATTTGGCGAAAGTTCCCTGGTTGTTGAAAAGCAAAAAATTACCGGTGGGAAATTGATTGTCGATATGAATACCATTGTTGACATCGATTTGACAGATGCCGGCTACAATCAAAAATTAATCGGGCACCTGAAATCTGATGATTTCTTTGGAGTTGCCAAATTTCCGCAATCGACTCTAGAGGTGAAAAAAGTTGAAAGCAAGTCGGGAAAGATTTTTCATTTCACTGCTGATTTAACTATCAAGGGTATTACTTCGCCGGTGGAATTTGATGCTGAAGTGAATGAAACTTCTGGAAAGCTCACCGCCTCTGGTATATTAACTGTGAACCGTACAAAATTCGGTATCAAATACGGATCAGGAAGTTTCTTCGAAGGACTCGGAGATAAAGTAATTTACGACGATTTTACCTTGAAATTCAATTTGGTTGCTGATTCAAAGTAAGTTTATGCTAGTTTTCAAAAAGGGGATAGTTCTTTCGACTATCCTCTTTTTTTTGGCTCATAATTTAGATTCGACGGGATGTATTTCTCAATAAAATCGAGGGAAACCTGTTTTCTTTTTGCATAATCTGCTGCCTGGTCCCTGCCAATTTTTTCAACGCCAAAATACCTTGATTCGGGATGTGCAAAATAAACACCGCATACAGATGCATTTGGATACATCGAGTAATTCTCGGTCAGTGAAATGCCTGTGTTTACTGTAGCTTTCAGCAATGAAAATATGGTTTCTTTTTCAGAATGTTCCGGACAGGCCGGATAGCCTGGCGCAGGTCTGATTCCCTGGTATTTTGATGCGATTAACTCATCCGGTGTGAGTGTTTCATATTTGTTGTAACCCCATATTTCTGTGCGAACGAGCTGGTGCAGTTTTTCAGCGAATGCCTCGGCCAGTCTGTCCGACAAGGCCTCGAGCATGATGGCTTTGTAGTCGTTGTTTTCCTCCTTGTATTGCTTAACAAGATCAGCTACTCCCAGGCCGGCTGTCACAGCAAAAGCACCGGAGTAATCCGGGATACCTGTTTCTTTCGGCGCAATGAAATCGCTCAGGCAAAACTGGATTGTTGCTCCCTTTTTCTTCTCCTGCTGGCGCAATTGGTAAAATGTACCAATTGTTTCTGTCCTGGATTCATCGGTATAAAGCACTATATCATCACCGACGCTGTTGGCGGGCCAGATTCCTGCGACACCATTGGCCCGGATCATTTTTTTTGCGATGATTTCGTCCAGGAACTGGTTGGCCTCTTTGAAAAGCTGGCGTGCTGCTTCCCCTTTGTCGGGATCATCCAGTATGGCAGGATATTTCCCCTTGAATTCCCATACGAGGAAGAAAAAGGTCCAGTCGATGTATGGTCGAAGTTCCTCCAGGGGATAGTCGATGAAATATTTTACCCCGGTAAAATTGGGTTGGGCGACCGGATGTTTGATGAAATCAGGATGAAACATTCTGTCCCGGGCTTCCTGCAAAGTCCAGTATTCCTTTGGTTTTTTAGCGCCATGCATTGTTCTGATGCCGGCATATTCTTCCAGCGTTCTTTTCAGGAAAGCCTGCGAGCCGGACAAGAGTTCGGCCACCACCTGTACAGATCTTGATGCGTCTTTTACATAAAGTGTCGTTTTGCTGTATTCAGGTGCAATTTTAACGGCAGTGTGGATTTTAGAGGTCGTTGCACCTCCAATAAGCAATGGCTTATTGAATCCTCTTTTTTCCATCTCTCTTGCCACGTGTACCATCTCTTCGAGCGAAGGGGTGATCAAACCGCTCAGGCCAATGATATCAACCTGTTCCCGGATCGCTGTTTCGAGGATGATTTCACAGGGCACCATGACACCGAGATCGATCACTTCATAATTGTTGCAAGCGAGCACGACACCAACGATGTTCTTGCCAATGTCGTGTACGTCGCCTTTAACCGTGGCCAGCAACACCTTTTTCCTTACAACAATTTTGTAGGGAAGCAGTTTCTTTTCCTCCTCTATGTAGGGCTGAAGCCAGGCGACCGCCTTTTTCATGACCCTTGCCGATTTAATTACCTGTGGCAGGAACATCTTGCCGGATCCGAAGAGATCACCCACTTTGTTCATGCCGTCCATCAGGGGCCCCTCAATGATATTCAACGGTGAATCGTACATAGGTAAAAGATCGCGGACATCATCTTCGATGAAGTCGGTGATCCCTTTGACCATGGCATGTTCGACCCTTTCGGTAAGGGGAAGTTCCCTCCAGGCTTCGACTTTCTCCTCTTTTTCATCCCTGGCCTTTATGTTTTCGGCAAAGGTCAGCAGTCGTTCCGTGGCATCTGGCCTTTTGTTGAGGACAAGGTCTTCCACCCGCGCAAGTAAATCGGCAGGAATCTCATCGTAGATCTGGAGCATGCCCGGGTTTACGATTCCCATATCGAGCCCGGCTTTGATGGCGTGGAACAAGAAGACAGAGTGAATGGCCTCCCTGATGACGTTGTTTCCCCGGAAGGAAAAAGAGACGTTGGAAATTCCACCGCTCACCTTGGCATAAGGAAGGTGCTTTTTGATCCAGGTTGTGGTTCTGAAAAAGTCAACGGCATAGTTGTTGTGTTCCTCCAAACCGGTTCCGATGGTGAGGATATTGGGATCAAAGATGATATCCTCAGCAGGGAAATGAACTGTATCGACGAGGAGGTGGTAGGCTCTTTCGCAGATGGCAATCCTCTGTTCATAGGTGGTTGCCTGGCCTTCTTCGTCGAAAGCCATGACCACTACAGCAGCGCCATAATCCCTGATCTTCCTGGCTTGTCGGATGAATTGCTCCTCACCCTCCTTGAGGCTGATCGAATTGACAATCGATTTTCCCTGGACACATTGCAATCCGGCCTCGATTACCTCCCATTTGGAGGAGTCGATCATGATGGGTAATCTGGAGATATCGGGTTCGGAGGCGATCAGGTTCAAAAATCTGACCATCTCTTTTTTTGCATCGAGCATGGCATCATCCATGTTGATATCGATGATCTGTGCCCCGCCTTCGACCATTTCGCGGGCTACGGATAGCGCTTCATCGTATTTTCCATCGCGGATCAACCGTGCGAATTTGATGGAACCGGCCACGTTGCACCGCTCTCCGATATTCACGAAGTTGGTGAGTTTGTTGACCGTCAGCGGTTCGAGGCCGCTCAGTCTGGTCGCTTTCTCAGGATGGGCTTTCAGGTGTGGCTTCGCTTTTTCGGCCAGTTGGGCCAATTCCCGGATGTGTGCCGGGGTAGTGCCACAGCATCCTCCAATGATGTTGACTGTCCGGTTGCCCGTAAATTCGGCAACCTGAAGTTTCATTGCTTCCGGTGTTTCGTCGTATTCGCCGAATTGGTTGGGTAATCCGGCGTTTGGATGCACGCTGACAAAGAAAGGGGCTTTTGTGCTGAGTTCTTCCAGGTATGGACGAAGATCCTTCGCACCGAATGAACAGTTCAGCCCGATGGTCAGTAAATCGATGTGTGAGACTGAATTTAGAAAGGCTTCGATGGTCTGGCCCGAGAGGGTTCTGCCACTCTTGTCGGTGATGGTGCCTGAGATCATCACGGGAATTTTTATTCCTTTTTCCCCAAATATTTCATTGATGGCAACAAGAGCCACTTTGCAATTCAAAGTATCGAAGATGGTCTCGACCAATAAAAGATCCACTCCACCTTCCAGTAAACCTTCCACCTGTTCGCGGTAGGAGAGTTTTAACTCCTCGAACGAAATGGCCCGGAAACCCGGGTCATTCACATCGGGTGACATGGAACAGGTTTTGTTGGTAGGGCCAATTGAACCGGCCACATATCGTGGTTTTTCAGGGGTTGAATACTTGTCGGTTGCTTCACGGGCAATTTTTGCCGCTTCCCTGTTTATTTCCCTGACAAAATCCTGTGTGCCATAATCGCTTTGAGATATGGAGGTTGCATTGAAAGTATTGGTTTCAAGAATATCGGCTCCGGCTTCCAGAAAGGCCTCGTGAATTTTCCGGATGGCTTCCGGGTGGCTAATGGAAAGCAGGTCGTTATTCCCTTTCAGGGAAGATTTCCAATCCTTGAATCTTTCACCGCGGAAGTCTTCCTCTGAAAATTTATACTGCTGGATCATGGTTCCCATGGCGCCATCCAGCACTAGAACCCGCTTTTCCAAAACCTTGCGGATATCCGGTTTTATCATGATTTAGTTATTTGAATGATTTAATATCCCGGCGATTTCGCGGGCAATCAGTACGCCGTTGACTGAGGCTTGCATCAGTCCCCGGGTTATTCCGGCTCCGTCGCCGCCAAAGAATAGATTTTTGACCGATGGGCTCTGGAAGGTTTTATCTACTTTGACAATGTTGGAATAGAATTTCACTTCGACTCCGTATAGCAGCGTTTCGTCACTTGCCAGTCCGGGACTTACCTTATCCAAAGATTTGATCATTTCGATGATGTCGAAAAGGATTCTATGGGGCAGAACCAGACTGAGATCGCCTGGTACAGCATCTTTCAGTGTTGGGATAATGTTATTTCTGTAAAGTCTGTCGGATGTGGTACGTCTGCCACGAATGAGGTCGCCGAACCGCTGGACCATGATTTTATTCCTGGTAAGCATATTTGCCAGTCGTGCAATGTGGCGGCCGTACTCTATGGGTGCATTGAATGGTTCTGTAAATTTCTGTGAGACCAGCAATGCAAAATTGGTGTTTTCGCTTTTAAGGTCCTTGTAACTATGGCCGTTTACCACCGCCAGGTTGTTGTCGTAATATTCAGAGGAGACAAAACCTCCCGGATTCGAGCAAAAAGTGCGGACTTTGTCGTCGAAAGTCCTGGTATAATGGATCAATTTTGCTTCATAGAAGTTATCGTTGATCTCCTGCATCACCTCATTCCTGCATTCGAGTCGCACACCGATATCGACGATTCCCACTTCTGTCGGTATTCCCTGAACCGCGCATTGTTTCATGAGCCAGTCAGAGCCATCCCTGCCGATAGCAAGTACGACACACCGACCAAGGTAGGTTGCGGCGTTAGTTTTTACTCCTATTACTTTTTGATTTTCAATCAGGAATTCGGATACAGGCGAATTGAAACGAACTTCTACGCCCTTGCCTTTGATGTGTTCGAAAAGGGAACGATAAAGTTCCTGTGTCTTTTCTGTACCCAGGTGCCTGACAGGACATTGGACCAGTTTAAGGTTTGCCTCTATCGATTTTCTCCCGATTTCACGCATGGCCGGAGTTTCCGTCAGACCATGAATATCGTTGTCTGCGCCAAATTTGAGATAAATATCGTCCGTGTAACGGATCATTTTTATGGTTTCTTCCACGCCGATATAGTCGGGAAGTGTGCCTCCAACTTCGTGTGAAAGGGAAAGCTTTCCGTCCGAAAATGCACCGGCACCTGCCCATCCAGTCGTGATTGAGCATGGGTTGCAGTTCATGCAGGTCCCGCCATTGGTATGTTTCGGGCATTTTCTCTTGTAGATGTCTCTGCCTTTTTCAAGCATCAGGATACTTAAACCAGTTCTTTCCCGGATCAGTTCATACGCTGTAAATATTCCGGCCGGGCCTGCACCTACGATGATTACGTCGTATTTTTTTTCCATGTATTCTATTTATTCTATTCTTCAGCTCGACCTGGCATATTTCAGGCAAGTGAACAACCTGGCAAAGGTATGAATTTCTTTGCTGCGTTATTTCCTGATATTATCGGATGTCAGACTACTATTGATTGGAATCGATTTTTTATTAATTTTCGTTGCTTTTTGTTTATAACCCTTTTCATGCTGCAATACGAATATAAAACGAAAATAATATGGCTAACACGATTTTGAACCGGAGGAATTTTTTGTTTTTAGGAGCAACAGCTACTGTCGGATTTACTGCACAAGTACTCCAGGCGATACCTACAAAAAAGAAGAAGCAAAAAAAAGAAAAAAAGCAAAAGAATATTATTTATCGCACGTTGGGTAAGACAGGAATTGAGCTTCCTATTGTCAGTATGGGTGTTATGAGGGCAGACAATCCGAATATCTTGAAAGCTGCTTATGAATTAGGCATCCGGCATTTCGACACCGCCAACGGATACCAGGACGGCCGCAATGAGGAGATGGTTGGCCAGTATTTTAAGGATATTCCCAGAGAAAGAGTGATTATTTCGACCAAGATACATCCACCCAAAGAGGGACTTTCGACGGAACAGTTTCTCGAAAAATTTGACCAGAGTCTTAAAAGGCTGCAAATGAGTTACGTTGATATTTTATATCTCCATGCTGCCAGCGACAGAGCCTACTTGTTGGATCCAAGATACACAGAGGCTTTGCGCAGAGCCAAGGAAAGCGGAAAAGCGAGATTTATTGGTTGTTCTACTCACACCAACATGGCTGATATTATCACCACAGCCGTAGAAAGTCAATTGTATGATGTAGTCCTAACTGCCTACAATTTCAGGATGAAAGATGACTCGGAGATGCAAAAAGCGCTTCAGCGTGCCAACGATGCAGGCTTAGGGATTCTCGGAATGAAAAATATGGCTGGTGGCTTTCTGGATAAAGAGAAGAAAAAACCGGTAAACTGCAAGGCTGCACTGAAATGGGCTTTGTCCAATCCTTTGATTCATACGTGTATTCCAGGTTTAACGAACTTTGAGATGGTGAAGGAGAACTGGCAGGTTGCGCAAAATCAAAATCTGGATGACAAGGAGATCAGAGATCTGGAGTTGGCGATGAATGAGCCGGGTCTATATTGTCATGGGTGTTTGAGTTGCTCGGGTCAATGTCCAAAAAATCTTCCGATTCCCGATCTGATGCGCTCTTATATGTATAATTACGGATATTCCTATCCAGCCAAGGCGCAAACAACCGTTGCTAAATTGAACTTATCGGCAAATCCCTGCGAAGCTTGTCCGGGTTGTACTGTCAACTGCCCGAATGGATTTGATGTAAGGGAGCGCATTACCGATATCGCACGGATCAAAATGGTTCCAACTAATTTCCTGGTATGAGAAAGATATTAATTATTGGCTTGCTGTTTATCGCCTTTTTCGCCAGATCGCAGGAGGTAGCCTTTCCAAAGATATCCGGATGGATTGAAGATGGTAAAGTTCTGAAATTCAACAAGGATAATTTATACGAGCACATTGACGGGGCTTCCGAATTCTATCTTAGCTATGGATTTGAAAATCTTCAGGTTGCAAGTTGGAGCAATAACGGAGCGGAACTGACCATCGAGGTATATGATCATGCAGATCCCCTGCATGGCTATGGAATTTACAGCATTGAAAAATCGGCCAAAGCAGTTACTTTCCCGGTTGGCCTTGAAGGAAACGGAGATGCTGCTACCTTTAATTTTGTGGCCGGAAAGTACTATGTAAAAATGAATGGGACTTTGCTTGAGAAGGTGCCGGGATTTTCACTGAAAGCCATTGCGGAAGTGTTCTCTACCTCACTATGCGCAAAACCTGAGTATCCTAAAGTTGTTGGAATGTTTCCGAAAGAAAATCAGGTTCCCAATACCTGCCAGTATGTGCCCACTGAATTTATGGGACTAGGATTTCTGGGTTCGGCACTAAGGGCAAAATACAATTTAAGTGGTGAAGAGATCACTTTTTTCATCCTGGAGAGATCAGATCGTATAACGGTAGAGCAGATAGTGACCAAATTTATTTCCTACGCGGATGCCAAGATCAAGAAGCCGGCAGAGGGAGATTTTTTATTGAAGGATCCTTTTAATGGCATGGTGTACCTCAGGTGGAAAGGCAATTTTTTGATCGGAGCCACCGGATTCTCAGACAAGAAAAAAGTAATAAGTTTATTGGATCAGATTTCGGGTAAACTATAAAGAAATTTTCGATTTTGGATTGCAGGACTCCGGGCATTCTGAGTTTCCTGTTCAATAATAATGTATGCAGAACAAACAAATTTTGAATGGCTTTGAATCACTCAGAGCCATTTTTTTCGATATGGATGGCGTGATTTATGATTCGATGGGCAACCATGCCATCGCCTGGAGCAAGGCATTTGGCTATTTGGGATGGGATTTTCCGCTTGAAAAGGTTTATATGAACGAAGGCAGAACCGGTTCATCCACTATTCATCTTTTGTATCAGGAAAAACTGGGACGTCAGGCGACTGATGAAGAAATAGAAAAGATATACGGGAAGAAATCCGAATATTTTGACCAAATGCCGAAGTCAAAACCAATGGCAGGTACCTTAAAGCTTATGGAGCGTGTTAAGTTTGCAGGTATTGAGATTTGGGTTGTAACAGGCTCCGGACAGGATTTATTGCTGGAAGAGTTGTGTTCCGATTTTTTCGGCCTGATTCAGAAAGGCAGGATCATTTCAGCGAAGGACGTCAAACATTGTAAGCCAAATCCCGAGCCTTACCTGACTGCACTTGCAAGATCTGGCTATCCGGCAGGTAAGGTCGTGGTTATAGAGAATGCCCCGTTAGGTATTGAGGCGGCAAAGGCTGCTGGTATTTACACCATTGGCGTCAACACGGGGATCCTTGCAGATGAAATTTTGTGGAATGCGGGTGCAGATGTGGTTGTAAAAAAAATGGCACAGGTGGAGGATTTTATCTTTTCCAACTGAAGATCTCCTCTGCATAAGTGCCTAAAATGCCTAGAATGAACTAAAGTGCCTAGAGTTATGGACTCCAAACAATTAACACATGGAGCGAAGTACTCTAGGCACTTTAGTCATTTTAGTTCACTTTAGGCACTTACTTTAACTCTTCCAGCATCGCCTTGATATTCCTGTGGATGGTAGGGGCGGTTTCAGGTCCGAGAGAATTGACTTCCCCGTAAGGTCCGCTATCCCTTCCATAGGTGAAAGGCGCTTTTTCGTCCCACTGGCTTTTGGGCACGATGTATCCGATTTCATCGTTGGCAAGGCCGAACATGAATTTGTATTTGCCCGGCATAAGATCCCTGATGGCAGGAACTTCCACGGGAGCGATGGCATAATCCTGTCCGGCAGGTGATTCAATACCGCCGTTCAGGATCTCAGGGTACAATTCTCCTGGTATTGTAACCATGGTGATGGGGCCGATTTTTATCACAGAGAGTTCTGATTTCATGTTCATCCATCCTGTCATTCCCCTTTTCATCAAACCAGTAGCTGCTGCAATTTTGAACATGGTGTTTTTAAGCGGAATTGGCAATGTTTTTGCGATAATCGAGATGGAAGCCGAGTCTATGACCTCTTCAGGTTTGTCCATTGCGTGAAGTACCAGGTTGGCCAGACATTTTCCCTGAGCAGCAGCTTTTTCAAAGGTCGGGGCCTTGAATTCTTCGCCAGAGAAAGGATCCTTGATGGTAAGCCGGGGATGGGTCGTCATCAGTCCACCAACGCAAGCGCTCGCATACACGGCAACACCGCCGACTCCTGCCTTCATCAGGCTGTCTTTGCTGAATACCCCTTTCTCAACTCCTTCTCGCACGGAATGCGGGAAATCCGATGAGAGCAGCAGATTGTCGCTCCAGAGGGTTTCGGGGTGGTCGCCCCAGGAAATCAGGGTACCCAAAGTCTTGTTTGTTTCCTTGTCGAGAACCTGGATCATGCGAAGGCCGGAGTCGAAAACCTCAGGCTTTCTGGTATCGATGACCAGGGGCGCTGCTCCGGTAAGATCCTGAGAAACAGAAAGACGGGCCGGTCTCAAATTTTTTGCTGCCGTATCGATTGCCTTGGCGGCCTGGATTTTGACATATTCCATGTGCGCTGCATTGACTCCTGTGCTGAACGGGTTTTTTCCCCAAAGTCCAAGCAAATCGGGCCCTTCGTGGGTATGCGTAGAGGTTACGATGGCATAGGTGATGCCTGATTCTTTGGAGATTTTACCTCTCAGGTCAATCACGTCGTTGTTCATGAAACCAATGGCATCCAAAACAACGATGGCAAGACGCGTTTTGCCATCATCAACCACCATGGCTCTTGCCCAGACATCATCATGGATTCCGTTTGCTGGCCTGTTTTCTCCAAAACCGGCTATCCACACCGGATCAAATTTTCCGTTTCCGTTCCCGTCTGTAAAAGTTTCTCCCTTGTCCATTTCACCGTTTTTATTTTTGTCGTCCCAGCGGTCGGGAACAGCCGGTGTGATCGGCAGGGCACAGAATCCTGCAGAGAGCTGTGAAGAGGGATTGTTGAGGATTTTAATATCTACTTTGTAATCCGGGTGTTGATCGCGCAAATTGTTTCCGCACCAGAGGAAAAAGGCGATTATCAGCAACAGCAGGATCAAGCCTGCAAACCTGAAAAACTTCTTCATGTTAATAGTTTTAGTGATTCGAGATTCAAAGTGGCAAATATAGTCACCAAAATCTTTGCAACATCTATGTTCATAGTATATTATGAGCAAAAAAGATTCTTTGAAAAATGTGTAACAATAAGAGCAGTGCGTCGTCTAATTAGTAGCGTAAATTTTAGTATTGGACAGATTAGACAGCATTAGTTGCAAGGCTGCTCCCTGGAAAGGGGGTAGCCTTTGTTGTTAAGGAGAAAAATAAAAGCTATTTTTACGAATCATCAAAAATCAGTAAAAAACATTGCTATGACGAACAGACGAGATTTTTTTAAAACCACTTCCATGGTTGTTGCCGGAAGCATGATTGGTGCTAATCTTTTAACTGCAGCTGAACCAAAGAAAATGAAGAAAAAGAAGATTGGACTCCAGCTTTATTCCCTTCGGGACGATATGACCAAAGATGCAGCGGGAACACTAAAAAAAGCAGCCGCTATGGGTTATTATTCTCTTGAAACGGCCTCCTATGGCGATGGGAAAGTATACGGAATGCTGCCCGGCGAATTTAAAAAACATGTAGACGGTCTGGGGATGAAACTTACCAGTTGTCACCTCGGAGGTCCCAACTATACAAAGGAAACGCATGCTGCAGCGATGGAATGGTGGAAAACTGCCATTGAGGATCACAAAAAAATGGGCATGAAATACATGATCAAGCCCGGTATGAAATTCCCTGAAAAGCTGGATGAATTAAAGGTTCAGATGGATTATTTCAATGCCATCGGAGAACTGACGGCAGCATCCGGTATGCAGTTTGGCTGGCACAACCACAACCATGAGTTTACCAAAATTGAGGATAAAGTTATACTCGATTTCATGCTTGAAAATACCAATCCAAAGACTGTTATTTTTGAGATGGATGTTTACTGGGTGATGAAGGGCGGATGCTCACCCATTGAATACATGAAAAAATATCCGAAACGCTTCCAGTTGTTGCACATTAAGGATGAAAAGGAAATTGGAGAAAGCGGATTGCTTGATTTCAAAACGATTTTCGAAGAGGGATATTCCATTGGTATCAAAGATTATTTCGTTGAGGTGGAACGTTACAATTTTGAGCCTCTCGTAAGTGTGCAAAAAAGCTACGACTTTTTAGCCGCTGCTTCCTATGTAAAATAAAAAAATTGAGGATAAAATTGTTTGAAGAGTTTGAAATGTTTTTGTTGAAAGGTTAAATAGATATTGGTAACCATTCAACCATTTCAAACTCTTCAAACATAATTCGCTGTAGGCATGAACAGTTTGCAGAGGACAATGGACTTTTTGGAAGGGAGAACCGCAGACAGACCTCCTTTTCATCCTATTTTGATGCGCTTTGCCGCCCAATATTGCGGCGTGAACTACCGTGATTTCTGTTTGAATTACCAGGACAAATGCTCCGTCAACCTGAAATGCGCCTGTGATTTTGCCAGCGACTGGGTGAACGTAATGTCTGATCCCTATGCCGAAGCCTCATCGTTTGGAACAAGGATCAGTTATCCGCTCAATACACTCCCAATTGTTGATGCACTGTTAATCAATGACATCAAGGATATTGACAAACTCAAGCCGATCAAGGTACATGAACATGCTCGGTTGATTTCGCGTATTGATGAAATCAGGCAATATCAGCGTGTTGCCGGAGACTCACAGTTTATTTGCGGTTGGGTGGAAGGTCCACTGGCAGAATATTGCGATTTGAGGGATGTTTCTGCTGCATGCCTTGATTTCTATGAACATCCCGATGACCTGAAAGTCGCTTTAGACATTGTCACGGAAAGTGCCATGGATTTTCTTGCAGCTCAGATCAAAGCGGGAGCGCATTGCATCGGTATCGGAGATGCTGTTTGTTCACTTATTTCTCCTGACCTTTACCTCGAGTACATTTTTCCGCTGGAAAAGGCCCTCATAGATCATGCCCACCACCTTGGTGCAAAGGTGAAATTGCATATCTGCGGAAATACTACAGCTATTCTGCCTGATATGATCAGAACCGGTGCCGACATCGTGGATATTGACCATCTCGTTGAGAGGATGGAAGATTTTATTCCACTTTTGACAGGAAATCAGGTTGTATCCGGAAACAGCGATCCTGTTTCCGTTGTACAAGACGGCACCTTTGAGGCACTGGCCAAAAGTGTTGAACAATGTTTTCGTGCAACCAGGGGAAGGGGAATCGTTTCGGCGGGCTGCGAAATCACTCCCGGGACGACAGTCGAGCGCATGCATGCCTATTCAGCGTATGCACAAAGATTGAAACAGGAATCAATGCCTTAATCGCAGTTAATAACCTCTCACCTTCATTTTAACCGTGTAGACGGATGTGCGTGCTGTAATGAAGAGAATATCCCGCTTTTTCCCTCCAAAACAAATGTTGGATGGCTGTTCGGGAATCTGAATCCGGGCAATGTTATTTCCCTTTGGGTCAAATACGGATACACACTGATTGGTCAGGTAAACATTCCCTTCCCTGTCGATGGTCATTCCGTCTGAACCCTCCGGTGCAAAAAATGATTTGTCGCTGAGGCTTCCGTCTTTGTTGATGGTATATTTCCAGATTTTATGGTCCTTGATATCACTAATGTAGAGAATTTTGCCATCCGGAGTCCCGATTAATCCGTTGGGCTGCTGGAAATCACTTATGACCCTTTGTACTTTCCCATCCCGGTTCATGTAATAAACTCCGCGGGTATCCTGTACCTCCGTATGAACGGGTTCCCAGTAATCCCTCTGGTAGTAGGGATCGGAGAAATAGATGCCGCCATCCGGAGCGATCCACAAATCGTTGGGACCGTTGAGGTGGTTTCCGTTGAAATTTTCTGTCAGGGTCCTGATTTTCTTATCCATGGTAATGGCAACGACCCTGTTGTGCAAATCGGCACAGGATATCAGTTCACCCTTTTTGTTGAAAAAGGTACCGTTTGACCGTTCGCAGGACTGCATGAACGTATTGATTTTTCCATCCTCGCTCCATACTTCAATTTTATCGTTTGGCTGATCGGTAAAGAATACGCGGCCATCCGGCGCTACGGCAGGACCTTCTGTGAATTTAAAGCCGCCACCAGCTTTAGTCACTTTTTCACCCCTGGCAATCAGCTCCTGGCTTCTGTCGGGATCAGCTGCTCCTGCAGTCAGGTAGCCAGCGAGGCAAATGAGTCCTAAAATTAATTTTGTCATGGTTAAACCGGGAAACGTAGGTTTGCATTCGGAAACCCTCCGTGTGCAACATACAGAATAAGCGAAAGTAATACAATCACTCCAATGATGGAGGAGAAATAGAGTGTCCATCTGTCTTTCAGGTAGACAATTTCGGGTTCAGCATCCTGAAACGGGGAGACAGTCTTCCTGATAAGTAACAGGAAAACCACCAGATTGAGCACATACAGGGGTTGTTCCGACCTGAAATTTCCCATAAAGAGTCCTGTGATCAAATAACTCCAGAGGATATAGGTTGAAAAAACGCAGATAAACAGGGTCATAACTTCCCTGTATCCAAAGCGCAGTTTTCCTTTCAGGTTCATTCTGATCAAGAGATTCATGAGGGCAAGCAGAAAGAGCGTCAACAAGGTAACGAACATTGCATTGGATTCATCGTTTTGGATGAAACTACTTTTCATCAAATCGCTTACCAGGAATGCATCTTTCCAAACCAGCAGCGGAACAATCAGAAGGATTACCAATAGAGAAAGGCTGTTGGTATATTTCTTAAGAGGAATTGCATCCGAAGGCCAGGTAGAGGTAAAGACCCCGTAGGCCATTCCCGAACCGCCCCAGAATCCGATGTTATACTCCATCACATTCCATAAATTGAAATGGATCTCCAAAATATTTCCTGTAATTTGGAGGAAGTTACCGAAAGAAAATCCAAAACCGGCGCCCAGCATGGCATAGAAAGCCACCCTAAGCGCTGGTGTATAGTTATTCCGAACCATGTACCATATCATGGCGGCACCGGCACCCAAGCAAACGGCCCATGCCTCGGAACGTGGTGGAGTCATGAGCAGTTCGGCTTGTTCGATCAGAAAATAGTATCCGATCAATCCGCCTGCTGCCATTTCAGCCACCAGGGAAGCCCATTTGACACGGTTGGCAGAAGTTGAATTCAGTGTTAGTCCGACAAGCCCTCCGCCAATCAGTCCGAATAGTCCGCCTATTACGAAAAGGGATAGAAAGCCATAAGTAGAATTGAGCAGATCACCTGCACGGCAATAGCCTGTCACCAGGCCGTAGCTGATCATCCCTGTGGTACCCCAGCCGATGGCAGCGCTTGCGATTACCGGCAGCATCTTGTGGTACCACTCTTCGCGTTTGGCTACGAGTATCAGGGCTGCGCCACCGATGATTCCGGCCATGGCTGCTCCGGGTTCATGCCCGAACTGGCCCCTGATGGCCCAGGCAGTGCCAAAGGCTATACCCACCAGGAGAATGGAGAATAACAATTGATGTGTCTTCATTGGTTTGTGTTAAATAGTAGTTGTAGAACAAATCAAAGCTACAAAAAAAACTGAATATACGTTTTCACCACAATAGGCACATAGGTCACAATAGAGTTCTATGTGACCTATGTGCCTATTGTGGTGATTTTTTTCATATCGGGAACAACCTTTTCATGTAAGAATTCTGTGCATTGTTAGCTAACCATTTTGGGTTAAATTTGTAAGAATAAAATAGCAGGATGACAACGATGAAAGCAGATGAATTTATCACGAAGATGAAGGGACAGGCTGTCCTGGATATCCGGACTCCTGCAGAGTTCAGTCAGGGTCGTCTGCCCGGTGCCATCTCTTTCCCTCTTTTCACCGATGAGGAAAGGGTCGTCGTTGGAACCCTCTACAAACAGCAGGGTAGGGATACTGCAGTCCTGAAAGGGCTGGAACTGGTTGGTCCTAAACTAAAATATTTTGTGCTGCAAGCCAGAAAATTGAAGGGACCGCTTTACCTCTATTGCTGGCGTGGAGGCATGCGCAGCAACAGCATGGCCTGGTTGCTGCAGACGGCGGGAAGGGAAGTTTTTGTTCTCGAGGGAGGCTATAAGGCATATCGCACGCATTGCAGGGAACTCATCTCGAATGGGCTGAACCTGATTATGCTCAGTGGCCCAACCGGATCCGGCAAGACCGAAATATTGGACCACATGGTATCACTGGGTCATCAGGTACTGGATCTGGAAAGGCTTGCGAATCACAGGGGATCCACATTTGGGGGAATTGGCCAGCCAACACAGCCTACTACCGAGCAATTTACGAACCTGATCTTTGAAAAGATCACTGAGTTTGATCTGGCCAAACCCATCTGGGTGGAAGGGGAAAGTCAGGCCATCGGTAAAGTCAGCATCCTCAATGAATTGTTTTTACAAATGAACAAGTGTACGACCATTCGTATTGATCCCCCGAGAGAGGAGCGGATAGACCGCCTGATGCGCGATTATGCAGGTTTCCCTGCAGAAGAGTTGCAAACAAGTGTTGAAAAGATCAGCAAACGGTTAGGAGGAAAGGATACCCAGGATACGCTTGAGGCGCTTTCAGCAGGAGATTATCGAAAAGTTGTAGACATTACATTGGCATACTATGATAAAGCCTACGATTTCAGCATGGCCAGGAGGGATACGAAGATGATTCCGTTTGTCCCCACCTCCTATGAACCGGAAAGGGTCGCAAGAGAACTCACGGAATTTACAATTTTGGATTTTGGCATGGAGCAAGGAGCATAGTGCATGGGGCATAGAGCATGGCTAACAGCTAAGTGCTAAAAGCTAACAGCCATTATTACAGGAAGAAATACAATAAATTGAACGATCATGCAACAAGTAGACGGAAAGGGGTTGCTTTGTCCGCAACCCTTGATTTTAACAAGGAGGGCTCTGAAGGCTAGTCAGCCGGGAGAGACCCTGAGAATCGAATGCGACAACCAGACTGCATTTCAGAATATCATGACCTTCCTGAAGGATCAGTCACTTGCTCCGACCGGAACAGAAACAGGTGGCATTTTTCAGATAGAGGTGGTGAAAGAGAAACAGGGAATTGGTGAGGAGGCCGCAACTTTCGGTGTGAATCCCGGAATATGTTCTTCCGCCTATGTGGTAGTGGTCAGCAGCGACAAGATGGGAGAAGGAGATCCGCAACTGGGTGCCATCCTGATGAAGGGGTTCCTGAACGCCTTGCACGAGCAGCCGGTATTACCCACCCACCTGATTTTTTACAACGCAGGGGTAAAACTAACGACAGGAGATTCGGGAGTGATTGCCTCCCTTCGGGACCTCGATGCGGATGGTGTCGAAATCCTTGTCTGCGGCACTTGCCTGGATTTTTACGATCTGAAGAAGCAACTGGGAGTTGGAACGATTTCTAATATGTTTACCCTTACAGAAATCATGGCAAAAACGGGGCATATTGTCAAACCATAATAGAATTGTTTGAAACGTTTGAAATGTATAAAAAGTTGTCGCTCTTACGGATCTTGCTCCCTGAGCCTGTCGAAGGGCAACCCTTTTTCTAATTCAACGTCCGGTCCCTGAGCTTGTCGAAGGGTGCTGGGAGTCGTTTAACCCTTCAAACATTTCAAACTATTTTTAAACATTTCAAACAATATCATGAACCTATATTTCGACAATTGTGCGACGAGTTTTCCCAAACCTCCGGAAGTAGCGGAGGCGATGAGCAGGCACCTGAACGAAACGGGCGGGACATACGGCAGGTCAGCGTATCCTCGTATTCTGCAATCAACCAGGCTTGTTGAGGAGTGCCGCGATCAACTGGCAGTTATGATGGGAACGTCCGATGCGGGTAAGATCATTTTTACAGCCAATGCAACCGCGGCATTGAACCTGATGATCCAGGGAATATGCAAAAAGGGAGGTCATGTGCTTACCTCTGCCATGGAACACAATGCGGTTGCAAGACCACTTGAGCATTTGCGGCAGATGGGACTTATTGAATGGGAACAGATGGACAGTGCTCCTGATGGCAGGATACTGATTGAAAAGATTGCTGCTAAAATAAGACCAAACACCATACTGGTATGTATTTGTCACATGAGCAATGTGAATGGGATGGCCCAGTCGCCGGGTGAGGTTAAGAAGGTGATCGGAGAGATTCCTTTGCTGGTGGATGCGAGTCAGTCGCTCGGGCAGTATCCCGTTGAAGTGGATAGCTGGGGCATTGATTTTCTGACATTTACCGGACATAAATCACTGCTGGGACCTACCGGAACCGGTGGGGCTTTCATGCGGTATCCTGAGCAGGTCGAACCCCTGCTTTATGGCGGAACCGGTAGCGGATCCGACTCATTGTCGATGCCTACCTTTACACCCGACAGGTTTGAAGCGGGAACACCAAACATCACAGGAATTCACGGATTGAATGCAGCGCTGAAAAACAGGCCGTTAGCCATGCATACCCGGGACGATTTTGCCTCCCTGCTCACAGAGGTTAAAAGGAACAACAATTATACCGTGCGATGTGCTGACAATTTTGCCAATCAGGGCAAGTTGTTCTCCGTAGTGCACCAATCCCTGAGTGGTTCGGAACTTGCGCAACGGTTTTACGAAGAGTATGGAATCGAATGCAGGGCTGGGTTGCATTGTGCTCCATTGGCTCACCGTCACCTGGGGTCATTCCCTAATGGAGATTGCCGCTTCTCGCTCTCGCCCTACCACACACCTGAAGAGCTGAACTTTCTGGCCAAAGCCATCCACGATGCAGGCAAATAGGGAAATATTCCTTTTTCAGAACATCCGCCAGGTGATTCAGGCGGAACGCTGGTGTGTGGAGAACAAACTGGATGTGAAGGTTATACCAGTGCCTAAGCCTTATTCGACGGAGTGTGGGATGTGCCTGGAGACCAACAAAGTTGACGGCGATAAACTGGAAATGTACGTCAATGGGAAAGGGATGCAGACACAGAGAATATCAAACCAAACCACAAATAACCCCGGTTGAACCACGAATGACACAAATGAACACGAATAACCCCTGATAAACCACGAATGACACAAATGAACACGAATATCCCCTGATAAACCACGAATGACACAAATGAACACGAATATCCCCTGATAAACCACGAATGACACAAATGAACACGAATAACCCCGGAATGAACCACAAATTGCACGAATGGACACAAATAACCCCGGATTGAACCCCGAAATTCACAAATGAACACAAATAACTCTATATCACGATTTTCACGAATTTGCATGAATAATCCCGATTCAACCACGAATTAAGCGGATTGACAAGAATGAAAAACTAGGAGGATTTCATTCGCTTATTGTTTTAATTTACTGTAACTTGTATAGGAAATTATTTTCAGTACAAGTTTGAATATGGATGAGGGATATCTTTATAAAGAGGAGTGCTACCAAATAATTGGATGCTGCATGGAGGTCCACAATCAACTGGGAGGAGGTTTCAGGGAGGCAGTCTACCAGGAAGCGCTGGAACTGGAATTTGTGGATCATGATCTTCCTTTTGAAAGGGAGAAAAGGATGAAAATAAAATACAAGGGGCAAGTATTAAAGAAAAATTATTTTGCCGATTTTCTCTGTTTCAATGAGGTCGTCATCGAACTCAAAGCTGTCAGCGAACTTACCAATATCCACAAAGGTCAACTAATCAATTACCTGAAAGCTTCCGAAAAGCGACTGGGTATGCTCGTCAATTTTGGTCCCGAAAAACTTGAATACAAAAGGTTCATTCTCTAATAGAGGGATTTGCCAACCAATGTAATTTCAATTTTACCCAAATCCATTTGTGTCCATTTGTGGTATCAGATCGACAATGTCATCCGTTCCGTGGCCACCATGAAATATCTTGCGAAGTTCTCCTCCTTCATGTAACCTATCAATTGTTGTTGAAACAATTTGGCCTCTTCCGACAGAGCGACGATCTTCATGTTGTTTTCAAGGTTGAAGGGCTCTTTTTTCTGGAACTTGTTCACCTCGATAAAGTCGTCCATCCAGCGCTCATAATTCTGCATAAAGAGCTTCTGGTCAGCCGAAATCGTTACTATTTCTGCCTCAGGGGCGTTTTCTCCATGCATCACCCGGGTTCCCGACAGGGTAGCACCCAGGGTTAATCCAAGTTTGCCCAGGAACCTGCGCCTGTTTTCGTCATATCCGTTCATGTGGTACTAATTTTCTGTTGTTAATATTACGGCGAAGATTGTTCGATGTTTCACCACAAATAACCCCTTATTACCACAAATTGCACAAATGAACACAAATAGCAAGTTTGACCTAACGACAAAAGCACACAAATGGACACAAATTTAGGCGACAGGTATACTTTGCATGTTCTGCCTGTGAGATCAATTCAGTATTTTCAGTGTACCATCCTTCGCCTGATCAATAGGTATTGTCAGCCGGTGTTTATGATTATCAAAATGATAATCTGTTGAATCACTGAGTTCAACATCTTCAAATAGTACTTTGGCGGGTTTGTTTTCCATCCTGATCGTATAGACGGATGGTTTTTTTGCATCCTTTATCCCAATTTCCAACCTACCGGGAAGATTCTTCATCGTCACGGTAGTGGAACCACTAATGTCTGGATGATATAAGGTGAAGGCATGGTCCATACCCGGATAAATCAGCCAGGTATCTTTTCCTGCGCTGGCTTCACTGCCCAGCCCTGTCCATGATCGCTCAATATTCAACGGAACGATGGCGCCTTCGCGGATGAAGACCGGAAATTCCTCCAATGGAAAGGATTTCTCAAAAGTTATTCCGCCTTCAAATACTTCGCTGTCGTTGAAGAAATAGCGCCATTTCCCTTTGGGCAGGGTAACACTGTTGTTTAGGTCATCCTGGTAGATCGGGGCCACCAGGAAATCATCCCCGAAAAGATAGTGGTATTTGCCGTCGACAGGTTTCTGCAGGACCCTGCCGCCCTCATGGCCTGTCACAACATAGCTGTACATATAGGGAACAAGTTCAGTATGCAACCATGAAAACTTCCTGATCACCTCCAGTTCAAGGGGAGTACGATGCCAAAGTCTCCTGTCGCCATGGCCGCCATTGAGGAACAGTCCGCAGAATGCCGAAAACTGTGCCCATCTGATGTACAAGCGGGTAGGAATGTAGCTGCCGGAATAGCCCGCCACATCCGAGCCAATCACGTTGTATCTCAGTTTCGCGGCAGCCAGAATAGTCTGGATGGCCATTTCAAACCCACCTATCCCGGTTACTATGAGGTCGTTTTTCTTATGCCCTACATCGGCTAATTTTTCTTTTGTGGTCCAGATATGTTTCTGGTCGCCAACCCAGGTTACCGGTGCAGCATCCAGCGGTGCAAAACCTTCAGGATGGAAATTCTGGTCCATGGAACGTCCAAGCGTTATGAACTCCGGGTTCTTTGTCAGACCATACCTGTATTCATCGCGGTAGAAATGGTCCATGTAAGTCCGGAGGCTCATCATACCTGAAAAAGTGCTTCTGTACAAAAAAGGAACCGGTCCGGCCATGTAAAAGGAGAGGGTCGCCGTATCATCCAGCTTCCAGCCGTCAATGCCATAGTCGAAAACAGTTTGCTGCATGCCATGCCACCACTTCATGGCCTCGGGATTCGTATAATCTATAAAGCCGCCTTTGCCTTTCCACCATCCGTTTTGCTGTCCATTTCCTGTTAAATAGCCTTTAGATTTGGCCTCATTGTACCAATCTTCCGAGTTGGGAATCGGGGTACCCTTGTTTTTGCTGTTCACCATGGTAGTCATCCACATCACGATGCGGTAACCCTCTGATTTCCTTTTGGCAAACCACTCTTTGGGATGCGGGTAACGGATGGTGTCAATCCGGAAATCATTGAACCGCATGGCCCAGGGGCTGTCAATGTTGATGGTCCGGACAGGAATATCATATTTTTTGTAACCATCCAGCAAAGTGTCAACCATGGCAACATTATTGGAATCGTTGTCCCAAACCCAACACTCCAGGGCCCAGGCAGGGGTCAGTGGCGGATTGGTATGCCGCTGGGCATTGAAAAACAATCCCCAGAACGGGTAAGCTGCAAAAATGTAAAATACAAACAGTAAGGCTGCAATAGTGATCGCGATTACCCTGGCCATTCTTTTCAGTCTGCTTTTTCTCATGGATTTTTACAGGATAGTTGAGGTTGTCAGATTGTTATTTATTCGCAAGATATGCATCAATCCGATCCTTCACATTTTGCCGGATGTTCATCCAGAAAAGATTGTAATCCCACCTGTGGTAGTTGGTCAATTTCTTCTTTTGGTCTTCCAGGGTCACCTGGGTATCTATCCAGAGAATTTTGGCGGTAGGTTCGATTCCGGCACTTACCGTATGCGGTACAATCTTCTCGAAATTGCTCATGACACCCTGATGCAGATCAGATGAGGCCCACTCCCCGGACGTGGTCCAGGTCAGCGGATTGACGCAAACAGAATTCCCGTTTTCCGCGGCGGCACCTTTCGGAATCTCCCCTTTGGCGTAAGTGCGCCATCCGACATAACAGCCGGTCTGATTGGGTCGTTCACCTACCGGGAGGTATTTAAAGGCATCCTTCTTAATCTGATAGCCTACGATATAGGCGCAGACCAACCGTTTTTGCAGGGGCTTCCCGTCGAAAAACTCCTGAAGCAAGCGGATGGCATGCAGCGTTCCCTGACTGTGGGAGGCAATGATGATCGGACGTTTTTTGTTGTCGTGTTTCAGGTAATACTGAAATGCCTTTTTCACATCCTGGTAGGCCAGGTCAAAGGCTGCCCTGGCTTCAGGCGTGTTGAAAACATAGAAGGCCTCCATGTTGCCCTGCCGGTAGCGGGGAGCGAAAACCCGGCAACTGCCATTGAAAACAGAGGTCTGAAGCCTGATTGACAGGTTGTCGGTATTGTTGTTGACGGAGGTATCCCGCAAGTCGGCATTCCAGGGAGATCCTTTTTTTTCTCCAAAATAGGAGGTAGGATGGATGAAAAACACATCCGCACGTGCATCCCTGACTTCATCCTTCAAAAATACGGGAATTTTGTCGCTGGTATCATCCTTGTACGGAGAAGCAGCCCAATATTGGAGATCGCTGTAATCGGGTGCCGGACCGGTATTTTTCGGCGAAGTGACGGCCGATTGCTTTTCCGCAGAATGCCTTGTTTTGTCTACGGTCTTGGCGTAGGCATTTGAAATGAGAATCGTAGAGATGATCAGAAAAGCAGTTAGTTTTTGCATGGCAGTAGTTTGAATTCTCAGAATTAATAGTCAGCTAAAAGTAGGTAATTTGTCTGAATCAGAATTATCAGAATTCTCAGAATTTAAGAATTAACAGGATTAGTGAGGTGGCTTTTTGGTCGTTTTGTCGCCGTTCTCAAACTCATTTGTTTTCCAGTGCCACCGGCACGGCCGATTTGGTAACCATGGGTTGAAACCCATGGTTACCAAGGCACTAATTCCCTTAAGTGCCACAGGTACAGCCGAAAATCTGAATCATATGAGCCGTCTGACTGAAGTGCTCATTTGCAAATATCAAGTTCGACTCAAAAAGCCCTCTTAATCCAAAAAATTATTACATTTATGATACCTGATTTCAATTAATTCTGGAAACTAAACCTAAGAAAATCAATCATATGAATCAGTATCAAAGGAGTAAATATCTTGCTAAATCCAAGGATAGCTTCAAGACAAAAAAGCATATTTTTTTATTTTCGCTGGCAATTCATAAAAAAGATTCATTTAGTCCCTCGGATTTCATCGATTTTAAAATATCAGAGGATTTGGTCAATAAGTATTCTGCGGAATATTGGCAAGAATTGGAGACATATCCAATCGATGGCGTTGCAATTAAGGATATTGTTTTGGCAATTTGTGCCCTTGAGAAAGCAAATGCCGAACTACTGAAAAAACTCGAGATTGAATACATTAATGCATTTCCAAACATTTTCCCCGAGGATAATTTTATTAAACTTATTGGTGACCAGGAAGAGGAGATTCGTTGCCACTATTGTAAACTAACTAAAGCTGAAATTGAGTTACTTGTTGATAAGCGTAAACTTTTCAAAAAATCACTTCGTGGATGGTCCTTCGAGATTGACAGGTTGAATTCAAATTATGAATACAGACCCGAAAATTGTGTAATGGCATGTTATTGGTGCAACAATGCCAAAACAGATGAATTTACCGAGACAGAATTTTTAAAAATTGGAAAAGTAATTCGCGAAATCTGGCAAGAACGATTGAAATGATACCAGATAGCGACACAAACACCATTTACTTCTCTGATCTGCTACGAACCAAGCCCCGTTATTCAGAGGCATGCACCAAAATTACAGGTATGCTGGATTCTTTTGGCATTCCATACAATTTTCTTCCAAGGACCAAGGACATTTGGGCAAGGGATTATATGCCCATCCAGATCTCGGAGAACAAGTTTATGGAATACAGATACGATCCTGATTATTTACAGGGAGATTGGAAAAGTTCAAGGGACCTGAAAACTTACCCCGACCTAGTCTGCGATGCCATCAACATAAAGACGATCAAATCAGAGATCCTACTGGATGGCGGCAATATGGTAAAATCTAGTAATTGCATCATTCTGACAGATAAGATTGTGCGCGAAAACAGGTATCTGTGCAACAAAACTGAACTAATCAAGCGTTTAAAAGACACCTTCGAAGTCGAAAAAGTGGTACTGATTCCCTGGGATGGGGAAGTATTTGGCCATGCGGACGGGATGCTGAGGTTTATCGATGACTCGAATATATTGGTTAATCAAGAATACAAAACAGAAAAAAAATTGATTGGTGAACTTGAATACAACGGCCTCCACATTGAATGGCTTGAGTTTACAGTGAAGAAAAAGGACAAAATGAACTGGGCTTACATCAATTTTCTGCAAACCAAAGACCTTATTTTAGTCCCCAAATTGAACATCGAAGAGGATGTACAGGCATTTGAACAGATCAGCAGGCATTATCCATCTTATGCGGTTAAGGGACGGATTGCTCAAGTAGAAATGACCAAAATTGTGAAAGAAGGGGGAGCATTGAATTGTGCTACCTGGACGAGAAAACGATAATTCATTACCAATGATTACCAAAAACCTATCCTACTATTGCTCCAAATTTGAAAACTTGCGGCGGGACTTCAAGAATGGTGGCGCCCCACACAAGCCAATCCTGCTGATTAGTTTGATACAAGCCTTTCAGAATGGTTTATATACCAATTCAGAAATTAAAATTCTACCAGAATTGGTCGGATTGTTCAAATCCAACTGGCAATCACTTGTGGAGACCAATCACCAGTGCCTTTTTACACTCCCGTTTTACCACATGAGTACAGAACCCTTTTGGCAACTGGTTCCAAACAGGGGGTGTGAGCTTTGGATCAAATCCAAAAGCCCGATGAGAAGCTTTTCCAACCTGACCACCGCCGTGCAATATGCTAAAATTGATGAGGAATTAAAGAAGCTTCTATTGAAAAAAGAAGAATCCAAAATATTGCTACATGTTCTGTTGGATAAGTACTTCCCAAAGGCAAATTACTCGGCCACAATCGTTCCTGAAAACAGTTATCTCACAGACATTAAAACTCAGATTTTAAAAGACTCAAAATCGGAATACCTGCAACGACTCACCCAAATCAGGAATAATCTCGACAACGAAGGCTTTCAGGAGGAGATTTTCGTGCGTGGCGGTGTTTTCAAAAAGGAGGTACCTAAGATTTACAATTATACCTGCTGCATTTCAGGATTTCGGGTAGATGCTGGTGACAATATCTCCATGGTGGATGCTTGCCATATCATCCCTTTTTCCGAAGGTTTCAATGATACAATCTCCAATGGTCTTTCCTTGTGTCCCAATCTGCACAGGGCTTTTGACCGAGGGCTTATCTCTATCAACAACGATTTTAATGTAATTGTTAACAAGAATTTCTCGGAACCTTTTCAATCTACATACAGCATCAAACAGTTTGAGGGTAAAAGGATTTCGCTCCCTTCGATGGGACACCACTATCCATCTGTTGATTCGTTGGTTTACCATAGGGAGAAGTATGGGTTTTAATTAATCATTGATAATTGCTTATTTGTGCCCATTTTTGCCATTTGTGGTTCATCCGGTTTATGATTTCTATTTGTGCTCAACCCCCGGTAATTTATTATTTTTGCTCCCATGAGTGATTTTGATTTGTTATCCACTGTTGAGCAAGGCGGTTGTTCCGCCAAATTATCTCCCGTTCAGTTGGGTGAGATCCTGGCCAAACTGCCCAGGGTTGAACATCCCAACCTGTTGGTCGGTAT
>CAIUUO010000296.1 GCA_903902325.1 uncultured Bacteroidia bacterium
CCTGCCTGATTTTAAGCAACGTGGTATTGTAGATGGGGGGGCCAATCACCAATGCTAACTCGGTATGTAAAAAAATTGCATTCTTTACTGCCGCAGTAAAACCTTAACCCGGTTTTCCGTACCGCTGTGCCCTGCCTTCATTCTGCTTTATTTCTCACTTCACCTCACGAACTCGCTCCTTTTTGTCTTCAATCTGTTTTCTGCGCCTCGCTAAATCTTCTCTTTTAATTCGCTGCTGTTCGTCGAGTTCGGCTTGTTTCCGCTTTATTTCGCTTTGGTGGGAATTGTCTTCCAAGGTTATAAATTTACGCACAATCATTACCGCAAGTATCGTGATTCCAATCAGAGCCGCGCCATAGATCAAAAGCGTACTGTCTGTGAGTAGATCGGAAACAAGTGTCATGAACTTTTGCAAGCCGGTTGTCACCCTACTGTTGCTTCTGTGGCGCTATTTAGGAATGGCTGGCTTTTTAACAGAAGGGAAGCCACGACCTTTGGTAGTATCACCTCAAGGGCTGCATCTTTAGTGACAATAGCATCCATGGGATACTCAAGGCGAAGCGGCGGGGATTCGTCGCCGGTTAATAGTACAAACGGAAGCTTATAGCCGCGCTCATGCATCCCGGTAAAAAGCTGAATTCCGCTTATGCCCGGCATATTCATGTCAGAAATTACGACCCGGATAAGAGGATCAGAGGCAATCTTTGCCAGAGCATCTATTCCACTGTACGCTAAAACTATTTCGTACTCAGGCTCATCCAAAATCATGCCAGTAACTTCAGCGGTAAACGAATCGTCATCAACCACCAGGATATGTATTAATGATGCACCCATGTGATCACTCCCTGTTTATCTCATAAAATGCTAACATATTGTATACACATAAACATAAACAAATGGCGATAAAATGAACATCCGCTCTTATTCAATCCGGAGCACCCTGGACACTTAATGAAAAAATGATGGGTGAAACTCGGATTCGAACGCTATAAACGCCGCAGAAAAGGTGCTACATCAACAAATATACGAGCCAGCGCAATTATTCAGGCATTGGTTGGCCCCACATCTTAAAGTAAATCTACGAGCATACCGATACACTGTACAACCGATCACATCTTTTCGTAACCAGATTCAGGTGATTTTTACTGACAGCCATTATGTCTAAACCACAAGGAGTCCTGCATGGAGAGGGTGGGGACTGGCTTGATTAATAATCAGGTCATGCAGATTAAAGAGGGAAATCAGAAACCGGGCATTTCAGACGTGCCACAGAAAAATACTGGGGCGAGATCTTTTGGTAATGTCCTGAATGCGGCTTTAAATAGGGCGACCACTGACGATCCCGTTTTAAAAAAGGCACCTTCGCAGCCGGTGTCGTCGACCGAGCGGAAGGCAATTCGGGATATTCTTAGCGGACTGGGAAATACAATCTAATGCTGTCCGACGAGACAGTCATGATAGGATTAGTATCATAAAATACTATCAATGTCAAGTAAAATGCTGATATTACTACATTATTTCAAATCAGACCTTGACAGAACGAAAAAAAGGGTCTATAATAGTAATTGTAAAGCTTGAAGAAGAGCTTTACTTATTCCAGCATCGATTCCGCTAAACTCGATGCCAAGAAATGAGCTACCAGCATAGCAGATTGGATCTGCTGGTAGATAGGCCGGACTGGCTGAATCTCAGTCCCGTTCCCTGAAAACGGTAGAAGTAATTTCCGGGGAAAGAGAAACTTGAAGAGCCGTTGGATATACCGAATCCAGCTGAATAGCCGACTGACATGGAGGTTCGCCCCATGTCGCCAGGGAAAAAGGCCCTGGACAAACGGTTCATTATGAACCACCTACCGCCAGGCGTTGCGGAGGTCACCAAGCCCCTTAGGGGCAACCTGGAGACCTCTTATGCGCCAACAATCACCCTCATCCTCAGTTACAACCGAATCACCTTCAAAAGCCCTTAGTCGTCAAAGAGCCAAAAAGCATTCCCTTATCGATCCGTCTGCTGTTGTAGACAAAGCTCACCAGATGGTGGACTCGCTCTATTTCTCGAACGCCCTGAACATCTCCTGGCACGGCCTGCACAAGTTCGTTCTCGCCGGCACCCTCC
>CAIUUO010000297.1 GCA_903902325.1 uncultured Bacteroidia bacterium
TAAAATATGCATATCTTGATAGAGGTAGAGCTAAGTACAACCTCCAAGATTATTTTGGTGCAATATCTGATTTTACTGCTTTTATAGAGTCTGAACCTATTAATGAAAAAGCTTATTACTATAGAGGCAATGCGAAAAATGAATTGAAGGATTATAAAGGAGCCATTGCGGACTATGCAAAAGCAATTGAAAGTAATCCTAGTTTTTCGGATGCTTATAATGATAGAGGAGTCTCAAAATATTTGTTGCATGATTTATATGGATCAATTTCTGATTTTACCAAGTCTATTGAGATTAACCCAAAAAACGCAAAGGGTTTTATTGGAAGAGGTTATGCATATTCTGATCTAGAAAATTACATTTCAGCACTTTCTGACTTTAATAAATACGTTGAGTTCGATAATAATAATGCTATTGTTTTTTCCAGAAGAGGCTATGTAAAAGAACTTTTAAAGGATTCCAATGGAGCAATTTCTGACTTTACAAGGTCCTTAGAAATTGATCCAAAAAATCCAGCCGTATATCTTAGTCGAGGCCTTTCAAAGATTAAAATTGGGCAGAAAGAAAGTGGATGCCTAGATTTGAGTAAAGCTGGAGAATTAGGTCTTGCACCTGCTTATGAATTTATCAAAAAATATTGCCAATAAACTTTATCAATAAGATTTCTTTCTATTTCTCAAAGGAATGTATTTCATGATCTACATTTTCTTTTGTGATTTCAGAAAATTGATCCATTTGATGGTTAGATTGAGATGTAATAATTAAGAAGAGACTTGATGCGAGTTTCAAAATGACTTTTCCCCCAAACTCGAAATCTAAGATCGTCTAACATGAAAAAGGGTCATCCAATCCGGATGACCCTTACTCTGTCAGTAAAAACCTGTTGGAAATAGTAATAGTAGTAGTTGACGGATACAAATCTTTAGCTGACTTTTCCTTGAAATTCGTAAGAGTGATCGTTATGCTGCGTTTATTTATTCTTTAACTGCTGCCTTAATTTTCAATATGGCAGAGGCAAACTGCTCCATATCCTGTTTGGTTCCCAGCATCGTATTCTGAAAAATCCAAACAGCTTCCTCGTAGCATGCCTTTTCCGTAACCGGGCAACAAACGCCGGTATAATCAACCTCTTCAGGAATGGCATAGCACATGAAATTCTTCTGTTGAAACAACGGTTGTTTGTATAGCGGCTCAGGATATCCCATAAAACACGGGACTCCTTCGGCAGCGAGCATCTTCGAAAACTCAACTTTTGAAAGTCCGTTGAATTTCGATTTGTCATATTTGAAAATGTAGATGTGATAGCTGTGAATCGTTTCACCCAAACCCCTGGTCAATGGGGTGATTCCATCAATTTTTGATAACAATTCATTGAGGTAGGTTCCACTTTCGTGACGTTTACGCGTTTGTTCCTCCAGCCTTTTCAACTGGTTGGAAAGCAAAACTGCCTGAAGTTGGGTAATCCGATAGTTGCAACCGGCATTGTGGTGTTCGTACCATGCACCGCCTTCAACCCTACCGACATTCCTTAGGGAATTCATCATCTGGTAGAGGGCATCATCATTTGTAATGACCATTCCGCCTTCTCCGCTCGTCAGATTCTTGGAAGATTGGAAACTGAAGCAACCGGCGTCCCCGATAGAACCAAGCTTTTTCCCTTTGTATTCTGCTCCATGCGCATGGCAGGCGTCTTCAATCACACGCAGATTGTGTTTTTTTGCTGTAGCCAAAATTTCATCCATCTCACAAGCCTGTCCGGCAAAATGAACCGGAATGACTGCCCTGGTTCTGGAGGTAATGGCCGCCTCAATTTTCGAAGCATCAAGGTTATAGGTTCGCGGATCAATGTCCACAAAAACCGGAACGCAATTTGCCTCAATAACGATGGAAGCGGTAGCAATAAAAGTATAGGGAGGTACAATTACTTCGTCACCCGGTTTTACTCCGCATGCGATGAGTGCAAGCCTCAATGCCACCGAGCCGTTGACGCATGTTAGCGCGTATTTTGTACCACAAAAGGCAGCAAACTCCTGTTCCAGCTGAGCTACTTCACCTCCACAGTCAGGATTTCCCCATTTCCCGCTGCGTACAATCTCAGCAACACAATTGACATCCGTTTCATCGTAGACAGGCCATGCAAAATCGCCCTCCACTGTTTTTGGTCCTCCGTTAATAGCTAATTTATCTTTGCTCATTTCGTAGTAGTTGAATAGTCTAAATATGATCGTAACACAATTGAATGGTCTGTAAGGATGATTCTGGCATACATTCCACGGGTGCCCTGTTCTGAGTGATGCATTGTGCGAAATAGGCTATCTCGTTGTAAAAACCATCGCCGGCATTCCCGCTGGGTATTTCTTCAAGTTTTGAATCAGTGGCAATCTGAATAAGATCACCCTTTATCGTTGAATATTGAACACTTGCATGCTCGAACTGAGCCATATATCCTGCCTGGAAAGGAAAACCTGAATGAAAAATATTCCCTCCTTCCATTTTTACATTGATGTCTTTATCGAAATAACTCCAGAGCGCAGTGATATAGTCGTGCTTGCTCAGCAGTCCGGGGAGATAATTGCACTTGATACTGCCCGGCATGCCGAGAATGGAATTGACAAAGTCAATGTCATGAATCAGTAAATCGAAAAGTGCACCACCGGATGATCCGAAAGAAACCCGTCTGTCCATCCATTCACCCCAGGCAGGAACACCAGAGAATCTTGTCATTGACAGAAATTTCAATTTCCCAAAGGTATCCTCATCAATGAACTTTTTCAATTTCTGATAGGGAGGCATAAAACGGACCACATGTCCGACCATCAGTATTTTTTCTTTTTCCTTGGCAAGTTTAATCAATAAATCTGCTTGCTGCATGTCGAGACAGAATGGTTTTTCCAGAAAGACATGTTTGCCGTGAAGCAGAACTTTTCTGGTCATTTCGTAGTGAAGGTCAGTGTGAACACAGATATGCACGGCATCCAGGTCTTCAAATTCGAGACAATCATCCATGCTGGTGTACCGTTTGATCTTTTCGAGCTTTTCCTGTTTTATCTCACCAACTGCAAAATTACCTGTCGCAGACAATAACTTCTCTTCAACGGCTGTCGGATTTTTATCCACAATAGCCACCAATTCCAAATCACCATTCTTTAGAATATTTTCAGCATGAGTCATCCCCATGAAACCAAAACCAAGAATTGCAACTTTTTTCATCCTATTGAATTGTTTCCGATAATTCTATATTCTTAACTCTGAATGGTACAAACATAATTCATAATTTCATAACAAATTAATGACGAATTATCACAGATTAATATAATTTTGTCAAAGTAATCACGTTTAACTCCATTGATTAAACAATAATATACCATCATGAAAGCCACCTACCAGAAAATTCTGCTAAGCGAAGGGTCTTCATTTTTGGCAACAAGGTTAATATTACCTCGGTTCCATTCAGAATATCATTTTCATCCTGAGTATGAATTGAAATATGTGATTGAAAGCAAAGGGAAAAGATTTATTGGGGATACCATCGAAAATTTTCAGGAAGGTGACTTAATCCTTCTTGGCCCCAATATTCCACATTACTGGAAAAGTGATGATATCCACGATCAATCGGACCTGATGCAGGCAAAGGCAGTAGTAGTCCTATTTTCAGCTGATTTTTTAGGAACTGGCTTTTTCGACATTCAGGAGATGATCCCAATCCATGAACTGCTCAAAAAATCACATGCCGGCCTTGTATTTCCTGATGCTATCAACAGCTGGATTCCCGGGATGATGGATGAACTGACACAAGCCAGAGGACCCAGAAGAATTATCCTTCTACTCGAAATCATGAATGAACTTGCAAATCTGGAAACCAGGCAACTGCTCACGGAAGATTTCTCATCTGGAACACCTTTTTTGGATGCCAACAGTCCATCCTTTGTCAGGCTTCAGAAAGTACACCACTATGTCATCCAAAATTTCCACTATCCTTTGCAGATTGAAGATATTGCACAGATTGCCAATATGACTCCACACGCTTTTTGCAAATATTTTAAAAAGAGTACAAAAAAAACCTTTATGACCTTCCTGAACGAATTAAGGGTTTGCCACGCAAAAAAACTGCTGATTGAAAACAGGATTCCGATATCCCAAATTTGCATGGAATCTGGTTTTAATAATATCTCCAATTTTAACAGGCAATTCAAGACCGGAACCAATATGACGCCCAGCGATTTCAGAACCATGTACAACAACTAAAGAAGGATAAAGGGAAAAGGATAAAGGATAAAGTGAAGGAGGCATCTTCATCAGCATATATCATGAATCATACATTATCCATAATTCATCTGCAATTATTGATCACTTTTTTCAACTACTACTCAATGAAAAGTTTATTAACAATTATTCTCATCTCATTTTCCATCTCGGGAAACTCCATTGCTTCAGGAATCGTGCCTGAATCAATACAATCCCAAAAATTGGCTGAATACCTGGCGTCCAAGCCTGAATATGCCAAAACGAAGGAAGCTATGATCCGTTTTCGCGCGAATAAAACTCCTGCAGTTGGTATTGCTGTCCACCGTGCTGCAAATGAATTTGCACCTGAGAACACGCTCTCCGCCATGCAAATTGCTCTGGATCTTGAAGTCGATTTCATCGAGATGGATGTCAGGCAAACCAAAGATGGCATTTCAGTTTTGCTGCATGATGGCAACCTGAACCGAACCACCAATGGGAAAGGTCCCGTCAATGAACTTAATTTTAAAGATGTGAGGGCACTCTCGGCAGGATCATGGTTTGATCCATTTTTTGCTCCTGAAAAAGTGCCCTCCCTGGAGGAGGCATGCAACCTTCTGTCCGTCCACAATGAAAAGAACAAGCATAAAACCTATTTCTATGTCGATTGCAAAGAGATCAATGCCAAAGTTCTGATTGACTATTTAAGTCAGTATAAGTTGCTGGAGGGATCCGTTTTTTATGTAAATGAAATTGAGCAAATAAACCAGATCAGAACTTTGGCACCCAAGGCAAAAATGATGCCCGGACTGGGCAATGCAATGGATTTGGACCGGATGATTGTGTCTTATCACCCCTACGCTCTTGACACTAATTGGAATGAAGTTTCCAAAGGCCTGATAAAAAGGGCACATGCAAAAGGGGTTAAGATCTTTTCTGATGGTTTCGGGAAAGACATGACACCCGATTCCTATGTAAATGCCATCAAAGCAGGGATTGACGTTATTTCGACCAATAAAATATCAGTCATCTGCCAGGCAGCGGAAAAACTACATTTTCCCAATTAAAATTGATCAACTTTTCCAAAGTTGCAAACTTTGACCAGTGAATGAACAAAGGTTGGAACTTTGGAAAAGGTTTAGAGTAAAAAAATCCCCTCCGAAAACTCGAAGGGGATTTTTTTATGCCTGGCCTTTCGGAGGTCCAAAAGGAGTCGATGTAGTGGGTTCATATCCACCCTGGATTTGAATGGGTCCATACATGGATTCATACTTCTGGATATTATCCTGAAGCGCCTTCATCAACCTTTTGGCATGTTCAGGCGTCAATATGATCCTTGATTTGACCTGGGCTTTCGGCACACCTGGTACCACCCTGATAAAATCAACGACAAATTCCGAAGGAGAATGGGTAATGATAGCCAGATTGGAATAGGTCCCCTGAGCTACTTCCTCACTTAGTTCAATATTGAGCTGATTTTGATTATCGTCCTGCATAGTTGAACTGCTTTAAGATTTACTCCTCTTCTTCTACCGTTTCATATTTCTTGTGGTCGATCAAACGATCATACTCATCTTTTGAGCCAACCACAATATTCCTGAACATTGGATTACCGGTACCTGCCGGGATCAGGTGACCGCAAATAACGTTCTCCTTCAATCCTTCGAGGTAGTCCACTTTACCATTGATTGCGGCTTCATTCAATACCTTGGTCGTTTCCTGGAACGATGCTGCCGACATCCATGACTTCGTTTGAAGCGAAGCCCTGGTGATACCCTGGAGTACCTGACTTGAGGTGGCAGGCACCGAATCTCTTGCTTCAACCACCTTTTTATCACGGCGTTTCAGCATCGAATTCTCGTCCCTTAAACGACGTGCAGTTATAATCTGGCCTGCTTTCAGATTCTCAGAATCTCCGGAATCCGTCACAATCTTCTTGCCAAACACCCAGTCATTTTCTACGTTGAACTCTCCCTTGTCAATAATTTGCTTCTCCAGGAAGCGGGTATCGCCCTGATCAACGATCTCGACCTTGCGCATCATCTGTCGAACAATAACTTCAAAGTGCTTGTCGTTGATCTTTACACCCTGCATACGGTATACATCCTGTACCTCGTTCACGATATATTCCTGAACTTTCGTAGGACCTTTGATGGCAAGGATATCAGAGGGCGTTGTGGCACCATCCGACAATGCAATACCTGCACGTACATAGTCGTTTTCCTGTACCAGAATCTGGCGGGAAAGCGGTACCAGATATTTCTTCTGTTCGCCTGTGCGTGAAGTGATGGTGATTTCGCGGTTACCACGCTTGATTTTACCCAGTGATACTTCACCGTCAATCTCAGAAACAACGGCAGGATTGGATGGGTTACGTGCCTCGAAGAGTTCAGTCACACGTGGAAGACCACCCGTGATGTCACCAGCTTTACCTGATGCCCTCGGTATTTTCACGAGTACGTCTCCGGCGTTGACCATCTGTCCCTCGTCCACGCTGATGTGACCACCAACAGGAAGGTTGTACAGTCTGATATCTTCGCCGTTCTCGTCCAGAATCCGGAGTGTCGGGTTTTTGGTTTTATCTCTTGTTTCAATAACTACTTTTTCGCGGTAGCCGGTTTGCTCATCTGATTCTTCACGGTAGGTTACACTATCGATGAAGTCCTGGAAAGAAACCTTACCCTGGAACTCAGTGATAATAACCCCGTTGTACGGATCCCAGTCGCAAACGATGGAATCTTTCTTGACTTCAGAACCATTCTTGATGAACAGTTTGGAACCATAAGGCATGGAGTGGGTAGAGAGCGGAATTCCGGTATTCTTGTCCAGAATCTTCAGTTCAGCCAGACGGCTGACGACGATGTCCACTTTTTCTCCCTTTTCATCCGTCCATTCTACTGTACGCAATTCCTCAATTTCGGCGATACCGTCGTAACGGGCAATCACGGTAGATTGTGTGGAAACGTTGCCTGCAATACCCCCTACGTGGAAAGTACGCAGTGTCAGCTGTGTTCCAGGCTCACCGATAGACTGTGCTGCAATCACACCGACTGCCTCGCCCATCTGTACCATTTTGCCTGTAGCCAGGTTACGACCGTAACATTTGGCGCAAACACCGTTTTCCGCCTCGCAGGTAAGTACCGAACGAATTTCAACCCTTTCGATGGGTGAATCTTCGATCACAGCTGCGATCTCTTCCGTAATCTGTTCTCCTGAATGGACGATCAGTTTCCCTGTCATCGGATGATAAACATCGTGAACTGTCGTACGTCCAAGGATTCTTTCAGAAAGTGATGCTACCACCTCTTCATTGTTTTTCAACGCAGAAGCGATCAAGCCGCGAAGTGTTCCGCAATCAGGCTCGTTGATGATTACATCCTGGGCCACGTCGACAAGACGACGGGTCAGATAACCTGCGTCAGCCGTTTTCAGCGCCGTATCGGCCAAACCTTTACGTGCACCGTGGGTAGAGATGAAGTACTCGAGTACCGAAAGACCTTCCTTGAAGTTGGCCAAAATCGGGTTCTCAATAATTTGTGATCCTGTAGATCCTGATTTCTGGGGTTTAGCCATCAATCCACGCATTCCGCATAACTGGCGGATCTGCTCTTTGGAACCACGGGCTCCGGAGTCCAACATCATGTAAATGGAGTTGAATCCCTGCTTATCTGTACTGATGGTTTTCATCACACTCTGGGTCAACTTGGCATTTACGTGTGTCCAGATATCGATCACTCCGTTGTACCTTTCGTTGTTGGTGATGAAACCCATGTTGTAGTTGTTCGAAATTTCCTCAACGCCAGCATAGCCCTCTTCAACCATTTCAGTTTTACCTTCCGGGATGATTACGTCATCCAGATTGAAGGAAAGACCGCCACGGTAAGCCATCTTGTATCCAAGATCCTTGATGTCATCGAGGAACTGGGCGGTAATGGCATTGTTGGTTCTTTTCAGAATATCTGCAATGATATCACGCAAAGCCTTTTTGGTCATCAGTTTATTCAAATAACCGGCTTCTTTTGGAACGAATTCATTGAAAAGAATACGCCCGACTGTGGTTTCAATGGTTGCTAATTTTGATTCTCCGTTTTCGTCCAGATCCATCACCTTGCAGTTCACGATGGTGTGCATATCAACTTTACCTTCGTTGTAGGCAATGATTGCTTCCTCGGGTGAATAGAAGGAAAGACCTTCTCCTTTTGCACCCTTGCGGTGTTTGGTCATGTAGTACAGACCAAGAACCATATCCTGGGAGGGCACCGTGATAGGAGCACCGTTGGCAGGATTCAACAGGTTGTGGGAGGAAAGCATCAGAAGTTGTGCTTCCAGGATGGCAGCATTGCCCAGCGGAAGGTGAACGGCCATCTGGTCACCATCGAAGTCGGCGTTGAAACCGGTACAAACGAGCGGATGCAGACGAATGGCTTTCCCTTCAACCAATACTGGCTGGAAAGCCTGGATGGAAAGACGGTGCAGTGTAGGCGCACGGTTCAACAGAACCGGATGACCCTTCATTACGTTCTCAAGAATATCCCAAACAACCGGATCCTTGCGGTCAACAATCTTTTTGGCAGATTTAACCGTTTTGACGATACCGCGCTCAATGAGTTTACGGATGACAAACGGTTTATACAATTCGGCAGCCATCTCTTTCGGGATACCGCACTCGTGAATCTTCAAATTTGGTCCGACGACAATGACTGAACGTGCAGAATAGTCAACCCTCTTACCAAGAAGGTTCTGACGGAAACGTCCCTGTTTCCCTTTGAGAGAATCAGAAAGTGATTTCAGTGCACGGTTGTTATCGGTTTTGACCGCATTGGATTTGCGGCTGTTATCGAAAAGTGAGTCGACAGCTTCCTGCAACATTCGCTTCTCATTGCGAAGAATTACTTCAGGAGCCTTGATCTCGATCAGTCGTTTCAAACGGTTGTTGCGGATAATTACTCTGCGGTAGAGGTCATTCAGGTCGGACGTGGCAAAACGGCCGCCATCCAATGGAACAAGCGGACGAAGATCCGGCGGTATTACGGGAACTACCTTCACGATCATCCATTCAGGTTGATTTTTCACCTTGGAGGAACGGAAAGCTTCTACAACCTGCAAACGTTTCAGTGCCTCACTTTTTCTTTGCTGTGAACCTTCGTTGCCTGCCTTGTTGCGCAAGTCATAGGAAAGCTCATCCAGATCGAGCCTTGAAAGCAGTTTGTACAACGCTTCTGCACCCATATCGGCCATAAACTTATCTGGATGGTCTTCATCCAGAAGCAGATTTTCTTTGGGGAGAGAATCGATGATATCGATGTATTCTTCCTCCGTCAGGAAATCGAGGTATTTCACACCATCGTTGCGTTTGATCCCCGCATTGATTACGACATAACGCTCGTAATAAATGATTGAATCGAGTTTCTTGGTCGGTAAACCGAGCAGATAACCGATTTTATTGGGTAATGACTTGAAGTACCAGATATGAACGACAGGAACAACCAGTGAAATGTGCCCCATCCTTTCGCGGCGCACTTTCTTCTCAGTGACTTCAACACCACAGCGGTCACAAACGATGCCGCGATAGCGGATGCGCTTGTATTTGCCGCAATGACATTCATAATCCTTCACCGGCCCAAAAATTCTTTCGCAAAAAAGTCCATCACGCTCGGGTTTGTAGGTCCTGTAGTTGATGGTTTCAGGTTTCAGTACTTCGCCGTGCGAACGTTCAAGAATTTCTTCGGGTGAAGCAAGACTGATACTGATCTTGGTGAAATTACTCTTAACCTTGTTATCTCGTCTGAATGCCATAATTTGTAGGAAATATTTGTAACATAACCATATGATTATCAAAAAGCCGGGCATCCGCAGAGAGTTGCTCTCCGGATGCCTGACAAAGCTTTTATTCTAAGTTCACACTTAATCCCAGTCCCCTGAGTTCGTGCAACAGAACGTTTAATGACTCCGGAATTCCAGGCTGTGGCATTGGATCCCCTTTGACGATGGCCTCATATGCCTTGGCACGGCCCATTACGTCATCGGATTTCACGGTCAGGATTTCCTGCAGGATGTTGGATGCACCGAATGCTTCGAGGGCCCAAACCTCCATTTCACCGAAACGCTGTCCGCCGAACTGAGCTTTACCTCCGAGAGGCTGCTGGGTAATCAGTGAATAAGGTCCGATAGAACGTGCGTGCATCTTATCTTCCACCATGTGGCCCAATTTCAGCATGTAGATCACACCAACAGTTGCCGGCTGGTCAAATTGCTCGCCTGTTTCACCGTCGTGCAGCCAGGTCTTTCCAAATCTTGAAACGCCTGCTTTTTCAGTATATTCAGTGATCTGATCGAGTGTAGCACCATCGAAGATCGGAGTAGCAAACTTCACTCCAAGCTCTTTACCGGCCCATCCAAGAACAGTCTCGTAAATCTGTCCAAGGTTCATACGTGAAGGAACACCCAGCGGATTCAGAACGATGTCAACAGGTGTACCGTCGGAAAGGAAAGGCATGTCTTCGTCGCGTACGATTCTCGAAACGATACCCTTGTTTCCATGGCGTCCTGCCATCTTATCACCAATCTGCAGTTTCCGCTTTTTAGCGATGTAAACTTTGGCCAGCTGAAGGATTCCTGCAGGCAGCTCATCCCCGATGGTCACGTTGTAACGCTTCCTGCGGGCCACTGCTTCAGCCTCCTTGTATTTCATGATGAAATTGTTGACAAGCGCGTAAATCATGTCGTTCTTGTCCTTGTCGGTTGTCCACTTTCCAGGATTAACATTCAGATAATCAATCATCTGAAGTTGTTTCTGCGTGAATTTAACTCCCTTGGGAATCAAATCGGTGTTGAAATAATCCTTCACGCCCTGGGATGTTTTGCCGTTCACAAGGTTGAACAGTTTTTCTACCAGAATATCCCTCAATTTATTGGTCTCGACTTCAAAGTCGCGGTCAATCTGCTCGAGCAGCGGTTTTGTAGCTACCTTGCCTTTTTTCTCCTTGACCACCCTTGAGAAGAGTTTCTTGTCAATCACTACACCATTGAGTGACGGAGAAGCTTTCAATGAAGCATCTTTCACGTCTCCAGCCTTGTCACCAAAAATGGCGCGCAGCAATTTTTCTTCAGGTGAAGGATCGGATTCTCCCTTTGGAGTAATCTTTCCAATCAGGATATCTCCCGGTTTTACGATGGCACCAATACGGATCAATCCGTTTTCATCGAGGTTGCGGGTAGCTTCCTCGCTGACATTCGGAATGTCGGAAGTAAACTCTTCCGAACCGCGTTTGGTATCGCGAACCTCCAGTGAATATTCATCCACATGGATGGACGTGAAGATGTCGTCGCGGACGATCCTTTCGGAGATTACAATGGCATCCTCGTAGTTGTATCCCTGCCAGGGCATGAAAGCTACCTTGAGGTTGCGTCCAAGTGCAAGCTCACCGCCCGCAGTTGCATAACCTTCGGTCATAATATCACCGGCTTCCACCCGCATTCCCTTTTTAACCATTGGTTTAAGGTCGATACAGGTACCCTGGTTGGTTTTCTTGTATTTGGGAAGGTTGTATGTTTTAGTTTCGAGATCGAAACTAACATAACGCTCCTCCTCAGTCATATCATAACGAACGACGATTTTATCGGCGTCAACATATTCAATAGTTCCCGGACCTTCGGCCACAATATTGATACGTGCATCCTTAGCGATATTGCGCTCAAGACCCGTACCTACAATCGGAGACTCAGGACGCATCAGCGGAACAGCCTGGCGCATCATGTTCGAACCCATAAGCGCACGGTTGGCATCATCATGCTCAAGGAAGGTAATGAGCGAAGCTGCGATCGAAGCGATCTGGTTAGGACCAACGTCCATCAGGTCTGCATCTTCACGGTTAGCCAGCGGATAATCGGCATCCAGACGGGCTTTTACCTTTGGATTGATGAAACGTCCATCTGCATCTATCAAAGCGTTAGCCTGTGCAATAATCTTTCCTTCTTCTTCTTCCGCAGTATAATAGGTAACGTCATCATTGTTCAGATTAACTTTCCCATGATCAGACTTACGGTACGGAGTAGAGATAAAACCAAGGTTGTTGATTTTGGCAAACACACAGAGTGAGGAAATCAATCCGATATTTGGTCCCTCCGGTGTCTCAATCGGACACAAACGGCCATAGTGAGTATAGTGAACGTCACGCACCTCGAAACCGGCTCTTTCTCGTGAAAGACCGCCTGGCCCCAAAGCTGACATACGACGTTTGTGCGTCATTTCTGCCAGTGGATTGGTCTGATCCATGAACTGCGACAAGGCATTGGTACCGAAGAATGAATTGATCACGGAAGACAAGGTCTTTGAATTGATCAGATCAATCGGCGTAAATACTTCATTGTCACGAACATTCATCCTCTCGCGAATGGTTCTGGCCATTCTTGCCAGACCTACGGCAAACTGAGTAAACATCTGTTCCCCAACAGTTCTTACACGTCTGTTTGACAAGTGGTCGATGTCATCCACGTCCGTTTTGGAATTCACAAGCTTGATAAGATACTTGATAATCTCGATGATATCGTGGTTGGTTAACACACGGGTGGTCATCTCGATATTCAGACCCAGTTTCTTGTTTATCCTGTAACGGCCTACTTCTCCCAAATCGTAACGCACTTCGGAGAAGAACAATTTATCGATCACATCCCTTGCAGTTGCCTCATCCGGTGGTTCAGAGTTCCTGAGTTGACGGTAGATGTAAAGCACAGCTTCCTTTTCGGAGTTACACTGGTCTTTCTGCAAGGTGTTGTAAATGATGGCATAGTCACCGTTTACCGCATCCTCTTTGTGCAAAAGGATGGTTTTGGAACCGGATTCAATGATTTCATCCACATGTTCATTGGTGATGACCACTTCACGGTCGACAATCACCTCATTTCTTTCGATGGAGACTACCTCGCCGGTATCTTCATCCACGAAATCCTCCACCCAGGTTTTCAAAACACGGGCAGCCAATTTCCTTCCGACAACCTTTTTGAGGGCTGCCTTCGAAATTTTAATCTCATCCGCGAGATCAAAAATTTCCAGAATATCTTTATCGCTTTCGTATCCGATCGCACGCAAAAGTGTAGTTACGGGTAACTTTTTCTTACGGTCGATGTAGGCATACATCACGTTGTTGATGTCTGTTGCAAATTCAATCCAGGATCCCTTGAAAGGAATTACCCGGGCAGAATAAAGCTTCGTGCCATTGGCATGAACGCTCTGTCCGAAGAAAACTCCGGGAGAACGGTGAAGTTGGGAAACAACGACTCTTTCAGCGCCATTGATCACGAAGGACCCGGTCTGAGTCATGTACGGAACAGTTCCCAGATAAACATCCTGAACTACGGTATCAAAATCCTCGTGCTCTGGATCGGTGCAGAACAATTTGAGCTTAGCTTTTAACGGAACGCTAAAAGTAAGTCCGCGCTCGATACACTCTTCAATACTGTATCTGGGAGGATCGACCTGGTAGTCAATAAACTCCAGGACAAAATTATTTCTTGTATCTGAGATAGGGAAATTCTCTTGAAAGACCTTATAAAGACCTTCATTTTTGCGATCTTCCGGAGAGGTTCCCAACTGGAAAAATTCTTTGAAAGCCTTAATTTGAACTTCCAGGAAATCGGGATATTCAAATCTGCTTTTGGTGGACGCAAAACTAATCCTTTGTTGTGTATTCATTGAGGGCAATAGCTACCAAATTAAGGAACCAAAATAAAAACATAAAAGGGTTTAGAATCCCTTGGGGGGATTCTAAACCGCTATAACCTACCAGGACAGGTTAATTCCTATCTGATTTCAACTTCAGCTCCTGCTTCTTCAAGCGCAGCTTTCAGTGATTCTGCTTCTTCTTTTGAAACTTTTTCTTTGATCGCTTTTGGTGCAGCGTCGACCAAATCCTTTGCTTCTTTCAAACCAATACCTGCGAGGTCTTTAACCAATTTCACAACAGCAAGTTTGGATTGGCCGCCGAATTTGAGGATTACATCAAATTCACTTTTTTCGACCGGTTCTGCAGCTTCTGCTGCTACTGGTGCTGCTGACACTGCAACGGCTGCTGCAGCTGGTTCAATACCGTATTCTGATTTGAGGATACCTGCAAGTTCGTTAACGTCTTTGACAGTCAGGTTAACTAATTCTTCTGCAAGTTTTTTAAGATCTGCCATACTACTTGAGATTTTAAATATTAATGGATTGTTTTCTTACTTTAATTTTTGCTTATGCGTTGCGTGTTTCCAATGTTTTCAACACGCCTGAAATGGTCTGACCTCCTGATTGAAGAGCAGAAACAACATTTTTGATTGGCGATTGCAACAACGTAATAATGCCACCGATAAGTTCTTCTTTTGATTTGATGTCGATCAATGCATCCAGTTGGTTTTCTCCTATATAAGCGCATTCTTCAACAAATGCAGCCTTGAATACAGGTTTCTTGTTCTTTTTGGCAAACTCTTTGATGAGCTTGGCAGGAACATTTCCGGTATTGGAAAAAAGTACGGATGTACTGTCTTTAAGTACGTCGTAAAGTTCAGAGGCATTCTTGTTAGAACTCTCTAGCGCTTTACGGAGGAGTGTATTCTTTACTACAACCAGTTTTACTTCGCGTTTGCTACACAATCTTCTCAGATTACTTGTAATCTCGGCGTTCAGACCTGAGATATCGGCAATGTAAAAATGGTTGTATGAATTGATCTCATTGGTCAATTGTTCAATAACCTCTATTTTATCTGATCTTTTCATTGCAACTATTTAACTTTCCAGGCAGGATTTAGGCTCTACCTGAATGCCGGGGCTCATGGTGCTGGAGAGGTAAATACTTTTGATGTAAGTACCTTTTGCAGCTGAGGGTTTTAATTTCTGAATCGTGTGAACAAATTCCCTTGCATTTTCAACAATCTTGGTTGGATCGAAAGAAACTTTTCCGACGGAAGTGTGTACGATACCGAATTTGTCTACCTTAAAATCGATCTTACCCATCTTGACTTCTTTGATGGCTTTTCCGACTTCCATGGTAACGGTACCGCTTTTGGGGTTAGGCATCAGGCCTCTTGGGCCCAATATACGACCAAGTGCACCTACTTTTCCCATCACAGGAGGCATCGTAATGATGACATCAACATCGGTCCAACCACCTTTGATTTTATCGATGTAATCGTCAAGACCTACGAAGTCAGCACCTGCTTCAGTAGCTTCAGCCTCCTTGTCAGGAGTGACCAAAGCCAGAACACGTACTTCTTTCCCTGTTCCATGGGGCAAAGTTACTACACCACGAACCATCTGATTAGCTTTCCGAGGATCTACTCCCAGGCGGACATCAATGTCAACGGAAGCGTCAAACTTGGTAAAGGTGATATCCTTTATCATGCCGGCGGCTTCGCGCAATTCATAGATTTTCCCGGCCTCGAGTTTCTCCAATGCAGCTTTCTTATTCTTGGTAACTTTTGCCATTTAACCTTAACTTTTATTAGTTATTAAAAGGTGATTGCCCTGTTACGGTTATCCCCATACTTCTTGCAGTACCTGCTACCATGCGCATACCTGCTTCAACCGAAAAGCAATTAAGGTCAGGCATTTTAATCTCTGCAATCTCTCTTACCTGATCCCAGGTAACCGATCCGACTTTCTTTAGGTGAGGCTCCGCAGATCCTGATTTGACCTTTGTTGCTTCAAGAAGTTGAATGGCCACCGGCGGCGTTTTTACCACAAAGTCAAACGACTTATCGGCAAAAACCGTGATGACGACCGGCAATACCTTACCGGCCTGATCCTGGGTCCTGGCGTTGAATGCTTTACAGAACTGCATGATGTTCACACCCTTTGATCCCAACGCGGGACCTACCGGAGGTGAAGGATTTGCTGCACCACCTTTGATCTGTAACTTGATAAATCCAGCAATTTCTTTAGCCATAACGTTTTATAAAAAAATTTACTTTACTCCTTTTCCACTTGCATAAAGCTAAGCTCCAAGGGGGTTTTACGACCGAAAATCTTCACCATTACCTTCAGTTTCTTACGTTCCGCATTGATTTCCTCAATGGTTCCGTTGAAACCGTTAAATGGTCCGTCGGTCACTTTTACGGTCTCTCCAACAAAGAATGGCACATCAAAATCTTCGCCGCTTTCCTGAAGCTCATCGACCTTACCCAAAATCCGGTTCACCTCTGCAAGACGCATGGGAACAGGATCGCCCCCCTTCGTATCACCAAGGAAACCGATTACATTGGGAATGTTTCTGAGCTTGTGTGGAGTTTCTCCTGCCAAGGTGGCTTCAATCAGAACATATCCGGGGAAAAAATTGCGCTCTTTGGCAACTTTCTTCCCGTTACGAATCTGAAAAACCTTTTCAGTAGGAATTAAGACCTGAGAAACATACTCCTGAAGACCGCCATTGGCTATCTCATTATCGATATACTCTTTTACCTTCTTCTCTTTACCTCCGATGGCTCTAAGAACATACCACTTGTGTTGACTTTCGCTCATTTGGGATCTCTCCAGGAATAATTAATAGAAAAAACTGTAAACGACCTTCATGACAAATCGGAAAGAAACGTCAATTCCGAAGATCAACAGTGCGATTATAAGGGAAGCAACTAATACGACTATTGCACTACCACGCAACTCGTTCCAGCTTGGCCATGAGACCTTCTGGACAAGTTCGGTGTAGGCTTCAGTGAAATAATTTGATACTTTCATGTGAATTTGAATATATTTTTAGCCGGACAGGAAGAGTCGAACTTACCTTTGCTTCCGACAAGCTATCCGTTGATAAGAGTCCCGGACCGAAATCCGGGACTCCTTATATTGAAGTATTTTACTTCAGCTTATTTCAGGATCTCTGTAACCTGACCTGCTCCAACCGTACGTCCACCTTCGCGGATAGCGAAACGAAGACCTAAGTTCAGGGCAACAGGGTAAATCAGCTCAACCGTGATGGTAACGTTGTCACCGGGAAGGATCATTTCAGTTCCTTCAGGAAGATTGATCTCGCCTGTTATGTCCAGTGTACGAATGTAGAACTGAGGACGGTATTTGTTGTGGAATGGAGTGTGACGTCCACCTTCTTCTTTCTTCAGGATATAAACCTCAGCCTTGAAAGTAGTGTGAGGAGTGATTGATCCGGTTTTGGCCAGAATCATACCACGCTTGATTTCTTTCTTGTCAACGCCGCGGAGCAACAAACCTACGTTGTCACCTGCCTGACCATCATCAAGAATCTTGCGGAACATTTCAACTCCGGTACAAATTGTCTTGCGGTTTTCAGCTCCAAGACCAATCAGTTCGATTTCGTCGCCCGTATGAATTTTACCCATTTCAATACGACCAGTTGCAACCGTTCCCCGACCTGTGATTGAGAATACGTCCTCAACCGGCATCAGGAATGGTTTGTCAACGTCACGAGGAGGAATTGGAATCCAGGTATCAACTGCATCCATCAGTTCCATTACTTTTTCTTCCCATTGCGGTTCTCCATTGAGTGCACCCAAAGCCGAACCCTGAATAACCGGTGTATTGTCACCATCAAAGTTATAGAAAGAAAGAAGGTCACGGATTTCCATCTCAACCAGTTCGAGGATTTCAGGATCTTCAACCATGTCAACCTTGTTCATGAAAACGACCAAACGGGGAACGTTTACCTGACGGGCGAGCAGGATGTGCTCACGAGTCTGTGGCATAGGACCATCCGTTGCGGCAACAACGATAATAGCACCGTCCATCTGGGCAGCACCAGTTACCATGTTCTTCACGTAGTCAGCGTGACCGGGGCAGTCAACGTGGGCATAGTGACGATTTGCAGTTGCATACTCAACGTGGGCTGTGTTGATGGTGATACCACGCTCTTTTTCTTCAGGAGCATTGTCGATCGAATCGAAAGATTTGATTTCACAAAGTCCTTTTTTGTTCAATACCATAGTAATCGCAGAGGTAAGAGTTGTCTTACCGTGGTCAACGTGACCAATAGTTCCAATGTTTACGTGGGGTTTAGACCTGTCGTAATGCGCTTTTGCCATAATAAATAATTTTAATTTCTAGTTTTATATATAAATCATCTAATCTCTTAAACCAACAGGCTGCAAGCTTTTCACTCACAACCCTTCCACTCTTAGCGGTCACTCGCTAAGAACATTAAAGCAAATTTGAGCGGGAGACGGGACTCAAACCCGCGACCCTCAGCTTGGAAGGCTAATGCTCTATCAACTGAGCTACTCCCGCTTATAATTGCCCAATTCCGCCCCGGAGTCTACGTCTCGTGCATGGTGGGGAGAGCAGGATTCGAACCTACGAAGGCATACGCCAGCAGATTTACAGTCTGCCCCAGTTGGCCGCTTTGGTATCTCCCCTTAACAGGATTGCTCCATTGCGACAAGAACATCATCAATTCCAAAGAGCAAACCATTTTCTCCGATTTTACTCTTCAAAAATGGTTTGCAAATTTAAACTATTTTTTTTTCTTAAAATCAAATCAACCTACTTTTTTTTAAATTATTTGTTAACGACTTTGGTTTTGTATTTTTCCATCTGTTTTTTCAATGCTTCGACAGTCAAATCTATCGCCTCTTCAAATGTTTTTGCCTGCTTTTTGGCAAACAAAGGATCGTTGGCCGGAACGGAAAGTTTGATTTCACTAACCTTGTTTTCCCGCTCCTCGTCTTTTTCGAGTTTCAGCATGACTTCAGCCCCGATAACACTGTCAAAAAACTGATCCAGTTTGTTTAATCGTTTCTCACAAAAGTCAATCAGTTTTTGATCGGCCTTAAAATGAACAGTTTGTACTTTTACGTCCATAATTTTTCCTCCTCTATTTTACGCTCTTAAATGAGCCTGGTTGTTTGTTATAATTTATGCTTTCCTCCGTGATGAATTTTGTTGCTTTAGGCCCTTGGATGAGCCTGATTGTATATTTTCTTTAATTTTTCGAATGATGTATGCGTATATACCTGTGTTGCTGCCAGGCTTGCATGTCCAAGAAGTTCCTTGATCGCATTGAGATCTGCACCTCTGTTCAACAGATGCGTGGCATAACTGTGTCTCAATATATGCGGACTGCGCTTTTCCATGGATGTTACCAAACTCAGATACTTTCTCACAATCCTGTAAAGAAGCTTGTCGTATACCTGTTCTCCTTTCTCAGTGACAAACAAATAACTGTTGGATTCCCCTATAAGTTCGTATCTAACCTTACTATATGAAGCAAGGTCATCGCCTATCTCAGTAGGATACGGAATAAGCCGCTCTTTGTTCCTTTTTCCAAGCACTTTTACTACTCTTTCTGCCGTATGGATATCCGACAACCGGATCCCTCTCAGTTCGGAAAGACGCATGCCTGTTCCGTAAAAAAGCGAAAGGATCGCCTTATCCCGTAATCCGCAGAAATCATCAGTGAAAAAGGATGTATCCAAGAGTCGGTTCATCTCCTTTTCCTGAACGAACTGAGGTAATTTCTTCCCGGTTTTGGGCATCATTACCAATTCGGTGGGATTTTTTTTCATGTGACCCTCCCGAAGTAAAAACTTGTACAGGGATCTTAAAGAAGATATTTTTCGCTTGACACTTACCGAGGTCATTCCCTCATCCATCAATGAGATTAACCATTGCCTGATCAGATGATGGTCGGCTTCAACCAAAGAAAAATCCCCGACCAGTTCACTACCGAATTGTATGAATTGGTCGAGGTCTTTCTCATAAGCAGTTACCGTATGTTCGGAATACCGCTTTTCATATTTTATAAAATTGAGAAATTGTTCGAGATGCTGCATCCAAACTAAAAATGAAATTGGAGGAATATACAAAATTTTACCTTCAACTCACAATTTTCAGTGTTAAATTCTCAATTATCTTCTGATCGCTGTAAATTCTCAATATAGATTGCCTTCTTGATCTCGGTACGCCGAGTAATGGAAGGTTTTTCAAAAGCCTGACGGCCACGAAGTTCTTTTACTGCGCCTGTTTTTTCAAATTTTCTTTTGAAACGTTTCAGGGCTCTTTCAATGTTCTCGCCGTCTTTAATAGGAATAACAATCATACGTCAATTTTTAATTTTGTTCTTGTCTTTTCGGGTCGCAAATTTAGAAATATTCTTTGATACTTACAATATTTGTTTATAAATTTCTTTTAATCCGCAAAAATAAATAATTTTTAATTCCCTCCCATCGAAAGATAAGGAAGCAAACGATGCAGCGAATCTTCCGAAAAACAAAATGCCAGGTCACTTTTTTCAGTGAACTTTCCCTTTGAATCCCTTTGTCTGACCATTTTCTTTGCATGGCTGAAACCTATGTATGGATGACGGCCGAGTTCCGTTACAGACAAAAAATTAATTTCCAGTTTCTTCATGCCTGTTGAATCTGCACTGAGCCATGGAGAACACCTCATCCATAATTCTTCCGTCATGCCATAGATTTCCTTCAATTGTTCCACTTCGTAAAAGCCTCCCAGCAACTTCCTGTATTTAATAATTCTCGAAGCAAGTACTGATCCTATGCCCGGAAGCGCCTCTAGCTGCGCCGAATCTGCCTCGTTGAGCGCAACTACCGAATATTGTTTCTTTACCGGATAACGTTTACCTGGCATGGTGTCTCTTCTTACAAAGACGGAGACCCTTTTTGGGCTAGTTTCGGGCGGTTCAGTTTTCGTTCTCAGGACAACATCATTTTCAGGTAAAACCAGAAATTTTTCCAGTCGCCTGTAAAGTTCCGTAGTCATTCCATACAATTTCAGAACCTCCTTTTTCTTTTTAAACCTTCCACCCTTTTGCAGATATTTAATCCAGTTTGCTGTAATACCTGCGGGAACACCCATCTTTTCCAAATCCACCTGTCTTGCCTTGTTTGGATCGATCTCACCCTTGAAGTCTTCCTTTATCTGATCTTGCCTGGATGTATCTGCCTTGGGGGGTGATGCTGCATAGAATTTGGCAGTCTCTTCCTTCCATTTTGAAACATCATATTCCTTGACAGGAAGAATATACGGAAGTGAGACGTCCAGACAAATTGTAATAAAAAGAATAAAAACAAGCACCAACAGGCCATTGCGCTCTTTACGCGTAAAGATAAAAAACTCGCGAAGTTGTTTGAAATTCATGACGATTGAATTTTTCAAACAAAAGTTAACCTATTTTGAGGAGAAAAACGAATTTAGAAGGGATAACCTATTGCAAAAACGAGGTTTGTATTTCCTTTCTTAAGATAATCGCCTGGTGAGATCCATCTGGAGCCTTCCTGCAAAGAGGGATCATGCATCTTAAACCCAAGGTCGAGCCGGAAGATGATATAGGTAAAGTCGTAGCGCAAGCCCAGACCAGAACCTACAGCTATCTCTTTGTAAAAGCTGTTCAGTTTAAATTCGGTTCCCGGACGGTTATCCACGAGCGACCAGATGTTCCCCAAGTCCAAAAACATGGCGCCCTCCAGCGATCCGATCAATTTGAAACGATACTCTGTATTGGCCTCCAGTTTAATATCACCCGACTGATTGGGAAATTCTGTAGGATTAGATAAATAGGATCCGGGACCAAGGGTACGAATTGGCCATGCCCTAATCCCATTGGCGCCCCCTGAGAAAAATTTCCTTTCAAATGGCATCTGATCCGAATTGCCGTAGGAGAAAGCCACACCCCCATAGCCACGGATAGCCAATCCGTTGGCTTTCCCGTCCATCCATCCCTTGCGGTATTCAAAATCAAATTTCAGATATTGGGCAAATGGGGTTTTTAGAAAATAATATTGATTGAGACTTCCGTCTGCTGAGGTATATTTGGGTCTGTTTAGCGTATGGCTGAATAAAAACAGAAGATTTCCCGCGGTCTCAATGTTTGATTTAATCACCAGATAATCTGATTTCTTCTGGGTCTGGGTACTATAGGTATACGAATAATTCAGTGAAGAAATCGAGTGATCCACATAGGAACTTCGAATATACAAGTTCTCAATACTACTCAGAAATGCCGAGTCGAGGGCGAACATCTTGACCAGATTCAGATCCACCAGATTAATCCTGTGGGTAGTAAAGTTGGATGATTTCCATTGGTATCCGAATGCAGCGCGTCCGATCGTGCGGGTATAATCAGGAGTACTCTGATAGTTGTAGGAGATATTGAAAAATGTTTGAGGAGTCGAATATTCGAAGAAATTAGCTTTAAAAAATGGCGCTATAAACTTTGGCACCGTGATTTTCGCATCTACACCTGTCTCACTCGAATAAAAAACGTTGGAGGAATCTTTCGTCCCATAGCTTTGTTTTTGCCGTCCGGCCAGGAACTGGAGATCAAATATTTCTCCTCCGCGGAAAAGATTCTTATGCTGATAACCAAGATTTCCGGCTACGCCAAAATTACCCAGCGAATTGGTCCCTTCGATGCTGGCCGTGTAAGACTGACTCAAACTGGGGGTCAGTTGGATGTAGCAATCAAGCATTGGATTTCCCGACGCATCCTTTTGTCCCGTTTCTGCGAAGCGGATGTTTATCAGCTTGAAAAGTCTCGTTGCAAAAAACTCATTGTAAGTTCTGTCGACCATGTCAGCGCTGTAATAACCCTTGTCGGCTAAATGGTTGGCATTCATCAACAAGTCAGGCTTCAGCCTTTTTTTACCTTTGTAAATAAAATAGTGATGGCCAATCCGGACGGTGTCTTTTTTGTTATCCTGCAGAATCCCGACACTTGTGAGAGCTGAATTCTGAATGTCATTTTCGTTGACATAGTAGAAATTCCTGAAAGAATATTTTTCGTGATTGACGGGTACAATCTGATTGGCTGAATCGGATCCGTTTTCCTTTTCAACGATCAGTTTCAAATCAACTCCACGATCTTTCCCTATTGAATCAGCTTCGTAGTAGAAGGTGTTTTTGGTCGAGTTGAAATAGCCGTTATTTTGCAGTTTCCTGAGCAGCCTCTGACTTTCGCTGCCTAGCAAATCAGAGTCAAAGATTGAATTGGGCTTGATCAGACTCGCATTATCCTTTTTAATCAGCAAAGGTCGCAAAGAATCATCCCTAATCACAGTCTGGTAGGTTTTGATCATGTAGGGCAGGTTGGTAGTGATGTAATAGCTCACTTCCGCCTTGCCGTTGGTTTTCAGGATGGTACTATCCGTGATTACCGCATTGTAATAACCCTTGTTTTGCATGAACCGTTTAAACTCCTCCCTGGTTTTTATAGTCAGGAAGGGGTCATAAATAACGGGCGCTTCGCCGATTCTTTTCAGCCAGTCATTTTCCTTTTTCTTGCTGGAAAGGTTGTATAATCCAAGGTGAAATCTCCAGAATCCAAAAATTTCGGTATTGGGTTTCTGCTTCTGGTAGCTTTTGAGGGCAACCTTGTCGATGGACTTGTTATCGATATGGATATTCACTTTCGACAACAGGTATTGGTTCGCGGGGATATACTTATTTGTCTGGCATCCCGCCAACAAAAAAGAAAACAGGATTAACCCTGCTGCAACCGACCTGTATGAGTGAATAATATTCAATTTTCCATGCTTAAAACTAAAACAAAGATAATCAACCCAACTAATTAAAAATGGATTATTTTTGAGATATATAACTGCAAGATTCAGATGATATCCAAACAGAAGATTGATTTGATCCGGTCCCTAAAAGACCATAAGGAGCGTGAAAGGAAGGGATTGTTTATTGCCGAAGGATCAAAGCTGGTTTCCGACCTGCTGAAGACATCGCTGATACCAGTTGAAGTATTTATGACTGCGGACGGAATAACGGCCATAGACGTGAATCCTGCCAGGGTTGAAGTGGTTCAAATCTCTGACAAGGAGATGGAACGCATTTCCGCTTTCAAAAACCCTTCGTCCGTTTTAGCCCTTTTCAAGATTCCAGCTGTCGATCCTGTGACGGAAAAGTCATACCGGGGAGTGAACCTCATCCTTGACAAGATCCAGGATCCCGGCAACCTGGGTACGATTGTGCGTATGGCCGATTGGTTTGGCATCTCCCGGGTATTTTGCTCTCCCGATTGCGCCGATCTCTACAATCCCAAATGCGTGCAATCCACCATGGGAGCACTGGCCCGCGTTCAGATCCATTATCTCGATCTGGCCGCTTTTTTAAAGGAAGCCGTGAACCTACAGGTTCCGGTATATGGAGCCTACATGGATGGAGAAAGTGTCTTTCAAACCGAGCTTACAGCCAAGGCCCTGATCGTCATGGGAAGTGAAGGGCAGGGAATTTCTCCGGAACTGGCACCATTCCTGACCAAAAAAATCACCATTCCGGCCTACCCCGCAGGTAACAGGGAGCTTGAATCGCTGAATGTGGCGGTATCAGCAGCGATTATATGTGCGGAGTTCAGGAGAAGAATGAATATAAAAGTAGTTTGAAAGTCTCAAACTTTAAAATATATTCGGAATTGCTTGACTTTGGGTTTATACTGTTGTATATTTGCAGCATAGAAGTTTAGCTTCTTAGCGTGTGCCACGGCACGTCGCACTGCAAAGGGTAGTTTTACTACCCTTTGTTTTTTGTCAATAACCGAACTTTACCTCTTTCATACAGCCAAACCTCATCTATTATCTGACCAATGTTCAGCCTATCATAAATATTTCTTTTAATGTACCTATCCGAACATCCTTTATTATTGTTGATAATTATGCGAGATGCTTGTTTTGTTCCCTGGCCAATCATTCTACCAATTTTACTTTTTCTAAAAGGAGAGTTAAAATTTTCGTATTCATAGAAATATCCATCGATGTTTAAGTCCGGACATTTTTTCTCATACTTTGTTCCGATTAAGTTGCTGAAGATTTCTTTATAACGCAAATCTTTGAAATGTAAACGCGGCAATATCTGAACAACTTTGCCCTTTTTAGAAAATTCTCTGGAAATAGATATCAGATCCTTGTAGTCGCTTTTATTTATATCAACCTCAGCATGTATTTCAATACGACCACCATTGATGAATTCTTTGATAATGGTAAAACCTTCTTTGGGAATAGATTGTGGTTTACTCATGACCAACTATCTCTTCTAAAATTTTTATTTCAGTGTTTCTTATAAAGATACAGAAATTAGAAATAGATTTCAAATCTTATTATGAAGAGGATTGTTGTGCTTTCCGAAATGCTTCTTTGTTCCGCGCTCCTCCAACTCACCACAACAACACTGCTGAACACCGACCGCAAGTATTACGCCGATCAGCTGGCACGGCGCACCGTGCCCAAGCCGGCAGTCGCACAACATGCGGTGTAAAACGTTGGCAGTTTTTTGAAAGGAATAAACCCGCCAGGCCTCGATTGCAGAGGAGGTTGGCGGGTTTGTTTTGTATATAGCAAATCCATAATACACTAAAAAATGGGGGTAGTTAATGCAATTTTTTGTATATAGATTTGTTGAAATCTTATAAACACCCAAATGAATGAACGGAAATTTATAGGTAAAAAAGCTTCTTCCTTTTTTCGTGACAATGATGGATCTGAAATTAATCGAGTCGGTATAATAATTGGATTTGAAGATTATATGACCGAGAGTAGTGGCTACTTAGCGAGGATTATATGCAATGATGGAAATATTTTTTCGGAACCTCTTGATTCGTTAATCTTGATAGAAGAGGCGGAATAATTAAAAACTCTTCAACAGTAGAGTTAGAGCGGATCGAAGAGGAACACTACCAGATCGCCATTGAAATTATTGGTGAAACCATCGCATTTATACTGATTTTGCCTATGTCAGTTTTTTATATATACTCAGTTTCCTTAACTGTAAGCTATAACCAAATATTAATCACGATTCAATTCATCACCCCATTCATCAACCTTAACTATCCGGTTCTCTTTAATTTTTAGCTTACAAATTGAAGTATGCATAAAGTAAACATTTTCTAAAAATTGTTTAAACCACCTTACTGTTGAATCGGAGACATTTAATCCAAAAACAATTTCAACTAAAGTTCCATTTTTGAAAGAGATTCTTTCTTTTTCTGAAATTATTCTCCATTCTTTTTCGATACTCCAAGCCTTCAGTTTTGTCAATAAGCATTTCGTGAAATCTGAAATTTTTTCCACTTCGATTAATTCATCTTTGTAGCTAATTGGATAAAGAATCTTTTCTAAATCTATATCACCGGCCATATCAAATTTTAAACATACTCCCGTATGGTTGTGAGCATAGTGTGCCCACATTAATGGATTATTTCCATCTTCGGTAAAGCAACTAACTCTCAATTTGAATTTCAATTCCTCAAAATCATTTGTCCAATCAATGCAACCGCGCTCCACATCGCGGTTAAAACAAGATGAAAGAATCTCGATAAGTGAAGGATCCCTTTCTAGTGAAGAATTTTTTTCGAAATATAAATTCAAATAGTTCTCCAAACTTATTGGATATGTTAAGTCTAATGGGTCGTTCAAGTCTGACTTTTTAGACATGTAAAATTTCGCATTAGTTAACATCTCAATGAGATGCAGATTCATTGGATGATATTTATAAAGATACAATGGCTTCGGAGCACGCAACATTTTTATTAAATCATCATCAAAAGTATAAGGAAGGGTCATTAGAATTATTTCTATTGTACATTAAATTTTAACTACAATTTCTGATTGTTCATTTGTGAAGAAACAATAAATAAATCAGAAACAAATTCTTGAGGTAACACATACTTTTTATCAGACAAAATATGCCCTCTATTATCAAAATAGGCACTGCTATTGAACTCCAATTCATGTTCGTCGAAATTTGTTAGAATATATTTTTTGTTTTCAAAAAAATATTCATACACTTTCTCGGAAAGTTCCTTCATTTCATCGAAAATACCGACAGTGAAATCTCTTGGTTTAATGTGATATGAAAAAACTGAGCAAAATCTAAACCTGAAATACTTTGAATTTGCAAATATGTAGATTTGAGTATTATCTGATCCATAATCGGAATCTTTCCATGAAAAATCTTTTTGTTCAATTACAAGACCATAAAAATCTTTTTGAAGCCATCGATAATGATCATATTCAAAAATTCTATTGTAGAATTGTAATACAAAATCTTGTTTTTGTAGTATCTTATAATAATTTTTCAAATCAAATTGGTTCGGCTGAATTAAATTAAGAAACATGCTAATATCTTCATCGCTGCTTGTTAACATACCCTTCGTTTCATCAGCACAAATTGATTTGTAACTAATTTCCCAGGTTTTTCTAGTTCCATTAATATCCAAAACGAAATTTATTTCATCAGCAAATAGAGATTCTTCATTAGGAATTGCAAGAGCTTTTTTCTTGATTACTAAATAGTCTTGGTTTTTATCGGGGTAAGTGTCCTTTTCTATTTCTTTATAAAAGATCAGGATTGAAGCATCAGAATTAAATGATCTTGTAATAAACTTTCTTATTTCATTTATCATCATGTTTATTGTTTCAATAGTTTTTCCCCAATTTTAATTAATTTCCTAGATTTCACGATAGGTAACTAATATTTCAAATATATTTAGATCAGTTCAATCTTAGTTGCTTTTTCAAAATCCGTCACAGCTTCTTAGAATTTTTTGAGTTCCATTTTTGCCTTACGCCGGATATGATATACTTCCGCACATTCCTTGTCCATTTTTATGGCATGCGTGCTATCCTTAATTGCACCGGAGAAATCTTTCATTTCGAATTTTACCGATGCACGGCCGGAAAAGGCATCGGAAAAATAAGGATTGAGCTGTATGGCAAAAGTATAATCATCAACCGCAGACTGGAATTCACCAGATTCTTTTCGTAAAATGGCTCTGTTGAAATAGGTTAAATCGAGAAAAGTTTCTAACTCTCCTAAGTCTTCAGAATCCAATTGATTGGCCATTTCGATGATTTGATTGTAATCGTCAATGGCGCCTTTTAGGTCACCAATAGAATGTTTTGCAATTCCTCTGCAGTAATAAGCTTCAATAAATTCCGGATCTATTTTCAAGGCCTGATTGTAGTCTTCAATAGCGCCTGGATAATCCTTTAAATGCCAATCCTTATTTTTGCCCCTCTTGAAATAGGTTTCTGAATTACCCGGTTTTAGTTTAATTATTTTGGTGTAGTCGGCGATGGCTCCCGCATAATCTTTGGCTGCTTCTTTGAGCTCAGCTCTTTTATGATAAGGCTCCAATAATAAAGTGTGATAGTCTATAGCTTTGTTGCATTCAGTTAATATCCTAATAAATTCATGGATTTCTTCACAATCCGGATAATTCCACTTCGCAGGGAAATTGAAAATGGGTTCCAAATCTAATAAAGACAGTATGTCAGCTATTGCACCAGAATGATCCTGAGTATTTTCACGAGCTACTGACCTATAGTAGAATGCTCTTGCATTCCGTGGATTCTTTTCTATCACTATATTTAAGTCAGGTAATGAGCCTAAAAATCTCGAAGTTTAACTTTGGCTACACCTCTATTGTACAAAGCAGTTTCATCTAGCGGATCAATATCAATGGCTTTGGTGTAATCTTCCATCTCGCCGGTGGTGTCATTCAGTTTGTTTTTGGCGAAACCTCTGTTGTTGTATGCGGCAACATTGTCAGGTTCTGCTTCAATTGTTCGGGTAAAATCGGAAATGGCACCAGTATAATCAAGAAGGAGGATTTTTTTAATTCCTTCGTTAAAAGAAACGGGTACAGTTTCCATAGTTGAATGGGTAGGTTTATGGAAACGAATGTACCAATAAATGGGATGGGATCAAAAAGAGTTGATCAAAAAACAGCTCAAATTATATTACAGTTCAATTCCTGTTTGCTGAATTTCGTAGGCGAAAGGATTTTGAATGTTAAAATCCTCTTCCCAAATTGGGTGTGGTTCAATTCTTAAATCAATGGTTCTTCTCAGGCGCATCAACTGCATTTGAACCGAAAAGAAATCATCCATCTGCCCTATCACAACAGCAATGTCAATATCACTATCTGTGTGCGCACTTCCTTTGGCGTAAGAGCCAAACAAGAAGGCCCTTTTCAGCTCCAGACTCTCAGGAATACAGTGGATATATCGTTTAGCGGTATCTATAATTGACTGATCAACCATTGTCTTAAGATTTCAATTTTATTGATCCATTCCTTGGTGTAATCCAGCGTACAAAGCTTGTAAAAACTTTGTTTATAATCATCATACCTTGCATTCAAATTGAATGTTGTAATCTCATCCAACCATTCGTCATAACCGGAAGGAAGCGAAATATCAATTTTTTCGAATAGTCTCAGTAAATCATGCGACAACAGAGGATGTTTTTGTAACTTTTTAACGTAGAGCGACTTTATCAGTTTTTCTATAACAAAATGCCCCATAAATAAAGCCCAAGAATACTCTTTGGACTTCATCAGGTTCCGCATAGTAGAATAATTTAGATCCGAGGAGGTTCGCCAATAAAGGACAATAGAATCAATATCACTTATTTCACCTTCCATAGTCTTTCAAATTTACAAAATTTATCCTGATCGACAAGGTCCTTTACATTTCACGTTTCGCTTCCCTTTTTCAGACTTTCGTTCCTTCCGTCCGAAACAATCCAATCACATTTTTCAATTTTCTACCGCGGACGGTTTTAATCTGTATATGCTTACCCGGGGTCCCGCTCCTTCGTCGCTTAACCCCGGGCTATTAACATTTAACCGCTACGCGGTAAAACCCCGGAGTCGCGCTCTCCCAGTCCTTCCGTCATCCCTTCTCCGGTTCTCCGTTTCATTTGAACATCTGCCCAATCATCTCCGCCACCCTTTCCCCATCCACTGCTGAGGAAACTATACCACCCGCATAGCCGGCGCCTTCACCGCAAGGGAAAAGTCCCTTAATCTGCAATTGTTCAAGCGTTTCGTTCGATCTGGGGATACGCAAGGGAGATGAGGTACGTGTTTCGGCACCCAGAAGGATGGCTTCGTTGGTGAGATAGCCGTGGCTTTTCCTGCCCATTTTGTTCAGTCCTTCGCGCAACCGGGAAGTTACGAATCCGGGAAGCCAGCTTCCCATGTCTGAAGGTACAATGCCCGGACGATAGGAGGTGTCCGGCAAGGATGGACTTCTGCGATTTGCAGCAAAATCGGCCAGCCGCTGTGCCGGTGCCAGTTGGCTCTCTCCGGCAGCCAGGAAGCAATTTTTTTCGACTTGTTGCTGGAATTCCAGGCCTGCAAAGATTCCGAAACGTTTAAACTCTGCGGGGATGTCTTCCACCCTTATCTCGGTCACAATCCCCGAGTTGGCGAATTTTCCGCCCCGATGGGAGGGTGACATGCCATTGACCACCAATTCTCCGGGCGCTGTGGCAGCAGGTACTATCACGCCTCCAGGACACATGCAAAAAGAATAAACGCCACGGTCGCCAACCTGCTCAACCATCGTGTAGGCTGCCGGAGGCAGGTATTTCCCGCGTGCGGTGCCGTGGTACTGGATCTTGTCGATGAGTTCCTGCGGATGCTCTGCGCGAACTCCCAGGGCAAAAGTCTTTGCTTCAAGTTCAATCTCCTTTCTTTGCAGCAAATAATAGATATCCCGTGCGGAATGTCCTGTTGCGAGAACAACTGCAATACCCTCTACCCGATCGCCGTTCTGAAGCACCACTCCCTTGATCCGGTCCCAATCCAGAATCAGGTCGGTCACCCTGGAATTGAAATGATATTCACCGCCTGATCGCTCGATCGTTTCACGAATGGATCCTATCACTTTTGGAAGAACATTTGTTCCTATGTGTGGATGGGCCTCAATAAGAATCTCATCCTGGGCACCGTGGAAATTCAGGACTTCGAGGATTTTCCTGACATCGCCGCGCTTTTTGGAACGAGTGTAAAGCTTTCCGTCAGAAAAGGTTCCGGCACCACCTTCGCCATATCCATAGTTGGAATCCGGATTGATCAGGTGTTCGCCATGAATGGCTGCTATATCCTTTTTGCGTTCACTCACCTGTTTCCCGCGCTCAAGCAGGATTGGTTTGAAGCCCAGTTCGATCAGGTGCAAGGCGGCAAATAAGCCGGCTGGACCGGCGCCAACAATTACAACAGGTTTTTTATTCCCGACGAAAGGATATTCGAAATTCGGTCTTTTCTGCGGATCAGGTCGCTCGTCAATATAAATTTCCAGGGAAAGGTTGATTCGGATCCGGGAGTTTCTTGCATCAATGGAATGACGGACAATGATCATTTCGTAAATACGCTCCCTGTCAACTTTTAATGCTTGTGATACGACACTCTTGAGTTTATCGGGTTCACCCGCCTCAACTGGTGAGACAGCTATGTTTAATTCTCGCTTCATCCGGAATAAGTCTGTGTAAATTGTAGAAATATTGCAGGTTCTGCCAACCTGCCAGGAATCTCAGGCTTAACTTGCATAAGGATGTTTTACCCGGTTCATTGAAATTTGTTTCACTTCAAAATAGATCCAGGGGAATGCGCCGGCTATTCGAAAAAGAAAATCAGTGTGAAAACATTGGAATGCAAATCCTTCAGAATGTATCCGTAAACAGGTGCGTTTGTCAGGTCAACATCATGATTGATGATATTGTTCAACCCATAGGAGAATTTGAATTCGCCCGTAAACCTGAAGTATGGAAAATAAGAATCAATTCCGAGGGCAGCTTCTGCATAGTACCCATTTTTTGAGAGATGAAAAGCAGATTCCGAGATGCGTTTATTCTCCAGATCTCTCCTGAAGGCACCACCACCATATATGTAGGGTCTGAGGTTTCCAAACCTGTTGCCCTTGTAACGCAGTCCCAGCGGAACATCAATGTAGGCCGATGGTGTGGTCAGGTATTTCTCATAGGTGGTTGTCGTACCGTAAAGTCTTCCACCAACAGCAGGATCCTTTATTTGCTGGTCGATATTGTCGGTGAATTTTATAAGCCTGTTGCCAAGCGACATGCCAGGAGTGAATCGCAGATCAATATTTTTTTCGACTCGCAGGTTAATGACACCTCCTACTGTAAACCCGAGTTTTGGGGGATAACACTCAACACGGTAGGAATGGACACCATTGTAATATTTTTCAATATCCTGGCTCAACGTGGGATTCTGTACAAAAACAGGATTCTGGTACACATTGTCGTAATGGGAAAATCTATAATCCATGGAATTTATGCCAAGATAAAATCCAAAATGAAGTGGACGGTCATCAAATCGGGAAAGGTTTTCGTCCTTAATTATCTGGGCAGACGCCGGCCTTGCTACTCCTCCCAGAAGTAGCAGGAATGCTGCCCAAAAGATTTTTCCCTTATTTCCCATTCTCTGTTTTAACTATTACTTTTAACTCTTGAAAGCTTTTAGCTATTGGCTATTAGCTTTTAGTAATACACTCATGAAGATCATAGCGTTCTTCACTTTTCTTGCCCTGATTCTTCGGTCCCTGAGCTTGTCGAAGGGGTCGAAGGGTTCTTTTGCCTTTAGCCTTTTGCCTTTATGCCCGTATATATCGTTGCAATGCCAAATGTAAGCCTAAATTCACGTACATTTTCAAATCCGGAATCTTTCATAAAAGTAATGAATTTTTCTCCGTCCGGAAATTCCTCTACGGATTCGGGGAGGTAGGTATATGCAGACTTATCGCCGGATATTATCCTGCCAAACCATGGCATCAGGTGCCGCGAATAAATTTGATACATGAAACGGATAACCGATTGGCGTGGTTTTGAAAATTCCAGGATGCATACAATTCCTCCCGATTTCAGTACCCTGAATACCTCATTGAGTCCTTTGGGAAGGTTTTCAAAGTTTCTGACACCAAAAGCAAGCGTGGCCGCATCAAATGTAAAATCCGGAAACCGTATGTCTTCCGAATCGCCTGTCATCAGTTCGATCCTGTCTGTGAGTCCAAGTTTCCTGACCTTTTCCTGTCCTACAGCCACCATTTCCTTCGAAATATCAATACCCGTCACCTTTTTGGCACCCGATTTCAGGGCAGCGATGGCAAAATCTCCGGTACCAGTTGCCACATCCAGAATAGAATCCGGCTTATGGCCCGAAATGAGCCTTATGGCCTTCTTTCTCCACAACTTGTCAATATTGAAAGAAAGTATATGATTCAAAAAATCATATTTAGGAGCAATGCTGTCGAACATCAGGGCAACCTGTTCCTTCTTGCCTGCGGATGAATCCCGGTAGGGCTTGACTTCACTCATTCAAGATCATCTAATGTTTCGCTCACCAATCCCTTGTCGACAAAACCCATCGACTGGTCATCAATCCTGATTTCGCCCTTGGTCACATGGCCAAGCGTCATCACCGGGATTTTCCTATCAAACAGATAATCTACAAATTCATCTTCTTTTTCTTTCGATACAGTGACAACATATCTCCCCATGGATTCCCCAAAAAGGAAAGCATCGTTCCTGATTTCCGCATCCGTAGTCACATCAAATCCGAGATCATTGGGCAGGGCGTTCCTCAAAAGTGTAAAAAAAAGACCACCGATTCCAACCGGACTGGCTGAAATTACAAGATCGTTTTGAATCACCTCCTTCATCACTTCTGTCAAACGACTTTCTGTTGAAAGGCTGAATTTCATGAGTGGCCACTCCTTAATTTCGTGGTAAAAATCGAGGTACTCCGAAGCATTTATGTCGTTGAATGACCTTCCGACCATCAACAGATTGTCTCCTTTCTGCCTGAACTTAGGCAGCAAAAGGCGTTCTCTGGTTTTCAGTTTTCCGAAAAGACTGATGATGAGTGTCGGTGGAACAAACCCCTGGTCGCCAGAATAGTCATAATGCAGTTTACGTTGGGAAAATTTCAGGTTGAAGCTTTTAGCTGCCGCATCCAGGCCAAGCCTGGCGGCCATTACCATCTCCTGGGCAATCGGATTGGCAAATTCGACATGGTTCATGAAACTACTGATCGAGACGGGTACTGCGCCGTAACAAACCAGCCTTCTGACGGCTTTTGCCACCAGAATCTGTGCGGCAACATACGGATCAACGGCCAGTCGGCGGTGGTCGGCATAGATCGTCAGCGAGTAGAATTGTTCATCCTCATCCATCTGAAAAATCCCTGAATCATCCGTGTTGTCGACGTTCATCTGCGATGGATCCAGGTCGGGAGCCGCAAACTCATTGAAAATATTGACAGGAGAAAGATGAGGAATGGCAAGCATCGAATAGATGACGCTCTGCACATCGTCTGGTTCAGCTATCTGATCAATTGTAAAAGGGTTCGGGCTGTTTTCACTCATGGCCATTGTGTTTAATTGACAAAGATAATTGATTCGGCGAAATACTGAAAGAGAGATTTCTATGAATAAATAGTGAATTTTTCTTTGGATTACCCAAAATTAAACTCCATTTTTTCTAATTTAGCTTCGTTAAACAGATATACGTATATGTCAAAAATAGCGCTTATAACCGGTGCAACTTCAGGAATTGGAGCTGCAACCTCCCATCTGCTGGCTGCCAACGGATTCGATCTGATTCTGACCGGCAGAAGAAACAAGCGACTCGTCGAACTGGAACATGAATTAGCCACAAAATACAAAGCCAAATGCCTCCTTCTTTGTTTTGATGTAAGGAAACTCGAGCAGGTGCAGACTGCACTTGACTCCCTTGCTGAAAATTGGAAAGCCGTTGATGTGCTTATCAATAATGCAGGACTGGCTGTAGGCTTGGACACTGTTGATAACGGAGAGATCGACGACTGGGAAAGAATGATTGACACCAATGTCAAGGGTCTGCTTTACGTGTCGCGGAAAGTTACTCCATGGATGAAAGAGCGGAAAACGGGACATATCATCAACATCTCGTCTATTGCCGGCAAAGAGTCCTATCCGATGGGCGGAGTCTATTGTGGCACAAAACACGCAGTTCAGGCTATCTCCCATGCCATGCGTATAGAATTGTTGCCATACGGGATCAAAGTTGGAACTATAGCGCCCGGCATGGTAGACACCGAATTTTCCAATGTCAGGTTCAAGGGAGATGACGAACGGGCAAAAGGGGTTTACAAGGGCATGACTCCCCTATCTCCAAAGGATATCGCCGAAACCATCCTTTTCATGATAACAAGGCCTGCGCATGTCAACATCGATGATCTTCTGATCATGCCAACCGCCCAGGGTTCGGCCCGCGATGTGTTCCGCACCTGAAATCCCCTCCTGATAACAGATGGATTAAATTGCTATTTTTGACCAAAATTCAGAATATGAAGCTAGAAGTATCCAACGGGGAGATTGCCGATAAACTGACGATCATCGAGATCAAACTGGAAAAAATCAAAGAGGCATCAAAGTTGGTCAACCTCAGGAATGAATATGAAGTAGTGAACCAGGCAATGAGCCAGATCATGGAAAAAACACACCCTTTGTATCGCCAACTGCACGATATAAACAATCGACTCTGGATGATTGAAGACCATATCCGCGACCTTGAACGCATGGGTAATTTTGGAGACGATTTTGTTCAGACTGCCCGTTCAGTTTACTTTATCAACGATGAACGCTCCGAGGTGAAACGCAAAATCAACGAAATTACAGGTTCTAAGCTTTTCGAAGAGAAGAGCTACGAAGAGTACAAATAAAATAAGTGCCTAAAGTACTTAGAGTATTTAAAGTGCCTAAAGTTGTTAGATTCACGGAACTCCATACTTCAGGCACTTTAAATACTCTAGGCACTTTAGGCACTCTAGGCACTATTCAATGAAGAAAATACTCGTTTTCCGTCTTTCCGCCATGGGCGATGTAGCCCTGACAGTCCCTGTGATTCGCAATGTTCTTGAAACGGACAGCGATCTTCATATCACACTGGTGACCCGGCCATTTTTCGCACCCTTCTTTTTTGGCATTCCCCGATTAAAACTTTATTTTCCTGACCTCGACGGTAAGCACAAAGGCTTGAAAGGCCTATACCGTCTTTTTCTCAAACTGAAAAATATGGGACCTTTTGAGGAGGTGATAGATCTGCATTCTGTACTCCGTACGAAAATTGTCTCCTTCTTTTTCAGGTTGTCGGGGACTCCCGTTTTTTCCATTAACAAGGGCAGAGGTGAGAAGAACCGGATGATCAGGACAAAAAAAATCAAGGTTTTAAAGCATTCCACCACCCGGTATGCAGATACTTTTATCAAGGCTGGGATCGATGCAAAAATCGGGAAAGCGCCTTATATCGATTATTCCACAGAGGCTTTTCAGAATGCCCGGAGTTATCTGCTCGGAAAAATACCGGAAAAGGGTTACCTAAAGATCGGACTCTCTCCTTTTGCCAATACAGCTCCAAAAATTTGGGGCCTCGAAAATTTCAAGGAGTTGATCACCCTGATTAACCAAAACCACAAAGCAGTATTTTTCCTTTTTGGTGGGGGTGAAAAAGAGATCAAACTGCTGAAACAGCTTGAACAACATTGTGAAAACATTCACCTGGTTGCCGGAAAATTCACGCTTTCGGAGGAAATTGCCATGATCCGCATGCTGGATCTGATGATTGCCATGGACTCTTCCAACATGCACCTTGCCTCACTATCCGGCATCCGGACCATTTCCGTTTGGGGAGGCACACATCCCGCATTCGGATTTTCTGCCATCGGCCAACCCGACGAATACCACATCCAACCTCCCGAAGGTATCCTTTCCTGCCGTCCCTGTTCCGTCTTTGGCGGGAAAAAATGCATCTTTCCGACCATCCGGTGTATGGAGTTGATCAAGGCATCGGATTTATATGACAGGCTGGTTAAACTGGATGTTCTGACGCCCAAGGCCAAGGCAGGGGAATAGCGGGATATGGGAAGAAGAAACGGGGAAACGGAGAAGGGACGACGGGACGACGGAAGGACGGAGAGATGGAGAGACGGAGGGCTAATGACGGGCACTGATTGAAGCCGACGGGAATTTTATGTTGAAATATTGATCGGAGCGATCTTTACTTTTTCCTTTATCCTTTAGCCTTTATCCTTTGCTTAAATGCCTTCAGGTTCTCTTTCCTTCTGAAATAGGCCTTGTTGTGTTCGTCATATTTGGTCAGTAGTTCAATCGCCTTATTTTCAGGAAATTTACAAAGTGATGCATATTCTTTGGCAATCGCCAGAATCGACTCCTCATCGGCATCCAGTTGACGAAAATTTTGAATTCCCTTTTCAAAATCAACATGTATGAATTTCATTCGGTTAAGATCAACCACCGCGAACTGGTATTTCGTTCCCTCCTTCCTGATCAGGGTATTTCCAGGCGAATTGTCAAGATGGTAAATACCTTGCTGATGGAGATAAAACCAGTTAAAATAGACCCATTGCTTCAGTATATTCAGTTTGTCGGGAACCTTATTCATAATCACCTCCCTCAAAGTAAAATCGTGCGGGTAATTGATAGAAACATAATAACTATCCTTCAATTTCCCCTGGGAAAGGCATTCCAGATAAGCGACAGGCTGTGGCGTGGATGCACCAGCATAGATTAAATGCAAGGCATTCAGGAATGAGCGGGCTGCCTTGGATCCCCTCAGGTACACATAGGCATATCGGTTAACAATGTTCGGCAACCGGAATGCCTTGACATTCAGTTCGAATCCGTTAACTTCGAATATCTTGACTTCATTCCGGTCCTTGAAAATGGTGCGCCCGTTGGAGGGAAAATAGTCGGGGAGATTTTCCACCCAATTTTCAAGAGACTCAAATCCGGGAGCAATTTTATATTGAATTTTTGCTGTCATTTTTGATAGTTATTCCATGAAACCCTGTTTCTTCAGCACTTCCAGCAGCATACCGGAGAAGAGCTCGTTGTCTGACCTTTTGTAGCGGACATCCGTAAAAACCTGGGCAAGTGTCTCCTTACCGTTTTCTGCCACAAATTTTTTGTATTCTGGCAAAGCTTCCTTGGCCGCATACAACCGGGTGATATCTTCAGGATTATAATCGAGGTAGGTTTCTGCATGCACCACCGCCTCCAAAGGCAATCTGTCAACAAGCTCCGGTTGCTCACCAGGCCATCCGATTGTCACGGTAGTAACAGGAACGACTCCTTTCGGAAGATGAAGCAGGTCAATGATTTTGCCAGCCAGATAGGTGGTTGTACCAAGGTAGCAGATACCCAGACCCTCACTTTCGGCAGCCACGCAAACATTTTGTGCCACCAGCAAGGCATCGATGGCAGCCGTGAAAAAAGAAAGGAAATTATCGTAACCGGGATCCGCTTTGCTCTGTCTGCACCATTGATTGAAACGATTGAAATCGGCACAGAAAGTGAGAACAACAGGCGCTTTTTCTACCATGGGCTGGTTGAAATGACAACCTGCAAGTTGCTTCTTCATTCCGGGATCACGGCTTACTACAATGCTGTAAACCTGCATATTACCCGTGGTTGACGCCCTGACGCCAGCCTCCAGTATCCTGTTCAGCTGATCTTCGGAAATATCATCCTCCTTGTACTTCCTGATGGTACGGTGCTGCATTAAAATATCCAGCATAATTTTGAATTTGGTGCAAAGATAAAAGCAATAACCCAACAATCAACATAAAAATCACAGGTCCCTGAGCGAAGTCGAAGGGTCGATTTTCGATTTTCGACTGTACACCACAACATTCTCACCCTGAGCATATTGAATGATTGAAGAGTCAATTTTAACCACAAAGGACCCAAAGGATGCTCAAAGGACACAAAGATAGGTTTTGTTCTCTTTGTGTCCTTTGTGCTTTACCTTTGTGTCCTTTGTGGTTAAATATTTTCAATATCCGGACAACTTACAATATGGTTATGTCGTCCAACTATATTTAAAACAGGCTACTTCCTAAATTCTACTTTAAACGTAACTACCGGCCATTCAGGCAATTTTGAAGGCTTGCTGATGACGAGTGCTCCGGCTTCCTGCTTCCACGAAAGTTTCTCCTTGCTGCCAAGCATCTGGACGGACTTCACTTTCTGAGCAGAGATCTTTGAGTTGGTGCCCAATGAAACAATCTTAACATCCCCGGCAGGAGTTCCCATGCAAAATGCATAAAGGGTTTCGCCTTTGGTCGTGAACCGGATGTCTGTTGACTCATAAGGCCTTACATCCTTCACTCCACCGAATCTGCCTTTTTCCTGGCTTTTAAGTGTTGTTGGTCCTTCTCCGTAGATCTTCCAGGGACGGGTGCCGTAAATGGCTTCTCCGTTGGCAGGTGTCCAGGCAGCGATTTCATTCAGGATGTTCATGACATCCGGTTCCAGGTCACCTTCGGGTGTTTGCACAACGTTGAGCAACAGGTTTCCGTTTTTGCTGACAATGTCCACAAGCATCTGGATCACCTGGGTTCCTGTCATGTACTTTTGGCCGGTCCTGTAGTACCAGTCACCGATGGACGTGTCTGTCTGCCAGGGATAAGGACTAATGGAATCCATGGCTCCCCGCTCCAGGTCCTGTACCCAGCGGCCTTCGGAAGCGCGCATCTTGCAGTTGTAAACGGCTTCCAGCTTCCCTCCATTTTTGGCCATATCCTGGTTGTAGAAATGGGCCAGCATGGTTCTGCCAACTTCTCCGAAGGGCAGTTCGCTGTCGGAATAGAGGAGGTCAGGATGATACAGGTCGATCAGTTCGGTGATGTTGGCCAGCCAGTCCTTCTGATTTTCGGGATTTTTGGTTAACCAGTCAAAATCATCAGCCGCTGTTTTAGGATGATAAAGATCCTGCAAGTTGGGATTGGCGCCATCGTAAGGAACACCGGCCTTCGGACCCGTTGGATCGGAACCGTGACTTGGCTGGAACCAGGTATAGCTTGCGCCAAGATGCTCGGATACACCGAACCGAAGTCCCTCTTTTTTTGCCGCCTGTTGCCACAAACCAACCACATCTTTCTTAGGCCCCATGTTAACCGCATTCCACCTGTGTATCTTTGAATTCCAGAGGAAGAAATTATCATGATGCGTCCCCATACTGACAAAGTACTTGGCACCAACTTTCTTGTAGAGCGCCATCAGTTGTTCGGGATTCCAACGTTCTGCCTTCCATAGGGCAATGATGTCCTTGTAGCCAAAAACCGATGGATGGCCATAATGCTCCAGGTGGTAGAGATATTCCTTGCTCGGTTTCCCAGTAGGCAGGTTCGTTTTGCGATCCTTAATATCAGATTCATACATTTTCCGGGCATACCAGTCGCCCTGGCGCGGCACCGCTTGCGGACCCCAGTGCGCCCAGATACCGAATTTGGCATCGCGGAACCATTCAGGATAGGTGTACTGTTTGAAGGATTCGAGTGTAGGCTGGAACTTTTGTGCCAGCGCGGGGAAGGTGGAAATCATGCTGAATAAAATAGTCAGCAGGACGAAACTTTTCAGTGATTCAATTTTTCTTTTCATCTTTCTTTTATTTGGTTAATTCTACATTGGTTTCTGTTCTTTTTGCCTGGATAATCTGATCCAGTGGCTTATCAAATTCGAGTTTTGCCACCATGACCGTATCTGCCATTTCAGCAGAAGGCAGGTTGCGCAACCGGAGGTATGGCTGCTGTGAAGCATGGTCACTGGGACACAAATTGACCACGCAATCGATGGGTTTTCCATCGTTCAACAGGGTTGCCTTAACCGGCAATATATTGACAGGTTTCAGTTTGACCCCGTTCCCGGAAGGAGCTCTATTCAGATGAACGTAGAGGGTCTGGTCGCGGCTTGTGACCAAAATCCCGGGGATATTCATGATTTCATGGTCTGACTTCACCAGATGGAATGATTCATTCACTGATGATTTCCAATTCCCGATTTTCTTCAGGATCGAGGCAGATTCTGCCGGAATGAGACCTTCCCCGGTAGGGCCGACATTCAGCAGGTAATTGGCATCCCGGGCCAGATAACTGTCTATGCTTGCTGTCAGGTGACGGTTTGTGTAGTAATCCTCATCCTTCTTGTATCCCCAGCTCTCCATTCCAACCGACTGGCAAGCCTCAACTGGTTTGTCGAATCCTTTTGCCTCAGCAGCTGCATTGTCGAAATCCCGCTCTGGTGTACCGAAGTCACCGTCATCAAATCCGCGGTTGTTGATCACTGCCCTGGGCTGCAATTTTCTGATCATGGCATTCACCGTTGGATCCGAAAATTTTGGAACATTCATGTCCCACCAAAATCCATGGATCTCACCATAATTGGAACAAAGCTCCCTGACCTGTTCCTTCAGGAAAAGCATGTATTTGTCCCAGTCGGGAGCATCCTGAGGTTGGGGCGGTAGTTCATGGTGCCGTCCCTGGTTGGGGTAGTTGGGCTGGTTCCAGTCGGCGATCGAATAATAGAGGCAAAGAGGCATCTTCCGTTTGTGGCAGGCATCAGCCAGCATCCCGATCACATCCTTTTTGTAGGGGGTGTTCATGGTGTTGAAACCTGTTTGTTTGGTATCCCATAAGCAAAATCCGTCGTGGTGCTTGGTGGTAATGGTGATGTATTTCATGCCGGATTCCTCCATCAGGTCTAGCCACTCCTCCGGATTGAATTTCTTCGGATTCCATTGTCCGGCGAGTTTCACATATTCGGCTCTGGGCACCCTGGCCCTCCACTGGTGCTGTTCATGCCATCTGGGTATGGAATAGAGGCCCCAGTGCACGAACATGCCGTAACGCCTTTCAAAAAACCAGTCGCGTCCATCGCCAAAACGGGGAATGGCTGACAGTTTTTCTCCTTTCAGACCTGGAAGTAAGAATTCAGATCCAACAGATGCGCCGGCCCAATTGGGAATACTTGATGCCATGGCAATCGCCGCAGTCGATTTTAATATTTCCCTTCTATTCATGTGTAAAAATTTGTTTTTTAATTGCCACATGGAATACCCACTTGTTCATTTTCGGTTGATGTGAATATTGCTTCATGGGTATTTCATAAGAAAGTTTTAAAGCTATTAGCTATTGGCTGTTAGCTGTTAGTTTTTAATTTCTAGAATGGCAATCCAATTTTCAATAATATTCAATCATTGTCAACTGTCAATTGTCAATTTCCGGGATTCCATTTTTCCATCCGATGCGAATATTTGAAATAAACCAATTCTTACCTTTCGAATTGTTTCCCTGAAAAAACAGGTAATCATCCCCCACCGGATTTGCAAAAATATGCGGATGCCCCGATTCGCTGGAATTCCAGTCACCTGGTTTCCCGTTAGGCAGAAATGGGTCGGCAGATAAACGCTTCCAGTGAATTCCGTCACTGCTTTTGGCGACTCCGATCTGTTGGGGAGCGTTGTTGTAAGCGCCGGCATAAAACATGAAAAGTTCACCGTTTTTATTGATCACCGACGCTGCTTCGATGCAATCCCGTTCCCATGGAAGTTCAGGTTTCAGCATTGGGCCATCCGTCGATAGATTTTTCCAGTCGCTCCTCTCAAAACCAGTATTCCCGGGCGCTACCGCGACACCCTGCATCTGGATTTTAAAGGCAGAATCACGGGTGGCGTAATACAGAAAATATTGTCCCTTGAACTGAATGACCTCCGCATCAATGGCACGGCCGCAATTCCAGGTTCCATCCGGATGAAAAACAGGATTGGTTTTGTTCCGGGCAAAATGAATGCCATCGGTCGACCATGCATGGCAAATGGCATCTTTCTTGCCATTCCCGTAGGTCTGGTAAAAGAGATTGACCTTGTTCCCGATCACGAGGGCGCAGGGAGCGCACATTCCTTTGGATTCGTAGGCCGCCTCAGGATCAGTGTTGACTTCCCCCAATCTTCTCCAGTGGATAAGATCCTTGCTTTCTGCGATTCCAATTCCCCAACCATGTACATTTCCTGTTTTGTCCGTAAACCCAGGAACAGAATAATACATCAAAAACCGGCCATTAAACCTGATGACATACGGATCCTTGGAAAATGGTATGCCGGTCCGGGAAGTGTCGCCATACATCATGGCAGGATGAGACGAACGAAGATTGTCCTGTCCATTTGCCGCATTGGAAATGAACAGCAAAATCAAGCAATACAACAGAACCTTGTTCAACATTACGAGCAAATTATATTTTAAAGGTACTGGTCAAGTTTTAGTCTGGTAATTTCGCCAACCACCTGTTTGATTTCCTCTGCCTTGTCCCGCTTGCATACCAGAATCGTATTTCCCTCCTGTACAACGATTACGTCATCCATTCCAACTACAGCTACGAGGCTGTCAGGCGCATAGACACAGGAATTCCTGGTATCCTGAAAGATGACCTCTCCCGACTTTGCATTCTGGTTTTCATCTTTTTGATCATATTTGTACACTTCCTCCCAACTGCCGAGGTCGTTCCAGACAAAGTCTCCCTGAACCAGAAAGACATTTTCTGCCTTTTCGAGGATTCCATAGTCGATGGAGATCGACGCCACCTCCCGGTAGATTTTCTCCACGGTGGCCTCGTAAGAATCTGTGCCTACGGAGGCCTGGATACGTTTCAGGTCGGCAAACAAGGCAGGAGCAAATTTTTCTATTGACTCCAGAAAAACAGAAATCTTGAATACGAAGATTCCGCTGTTCCAGAAATACCCGCCCTGCTCAAGATATTCCCCGGCAACCTTCAGATTGGGTTTTTCTACAAATTTTCTGACTGAAAAGGACCTTATAGACTGTCCTGCATCGATTTCATCCGCAATCTGTACGTATCCATAACCGGTAGCAGGAAATTTCGGGGTAATTCCGATGGTGACAATGCCATCTGTCTTGTCGGCCACCATGGCAGCAGATTCGATGGTTTGCCTGAAGAGTTCATCATTTGAAATAAGATGATCAGAGGGCGAAACGATCAGGATTCCCTCCGGATCTTCCAGAGCCAGAACCATGGCAGCCAGCCCGATCGCAGGCAGGGTATTCTTCCCCACAGGTTCAAATATCAGATTCCGTTTCGGGATATTTGATGTCTGTTGTTCCAGAATGCCCTGCTGTCCTTTTGCCGAAACAACGAAGATACCTTCAGATGGAACCATCCTGGCAAAGCGGCTGATGGTTTCCTGTATCAGCGACTGATTCCCGAACAGGTTCAGGTATTGTTTCGGCTTGCTTACCCTGCTGCGGGGCCAGAATCGTGTTCCGGCCCCTCCAGCCATAATCAGGCAATAGTTTTTGCTCATTTTGATAGATACTGTTTAAATTTATTACACAGAGAATATCTTTTCATTTTTCGATAATATACGGCCTATAAAAATTTATGCCCTTGTTTGTATCCATAGGAGAAACCCCGGAGCTACACAGAGTTGGAAAATCGCAAGCGATTTTCTCTCAGTGTAACTCGTTTATTCCTCTGGTAATTATACTGCAAGCGACAATTTCAAAGCTATTTCAAATCTCATTTTGGAGCTATAAGATCTCTGTGTAAGAATTTAAAACTGCTTCTTAATATTTTACCTTTATTTTCATCGCACCAGGAATCTCAGATGCAGAGGCAACAATGACATAACCGCCGCCGCTGCCCGATGTGATGGCTCCCGGGTACTTTGAAAGCCAGTTA
>CAIUUO010000298.1 GCA_903902325.1 uncultured Bacteroidia bacterium
CTTCCTCTTCAGACTTATGATGTAAAATTATTAAAAAATAATTCATCATTTTCTTGTTTTACAACATAGAAAGGCAGCGGCAAAACAATATGAATAAATTTGATATCTACGAAGTGGTTACCCAAAAAATCATTGACCGCCTTGAAGCTGGAGTGATTCCATGGCAGAAGCCCTGGCGTAACTCCGGCGGGATGCCAAGGAACCTGGTCAGCAATCGTCCCTACAACGGCATTAACTTCTGGATGCTGCTTGCCAGTAAATTCACTTCCCCATTTTACCTGACATTTGAACAGGCACTCTCCCTGGGCGGAAATGTGATCAAAGGGGAGAAGTCAACGATGATGGTTTTCTGGAAGATCCTTGAAAACGAGAAATCACCCGGAGTGATTGAAAAAACACCATTTTTGAGGTACTACAATGTTTTCAACCTGGAGCAGACCGAAGGTATCGATACCTCAAAGATCCCGGCAACTGAGGCCCATGTTCATGACTTCAATCCGATTGAGGCGGCACAGGCTCTTGCTGACAACTGGATCGACAGTCCCAAAGTCTTATGGGGAGAAGATCATGCCTGCTATATTCCTCACCTGGATACGGTACGTATGCCCGATAAACGAACATTCTTTCATGACGAGCAGTGTTACAGCGTTTTGTATCACGAACTAACTCATAGCACTGGTCACAGCAGCCGAACAGCGCGCCATGAAAAGATCAAAAATCATGCTTTTTCATCACCTGATTATTCGCAAGAGGAACTTGTTGCCGAGATGGGAGCAGCATACCTTTGCGGCTTGTCAGGAATAGAGCTCAATACCATCGACAACAATGTGGCTTACATCAAAAGCTGGATCCGCGCTTTTAAAGATGATCCGAAAGTTCTGGTATTGGCAGCTGCCCAGGCACAGAAAGCCGTTGATTATATCCTGGAGCATCAGCTATCTCCTTCGGGAGATTGTCCGGAAAATCAGATTGAAAAAGAAAAAGAAGAGTCTCCCGCGGAGGCTCTTTCTTGTTAAATCAGAGGGGCGGTTTGCCCCTTTTTTTGTTCGCTCTTATGCTTGCCTGGCAAACTCTCTGTGAACTTGTTTGGGAATCATTCTTTTCCCTGAACAACCGGTTAGTTTACCACGCTTAAAGTATGCAGATCTTTGAGCCGCTTTGGAAAAAGCTTCATGGTTGAAACACTAACTTATCTCCCTCCAAAGCCCCTTATCACTTATTCTCTCCTGATGGAATCTTGATTCCTGCCTGTGAGTTTCAGGGCATTATTCTTAACCGGATTTTGTCCTAACCTGATTGAAAAACCCATCGTTCAGTGGTATTGAAATTGATGGCCGTTTTGAGACATCTCTGCAGCTGCTCTGGATTTTCAAGACCGGTATCAGGTAAAATTCTACGCTAAGAAAGTGTATCTCTTCAGGTACCACTCCCCTCATTCAAGGATTTTCCCGGCATATACTCGCTGTGTTGCGTTATTCCAGTTCCTCTTTGACTGCCCCTCCCAATCTCCACTGGTTTCTTGCATATAATTTTTAACCTTTAAATTACTTGTCATGAAAATTTTAACCAGATCAGCCGCAGCAAAAAATGAACAAAACTTCCGTTTCAACTTCAAACGCGATAAAACTGACGAATCCAAAAGCCTTCAGGTTTGGGAAGAAGAAAATCCGGAATACTGCTCCTGGAAACTCACTGAAGACAAAGAAGAATCCGCTTCCAATTAACCTACAAAAGCTCCTTATTGGGGCTTTTTTTTGGTCGATGTTACTCATTGCAGTTTTAGAAAGTAGCAGTTACACTCAAATTACCTCGCAAATTTATTGATCGCCGATCGGAACAGTAAAGGGTCTGCGGATCTAGGGAGTCATTTCCAAGTGCAGGATCCTCCGATACTTCGTACTCGGTCAGTTTGATCATTCCTGCTCAAACAGACATTCGCCCATTGACCTAATCCGACCGGCTCAATCTGCTCTGCTTTTAATTTAACTGTAACGGCGCGCCAGATGCCTAAAAAAATACGCAAGGCAGCGGTGAAAATGAATGGTTCCAGAAATAATTGCAGAAGTACAAATCACCTATTCTTCAAAAGTTAAAGCATGTGACAGGTTTCGTGTTACCGGATCCAAGGATGCGGCAAAGGCTTTTCGCTCAATATGGCCGGCCTACGAACATATTGAATTCATCTACATGCTGATGCTCAACCGTCAGAATCAGGTCCTGGGAAGTCATCAAATCTCAAAGGGCGGAATGACCGGAACGGTTGTGGATGTCAGGGTGGTATTTCAGGTCGCCTTAAAAGCCTGTGCTACCTCAATAATTGTAGCACATAACCATCCTTCCGGGAATTTGGATCCAAGTGATGCGGATAAGAAAATCACCAGGCAACTCTCTGAGGCTGGAAGGATGCTTGAGATTCCGGTGATTGACCATCTCATCCTAACCACTGAAAGCTTCTTATCCATGGCTGATGAAGGAATTCTTTAGAAAGAAAGGGGTTCCCCTTTTTTGGTCGCTTTTGTAAGGTTGATAAATGATTTACCATCAAATAAGGGAAGATTTTTTAAATGACTAAGCATTCTACAATTTTCGTTTTGTATTTTTGAGACAAATTGAATAAGATGAATAGCTCAAATATTGAAATATACCAGCTTGAAAACGGTAAGACTGAGATAAATGTTCAGCTTGACGAAGAAACCGTTTGGCTGAACTTAAGCCAAATGGTCGATTTATTTGAGCGAGATAAATCTGTGATTTCAAGACATATAAATAATGTTTTCAAAGAGAAGGAATTGGACAGAAATTCAGTTGTTGCAAAAAATGCAACAACTGCTGCTGATGACAAAATTTATCAGGTAGACTATTATAACCTTGATGTAATAATATCAGTCGGATACCGTATCAAATCAAGGCGTGCTACTCAATTTAGAATTTGGGCAAATAAAATATTAAAAGAGTATTTGATAAAGGGATACTCTCTAAATGAAAAAAGATTAGAGCAAAAGACTGAGCAATTGAAAGAACTTAAGGACTCGGTAAAAATACTTGGACAGGTATTGAATTACAAAGCTTTGACCAATGATGAAAGTTTAGGGTTGCTGAAAATAATTTCGGATTATGCTTATGCGTTGGATATTTTAGATAGGTACGATTACCAAAGCCTTGAAATAAAAGATACATCTGGAAAAGAAATTTATCAATTAACCTATGAGGAAGCTATAAGGCAGATTGAATTGGTGAAGAAAGTACACGGAAATAGTGTTTTGTTTGGTC
>CAIUUO010000299.1 GCA_903902325.1 uncultured Bacteroidia bacterium
CAATTGCTGAACAGCAGGAATATGCCAAAGGAACCGATACGGATTGGTTGGCCTTGGCAACCCGGACAGGGAAACGAGAGCAGCATAATATTTCTGTTTCCGGTGGCTCTGAGAATACAAAATATTTCTTCTCTGGTTCTGCAAATAAGACGCAGGGTTTAGCCCAAAACGATGATTTCAATCGATACACATTTCGGATTAATATAGAAAGTGCCATAACTTCCTGGCTAAAAATAGGAACCAGCACCCAATTGGGCTACTTTGGCCGCAATGGTGAACCTGCAAATTTCGCTTCTGCCATGACCACGAATCCACTCAATGTACCTTATAATGCAGATGGTACAATAAATTTCACCCCTTGGGCAGGAGATACTTTTATTAAAAACCCATTGGAGCCTTTAGTCTATACATCTGAGGACGTGGCCCGTTCTGCCGTAAGCAATAATTTTCTTCAGATTGATTTCCCTTTCCTGAAAGGCCTTACTTACCGTGTAAACTGTGGCTACAATTACCGTTATCGGTTGTATGAATTGTACGTGGGACGAAATACATTGACTGGGAGTCAGCTTGGGGGACAAATGCAAGTGAACAATCAGGGAAAAGAAGATTGGACGTTAGAGAATATTGTTACTTACAATAAAACATTCGGCAAACACACTGTCGGTTTTACCGGACTTTATAGTGCGCAACAATACACCGAGAAATTTCACGACCTTACGGCAACCGGCTTCCCCGCCGATTACATGACCTATTATCAATCGAAAGTGGCAACCGCCTGGGCACCTACAGATTCATACACAAAAACTGCGACTATTTCGCAGATGGCCCGCCTTAATTATAATTTTTCGAGCAAATACCTGCTAACGATGACGGCCCGCCGCGATGGATTTTCAGCTTTTGGAACCGATACAAAATTTGGTATTTTCCCTTCTGTGGCACTTGGATGGAATGTCAATGAAGAGTCATTTCTGAAATCTATTGTGTGGATAGACAGGGTAAAGTTGCGCGTTTCGTATGGGGTGAATGGAAACCAGGCAATATCTGCCTATTCGACTTTACCCACCATGTCTGGTCAGAATTTTTTGGATAACAACAAAAAACCGTTAATTGGTTTTTATCCCAATAAATTGGGTGATCCCGTTTTAGGTTGGGAAACTACAAGATCTTTCAATATTGGTTTGGACCACTCTTTTCTAAAAGGCAGATTATCTGGAACGATTGATGCATATAGCACTGCAACCGAAAATTTACTCCTCAATTGTGCCATACCTCAAATAAACGGGGTAGGCAGTATTACGAAGAATATCGGAAAAACAACAGGTCAGGGGATTGAACTTCAACTTTCTTCCATAAATGTGAGAACCAAAGATTTCTCCTGGACAACCGATCTTAATTTGTCATTTCAACGCTCTCAAATCCGCAACGTGGGCAGTTATGATGCCAATGGCAACCCAACAGACAACATTGCCAACAATTGGTTCATTGGCAAACCAATCGGGGTAATTTATGGATATGCATTCGATGGTATCTGGCAAGCAGGTGATAATATTGCCAGTTCATGGATGCCGACAGCAAAACCCGGTGATGTCAAAATCAAGGACATAAGCGGGCCAAATGGGGTACCGGACAATAAAATTGATGTCAATGACCGTACAATACTTGGGAAAACAAATCCTGATATGATTGGAGGTATTACCAACACTTTTCAATACAAAGCCATAACCTTCAGTTTTTTCATCAATGCAGTGAAGGGAATAACGAAATACACCGACTACAACAGTACTTGGGTTGATGGAAGGTACAACATGCGCTTCAGAACCTGGTGGACTGCTGATAACCCGATCAACACGTATCCCGCAAACCGGGAAGATTCAAACCCTTACGGAGCTGGATATTTCGGAAATACAAATGATGGCAGCTTTATTAGATTGAGTAATGTCACCTTGGCGTACAAGTTTTCCCCCATTCTTCTCAAAAAGTTAAAGATGAATAATTTGGAAGTCTATGTGAACGCTAAGAACCTGGCTACTTTGACTCATTTCATCGGACTGGATCCGGAGCTTTCTTCTGATTATGCTGTTCCTTTTTCACGGTCATTTTTAGTAGGTATTCGGTTCAATTTGTAATTTCAAAATCAGATTATAATGAAAAATATAGCAAAAATATTTGTTTTCGTATTGTTCCTTCAATTAATACAAGGTTGCAACGAAAAAGAGTTCCTTCAGGAAGCCCCAAAAGACGCAACGTATGCGGATAATTTGTTTCTCAGCTATGATGGTTTTTTATTAGCCAAGAATGCTCTATTGGCATTCCCCCGAAAAGAACGTTCGGAAGTAATTCTAAATGGCGAGGTCGGGCAGATATGGAAAATCGGAACCGATGTTGCCTGGGCTATCTCCGAACTTTCAACGTCGAGAGGTCTCAACCAATACACAACAGTTGACCTCGTTCCTACCATGACGGTTTTGAATGGTGATAACTCCAATCCAGGAATCTTTTTGGTGCTTTACCAAACCATTGTTTCAGCAAATACAATTATTGAGCGTGCAGCCAATCCTGCCATAAACTGGCAGGGAAGTACTCCTGCAATAAACGATAGCCGCAAAAGCGAGATAATTGGTCACGCCAAACTTATTCGCGCCTGGGCTTACCGGCATCTTGTAATGACTTTTGGTGCGGTGCCGCTCAATGTAACAGAAATTAATGGGACGAATTTTCGGACCGATTGGAGAAGGGATCCGGTCGAATTGATCCAAAAACAAATTGAAGAAGATTTGTTGTTTGCTGAAAGTTCGTTGCCAGACAATGCAAAAGATGTTACGCGTCTTTCGAAAGTGATTGCACAATACTATCTTGCAGATTTATATCTATGGCAAGGTAAAAATTACGAGGCAGAACAAAAATTACGAGCAATTGTAACAAACACCAATTTTGCACTTATCACCAACCGATACGGCGTTAAATCAACTTTACCAGGATGTCCGTTTATGGACCAATTTTACAGCGGGAATATCATGCCAACACAAGGCAATACCGAAGCGCTTTGGGTATTCCCCGATACAGATGTGGATCTGGCACTCGGTCAGTATGCCAATGCAATGAGAAGAGGCTGGATTCCCACCTATTATAACAAAAATATTGCTTACTTGCCTGAATATGGTGGTCGTGGTATTGGTAGAGAAGGAATTACGGCTTGGGCTTTAAGTATTTATGAGCCAAAAGATGACCGTTACAGTTCTTATGCACTTCGCAGGAGTTATGTGGACAAAACCGGAGCAACCCTGAAATGTGATTCCACTGCAAGCAAAATGGTTACCAATGCCAATTTGTGGGTTTGCACCCGTAAATGGGACTGGACCTTTGCCGATCCTGCACGCTGGGGCGATTCTTATGCCTACGGCGACCAAACCTATATAAGACTTTCTGATGTTTATTTACTATTGGCAGAGGCACTTTTTAAACAAAATAAATCAAGTGAAGTAGATGGTGCCGCCTATTGGATAAATAAAGTCCGCACGCGGTCTAATGCAACTCCAATCACTGCAGGTACCGTTACACTTGATTATATTCTGGACGAAAGGGCACGCGAATTGATTACAGAAGAGAACAGGCGCGAAACTTTATACCGCACTGGCAAACTGCTGGAAAGGACAAGATTGTACAATCCGATTGCAAATGGAACCCGGAATGGTGTTGCTGGCATGCAGGCATTTCAGCAATTGCTCCCTATCCCACAAAGGATTATAGATGCAAATAGTGGTTATAAGATGGAACAAAATCCAGGTTACTAATTGAAAATTCTTTGTTGTTGATTGTGGAATATTTCTTAATTTAGAGTTGAGAGTATATTCTAACAATCAACAACAAAGATAATATTATAATATAAGGAGAGTAAGATGGAAAGCCCCATGCCTATCCATGATCCAGCATAATCAATTCTCTTCAAGAGATTTAAACACTATTCGTCAGCTCACTTCCAAAGAATTTAATCCTATGTGTCATTACAAACCTTTATGCCGGTCTATCCTCCTCGCCACTTTCTGTCTCTTCTTCACTTTATACATTGAAGCCCAAACGTCGGCACCCTATGTATCAAAGGTTTGGGTCTCCGACCAAGGAGACGGAACCTACAAAAATCCGATCATCAATGCAGATTATTCTGACCCCGATGTGATAAGGGTGGGAAATGACTATTACATGATATCTTCAAGTTTCAATTGTGTACCTGGCATACCCATTCTGCATTCTAAGGATATGGTGAACTGGAAACTGGTCAATTATGCTCTGAAGCGACTTATTCCTGAAGATTTTTTCTCCAAGCCACAACAAGGCAAAGGTGTTTATGCTCCTTGTATCAGGTATCACAAAGGCGAGTTTTTTATATTCTGGCCAGATCCAGATTCGGGTATTTATATGACCAAAACCAAAGATCCATTGGGTGAATGGGACTCATCCGTTTTGGTGAAAGACGGTAAAGGCTTGATTGATCCTACTCCCCTTTGGGATGATGATGGGAAGGTGTATCTGGCTTTTGCTTGGGCTAAAAGCCGTGCCGGATTTAATAGTGTCATAACAGTGAATGAGTTGAATGCATCCGCCAACAAGGTCATTGGAGCTGACGTGCTGGTTTATGATGGTTTAGTTCATGGCGATAATATTATTGAAGGTCCGAAATTTTACAAACGAAATGGATATTATTACATCTTCGCTCCGGCAGGAAGTGTGGAGACAGGTTGGCAAGCAATCTTGCGTTCCAAAAATATTTACGGCCCATACGAAAATAAAATTGTTCTCGCCCAAGGAAAAACGGACATCAATGGCCCGCATCAAGGGGCTTGGGTTGAGACTCCAAACGGGGAATCGTGGTTTTTTCATTTTCAGGATAAGGGAGTTTATGGTCGCGTAGTCCATTTACAGCCAATGAAATGGATATACGATTGGCCAATTATAGGATTTGATTCTGATCATGATGGTTGTGGCGAACCTGTTCTGACGCATGAAAAACCAAACGTTGGTAAAACTTACCCTTTACAAACAGTTAAAGAAAGTGACGAATTTGAAGATGAGAAAATAGGAATACAATGGCAATGGCCCTGTAATCCAAGTCATTTTTGGGCACAACCTTCCCGATTGGGGTTTTTGCGGATGACAGCTGAATTTACACCGCCGGATTTTGTGAATTTTTGGAGCGTATCAAACCTTTTACTCCAAAAAATACCGGCGGAGGAATTTTCGGCTACCACAAAACTTGAGTTTAAATCTGAAGTAGTTGGTGAAAAGGCAGGACTTGTAGTAATGGGTCGCGATTATGCAACCCTATCTTTGGTAAAAACAGGAACCGGATATGCACTGGAGCAATCTGTTTGTATTGATGCTGAAAAGCAAAACCCGGAGAAAATTGTCAAAAAAATTGATTTTGAAAAAAATCAGATCTATCTTCAGGTACAGATGAAAAACAAAGGAATTTGCATCTTTAGGTACAGTTTGGATGGCAAAGAATATGCAACTCTGCCAGAAATATTTACTGCACGTCAAGGCAAATGGATAGGGGCAAAAGTAGGCTTATTTTGCGTTAACCCTTTGAAGAGTGGAGTAAGGGGACATGCTGATGTGGATTGGTTCAGAGTAGATAAGTAGGCAACTGCCTGCAAAATCTAATCAACGGATCATCTTATTAATTTCATCGCTTTCATCAAATGATAAACTTGTGAAAAATTTTCTTTCAATCTTGATAACATTTTTAATTTTTTGTTGCTTCATTCAATGCAATAACGGCACCTCCGACATAGCTCCAGAAGTTAAATTCCCAGTGGAGAACTATGAGAAAAAATTGAAAGAGATCTCCACCTTCCCAATAGGTGCTGCAATGAGTTTTAGCACATTTAGTAATTCATCCTCTCTAAATATTGTAAAAGAGGAGTTTAATAGTATTACCTGTGAGAACGCCATGAAGATTGCAGCCACGCAGCCAACAGCAAATGGGTTTGATTTTTCACAGGCAGATTCTATTATAGCCTTTTCTCTGCGACAGGGAAAACGAATTCATGGACACACGCTGATATGGGGAAATTCTTTACCCTCTTGGGTTACCAATTTCAAAGGGGATTCGTTGGCGTGGGAAAATTTAATGAAAACCAGAATCCAGACAATGGTTACACATTTTAAAGGTAAAGTAAAATCATGGGACGTCGTTAATGAAGCTTTTAATGACGACGGATCCTTACGGCGATTTGCATTAAACAGTTCGCAAAAAGATAATTTATGGTGCCAAAAACTTGGTTTTGACTTCATTGCTCGATGTTTTCAATATGCGCATGAAGCCGATCCTGATGTAATGCTATTTTACAACGATTGTGGGCAGGAATATAGTTCAAAGAAAAATAGCGCGATCATTGCCATGGTTTCAGAATTTAAACGCAGAGGAATCCCTATTCACGGAATCGGAATACAAATGCACACCAACTTGGAGCGACCTGACTTGGACATTAAAAATGCAATTCAGATTATGGCATCAACAGGACTTAATATTCACATCTCCGAATTAGACATCTCCATAAATAAATCTCAAACATTAAGCCAACCAACAGATAATTTGCTGGAACAACAAAAACAAAAATACAAGAGTATCGCCGAATATTTTATGCTGGTGCCGTCATCTCAACGCTATGGTATTACCATGTGGGGTATTACCGATGCAACTACTTGGATTTCTAATGACTGGCCTTTACTTTGGGATAAAAACTATGAAAAGAAACCAGCGTACTCAGGCTTTTCTGAAGGATTAAAATAACCATCTCAGATAAATTGCTTTTTAATCTTTGATTCGTATAATTTATTTATATCACTGTCTCCTCAGAAAATATAATTAACATATTTGTAATGAAAAGAATTTCAATTTTATTATTCGTATTAGTCTTTTATGCAGAAGGGGTACTGGTTGCACAGGAAATTTCTAAGATGAAGTTATTTCTTCTAATAGGTCAATCAAATATGGCAGGACGAGGAAAAATTGAAATGCAAGACACAGTTTTCTACCCTGGAGTTCTGTCGTTAAACAAAGACTTGAAATGGATACCTGCCCGTGATCCTATCCATTTTGACAAAAAAGAGGCTGGTGTTGGTTTATGCAGGACTTTTGGAATCGAGATGCAAAAATACTATCATCGAATAGATTCACTCGATTGTTTTTCAGTTGGACTAATACCATGTGCTGTTGGTGGAACAGATATTGACAAGTGGCAGCCAGGAGGCTATGACGCCAATACAAATACCCATCCCTGGGAAGATATGGTAAAGCGCGTAAACTATGCAAAGCAAAATGGCGAAATTGCGGGTATACTTTGGCTACAGGGGGAAGGTGATTCAAACCGGGATAAGAGCAAATTATACAAGGACAAATTGCTCAATTTGATAACTCGCGTTCGTCTCCTTGGCGGGAACAAGAATACGCCATTTTTATGTGGCGAACTTGGTCGTTTTTTTGTCAAAAAGCAAATGAAAGAAGGGAAATCTGACGCAGCACAAGTGATTAAAACTACTAAAAAAATAATGCAAAAAGGCACAAACACTGCCTTTGTTTCGAGCAAAGGACTTACTGACAGGGGCGATAAACTACACTTTGATGCCAAATCATGTCGAGAACTCGGACATAGGTATGCAATTGAGTATCAAAATTTAATGAAACACGCTTTACAAAATAAAAATTGACATGAATTTTTGAAAATCAATATCTTATAGTCAGTTACAAATTGGCAATTAGATACAATTACCAGGAAAAAAGGCAACAAGTCAGTAACAATCTACTTATATATTTAATTTTTAATCGTCACTGCTTAATCTGACAGGAAGGACAAATTGTTCTATTTAATTTCACTGTTATCCGACTAAAATTCAATTTCGCGACAATCGTCGTCTAATTGCATGATAATCAGCTGTTCATTTACATTTTATTAAAGCCACCTCCTTCAAAATGCAAATTCAAATTGTTGGTTTGAAACGGGGGCTCCTTTA
>CAIUUO010000300.1 GCA_903902325.1 uncultured Bacteroidia bacterium
ATTGAATGTCATGCCCACAAGAAAGATTCCTTACTGATAGGACATAATATTCAGCCAAAGGAAAAAGCAGTAAAACTTTGCCAGGAATGCCATTCAAAGAATACCATTCTGAAAAACTCGCTTTACCAGTACCAAATTAAAACCAAAGCTACCGGGTTAGGTTTCGACAATGAAGCAATTCTTGATTCTTCTTATGTAATTGGTGCAAACCGAAATGTCTATCTCAACAATATCAGCATTGCAATATTTTTACTGGTACTGGCAGGCATTACCATTCACACGATATTAAGAATCCTGACAAAAAAATAAAAAATGGAAAATAAACTATATCTCTACCCCGGTTTGATCAGAATATGGCACTTGCTGAATGCACTCTTAATAATTACCTTAATTATCAGTGGCCTGAGCATGCAATACTCAGATCCGTTGAATCCTTTCATTCGATTTGATCTTGCAGTCAGCATGCATAATGTTGCCGGTTTTGTCCTTCTTTTCGACTATATGCTTTTCATCATTGGCAATACGATATCCAAAAACAGCCGGCATTACAGGATCCAGTTAAATGGATTGACGGAACGTCTGATGCTGCAGTTCAGATATTATACCTACGGCGTATTCAAGCGTGAACCTGCTCCATTCCCTGTTACGAAAAAAATGAAATTCAATCCGATTCAGCAGGTTACCTACTTTATGACCATGTTCATATTAATACCATTGTTATTTTTAACCGGATTGCCGATGTTGTTTTCGGGCGCTTTTATCAGACAATTATTGGGGGCAAAAGCATTCTTTGTGACAGATATTTTTCATATCACGATAGGTTTTCTCCTTTCAATTTTTCTGGTAATTCATGTTTATTTCTGTACCTTCGGAGCAAAGCCAACCAGTAACTTCAAGTCGATCATCACGGGATATCATGAAGGAGGACATTGAAAATGGCATGAGTTTTGAGCCATATGTTCTGGGTTAAAGATTGTGAGGCAGTAAGATCATTGAGAATTGGTTTTTGATCAGATTTGTAAAAAAGGAAGATCGATTATGGAAAAAAACAGGACGTCTATTCCTTTGGGTGAGGAGGTTCCACTACAAAAATTTGTAATGGTCATAGACCTTGCAAAATGCCGGAATGCCCGAAAATGCGTGGAGGAGTGCCAAAAAGCGCATCACTTGCCGCCCAACCAGGAATTCATGAAAGTTTACCTCATGCAGGAATCAGAGGAAGCAACTCCATACTGGATGCCAAAACCATGTTTTCACTGCGGTCAACCAATGTGTGTGACCCTTTGTCCAACAGGAGCTACTTTCAAACGAACGGATGGTATCGTGGTAATTGATCGTGAACTGTGCATCGGATGTAAAACCTGCATGAACGGTTGTCCTTATTCCGCCCGACAGTTTAATCCAGGTGATGATGCGGAGCTAATGGCAGATCTGAAAATTTCATTAAAAACAAGTGTGTCTGGTAAGGAAGCTAGTACAAGTAAATGCGATTTCTGCGCTGACATGATCCAACTTGGAAAGTTGCCCCATTGTGTGACGGCATGTCCTACCGGTACCATTTATTTTGGAGATCAGTATGAAGACACGGTGACAAACGGGATTGAAACAGTGAGCTTCGCCGAATTGATTGCTTCACGTTCAGGATATTGCTACCTTGAAGAATTAGGGACAAAACCAAGTGTTTACTATCTGCCAACAATTAATCCACAGTCTTAAAGCTGACAAATATCAGGGAAACCGGGAAAAAACTGGTGATGCCTAAAAAACATTTCACTATCTTAGTGCTATATTTAATAAAATCAATTATTCAATTTCAAACATTTATTAAAACAGTTCAAACATGAAAAAATTTCTATTTGCAGCTTTGACAGTTGTTTTCGCAATGAGCTTATTTTCTTTTATTGCAGCTGAGAAGAAACCTTGGACGGTTCCAGCCAAGTACACTTCCATGAAAATCCAGAAAAAAGGAGATGCAGCGAGCATTGCACTGGGCAAGACCCTTTATCAGAAATACTGCAAATCATGCCATGGTGCAGGTAAGGGAGACGGACCAAAAGCATCTTCAATGAAAACTCCATTGGGTGATTTCACTGCTGCTGCTTTTAAATCTATTCCTGATGGCAATAAGTACTTCATGTCATTCGTAGGACGCGACGAAATGCCAAATTTCGAGAAAAAAGTTGTTGATGAAGAAGAGAGATGGGCTATTATCAATTACTTGAATACGCTCTGATTTTGTAATAAATCTCTAATTTAAGGCAGTTCGACTATCGGACTGCCTATTTTTTTGTATTCTCAAAAAATGCACCTATTTTCTGAGAGTAATAGGACGAAAATACCCCCACCCTTTTATATAGAAGGAATTTAAATTATGAACATGTTTAGTATGAAATCATTTTGGTACTATCTTTGATATAGAATTATATCAATTATTCAATATTAATTTTTAACCAGATTTATCATGAAAAAATTTCTATTTACCACTTTGACTATTGTGTTTGCAATGAGTTTGTTCTCATTTATTGCATCTGAAAAAAAGCCAGCTTGGGTGATTCCTGCCAATTACAAAGCAATGAAAATCCAGAAGAAAGGTGATGCAGCAAGTATTGCCCTTGGCAAAACTTTATACCTGAAACACTGCAAATCCTGCCATGGAAGCGGTAAAGGTGATGGCGCGAAAGCCGCTTCCCTCAAAACAACTATGGATGACATAACGACTCCGGCCTTCAAAGCAATTCCTGATGGCGAAAAATATTACATGGCTTTTGTTGGCCGTGGTGACATGCCTAATTTTGAAAAGAAAGTTGTTGATGAAGAAGAGCGTTGGGCTATCATCAACTACCTTGATTCTCTTTAAGATAAAAATGTTTGAACACAAAAAAGCAGTTGGAGCTCCAACTGCTTTTTTTTCTGGTATATTTTAGCTAATACGCAGGTCAAATACGACCACTCATCAATTATGCTTCTGGCAATTGTCCATGTACCAGGAAATTGAATGCTCCCTGCCAGCAACCAATTCCTCAAGAATTTTATGGTCATCCCATCTCGAATGATAACTACAGCATTGATCCAATGCCAGCGAAAGCAACAACCATTCTTTGACAGCCTGCATAGTCAAATTCTCAACTTCAAGATTTTTAAGAAGTTTGAGATAGGTTGGACCGATCATGTCAACATTGGGTTGCTCTCTTTTAAGAATTTCTCTGGTCGTAAAAATATGTTCTTCAACCTGAACAAATTCATCTTCATCCAGAGTTACTGAAAAATTAAATGTTTTTTCTGCCATAATACACCTCCTGAGATTTTGTGATTGGTTACCACAATGTAAGAAAATTATTCGAATATTACAATAAATGAATAAAATAATTTAAAAACCGATATAAAACACAAATGGGAACAAATCTTTTGAATTTGTTCCCATCCTTCCCTGACAAGCGAACTTGTCGTGGCGCCAGGCTACGGTTATTGCGGCTGGTCTTCCGGCTTCAACGCTGCTTGCGCTTTGTTTCCTGCCTTTGTGAC
>CAIUUO010000301.1 GCA_903902325.1 uncultured Bacteroidia bacterium
ATTATTAAAGACAATGTACCAAACATAAGTTACAGAACATGGTTTGAACCTATTGTTCCTCTCAAACTTGAGAATAATATTCTTACTATTCAGGTACCGAGTCCGTTCTTTTATGAATATCTTGAAGAACAGTACATCGATATTCTGAGAAAAACCCTCAGAAAAGAGCTGGGAACAGGAGCTAAACTTGAATACAGTGTCATTGTTGACAATAATAACAGTATTAATAACAAACCATATTCAATTAAATTACCCACGAATCAAAATAACAATTTAAAAAACAAGCCCGTTTCAGCCATATTGCCTTCTGAGGAAAGCGGAATACGCAATCCCTTTGTGATTCCCGGCATACAGAAGATACAAATTGATTCCCAATTAAAATCTGATAACACATTCGATAATTTCATTGAAGGTGAATGCAATCGTTTAGCGCGCAGCGCAGGTTATGCCGTGGCGCAAAAACCAGGGGGAACCGCATTTAATCCATTGATGCTTTATGGCAATTCCGGATTAGGTAAAACCCACCTGGCTCAGGCGATAGGAATTGAAGTTAAGGAACGCTTTCCTGACAAGATCGTACTTTATGTAAACGCTAATAAATTCTTCATCCAGTTTTCAGAAGCAACACGCAACAATTCGAGAAATGATTTTTTACATTTCTATCAGATGATAGATGTTTTAATCATTGATGATGTTCAGGAATTTGCCGGCAAGGAGAAAACACAGGAAACCTTTTTCCATATATTCAATCACTTGCATCAGTCGGGAAAACAACTCATTCTTACGTCTGACAAATCGCCCATTGAACTCAAAGGGATGGAACAGCGTTTGCTCTCCCGCTTCAAATGGGGGCTGACAGCTGACTTACAGGTTCCTGATTTTGAAACCAGGATGAACATTCTTCGGAAAAAGATTTACAAAGATGGTATTATCATCTCGGAAGAAGTACTTGAATACATTGCATCTCATATCAATAGTAATGTCAGAGAACTGGAAGGGGCTTTGATCTCGCTTTTGGCCCAGGCCACCTTAAATAAGAAGGAAATCACACTGGATCTTGCCATTAAGATGATTAACAAGTTGGTTAACAATACGAAAAGGGAGTTAACCGTCGATTATATTTCCAAAGTAGTCTCAGATTATTTTTGTATCCCAGTGGATTCACTGGCGGTCAAAACACGTAAGAGAGAAATTGTACAGGCCAGACAGATTGCCATGTACTTTTCCAAGAACCTGACACAATCTTCTCTTGCATCTATCGGTTCGCAAATCGGAGGTAAAGACCATGCCACAGTTCTTCATGCATGCAGAACCGTCACCAATCTGAAAGAGATTGATAAGAATTTCAGGTTGAGCATTGATGAGATTGAAAATAAACTGAAAATGTAATTTTCGAATGAGCAGACTGCAAAGTTTGCTTTTTTTTTATCAAAGAATGAGTCTATCTTACAATATATCTGATGCTTTCTGATACTTATCTGACGATGGCAAAACCATCAGAAGGATTGTTTAAAGAAAAAGGAAGTAAGTTTCTGTCTTTTGCTTTCCCCGTCAGGAATGAAGAAGAGATCAAGGTAATACTTGCAGGCATCAGGAAGGAGCACTACGCAGCACGGCATTGCTGTTTTGCATGGAGCCTTGGGCCGGGTCAAGAAAGGTTCAGAATTAATGATGATGGCGAACCTTCAGGTACTGCTGGCAGACCGATTTACGGTCAAATGGTTTCAAACAACCTGAATAATGTCCTTTTGGTCGTGGTGAGGTATTTTGGAGGTACGCTTCTTGGAGTAAGCGGACTCATTCAGGCATATAAACAAGCTGCAGCTGATGCCATCAATAATGCAGAAATTGTCACTCAAACCATAGAACAACTGTTCGATATCTATTTTGAATACTCTGCTATGAACGATCTCATGCTGATGATCAAGGAAGAACATTTGGAAATTGTCTATTCCAATTTTGACCTGCAATGCAGATTATCGTTAAGGGTAAGATTGTCAAGGGTGATGGGAATTAAGGAAAAAATCGGAAAAATTGAAGGTGTAATTACCCTGAAGACCCGGGAGGATTAAAGCTAAAAAAACTATATACCAACAGACTATGAGCCAAAAAAGTTTAATCTCAATCACTGATTTCTCAAAAGAAGAATATTTGAAGATCATGGAGCTTTCAGCCAAATTTGAAGCCAATCCAAATCAGTCTTTGCTGAAAGGAAAAGTGATTGCCACGCTTTTTTTTGAACCTTCCACGCGCACCAGACTGAGTTTTGAGACTGCAATCAATCGTTTGGGCGGTAAGATCATCGGATTTTCGGACTCAAACTCTTCCAGTGTTTCAAAGGGAGAATCACTGCACGATACGATCAGGATGGTTAGCAATTACGCCGATATGATTATTATGCGACATCCCCTGGAAGGGAGTGCCCGATATGCTGCTGAGGTGTCCGATGTTCCCGTTATCAACGCCGGTGACGGCGCCAACCAGCATCCAAGCCAGACCCTGCTCGACATGTATTCCATCATGAAAACCCAGAACCGGTTGGATGACATCAATCTGTTTATGGTTGGTGATCTGAAATATGGTAGAACGGTTCACAGTCTGCTTATGGCCATGTCGCAATTCAAGAACCCAATCTTCAATTTTGTGGCACCACCAGAATTAGCCATGCCTGACGAGTACAAGCTTTTTCTCTCACAAAAAGGAATTTGCTATTTCGAACACCTGGAATTCAATGATATCATCAACCAGGCAGACATTATCTACATGACTAGAGTTCAAAAAGAGCGCTTCATTGCTCCTGCAGATTTGACCAAGTTGGCCAACTGTTGTCCTTGTGGTCCTACCATCGGATAAAGTTATTTTATTTGTAAAATG
>CAIUUO010000302.1 GCA_903902325.1 uncultured Bacteroidia bacterium
CAGTTAATGAACAATACACAAATCATTCAAATTCAGGTGCAGGATAAAAACGCGGCTCATGCGATGGAAGTTGCAAATGCGGTTGTTACGGTAATGATTGGTCAAAATGAAAACCTTCAAGCTGGCCGTTATACTGCGAACGAAACAAATTTACAGGCCCAAATTGACCAGGTACAAAAACAGATTGCGACTTTGCAGGGGAGTATGACCAATATTTCCCAACAAAGTGTCCAACAACAGATCGACCAGGTTCAGGCCCAAATCGCACCGTTACAGGAAGAGAAAACCAAACTTGATCAGGATATTGCTGCTCTAAAGACGCAGATAGCGGCTATTACATTTCCGACCGCAGAACAACAACAACAAATCAACAATAAAAACAAAACCATTATTGAAGAACAAAATCGTATTGAGCAAATTCAACCTCTTCTAGCCCAATATCAGCAGGTTTATACAAACCTTGTTGTTCTGGGCAAAGCGGGACAAAGTGGTAGCGAATCCAGTATTCAATTGGCGCAGTTGCAATCCACCGTAAATGTTTACCAACAGCTTTACATAAATTTACTGAACAGCCTTGAAACCGTGCGGTTGTCAAGAATGCAGAATACTCCAACTGTGAACCAGATTGAACCAGCTACTGTGCCAACTTCACCGATAAGTCCAAAACCAGTGACAAACACAGCAACTGCCGGAGCGGTTGGCTTGATGTTGGCAGCAGGCATTGTCTTTTTGGTGGAATATCTGGATGACACAGTAAAAACACCTGAACAGGTTGAGGAAGCACTTGGTCTCACTATACTCGGTTATGTAGCAGATGTACCAAAAGTAAAAGGAGAAGATCGAGGTCTATACGTGCATACCCAACCGCGATCGCCGTTGGCAGAGGCTTTTCGTGCCATGCGAACAAATCTGGAGTATTCCGGAGTTGATCACCCGATTCGCACCCTTTTAGTAACAAGCGCGGGACCAGGTGAGGGGAAATCCACTGTAGCTGCCAACTTGGCAGCAATTTTAGGCCAGAGTGGCAAACCTGTAGCGTTGGTTGATGCCGACTTGCGCCGTCCATCAGCGCATCGTTTTTTCAATCTTGAGAACCGGGTAGGCATAACAGATGCCTTTAAAGATCATCTAGATCTGGAGGCTGTCAGTCAAGCGTGGGAAGGTGATGAAAATATAGCTATTATCACAACTGGAAGCCTTCCTCCAAACCCTACTGAGTTATTAGCATCTGAAAGAATGACAAAAATGCTGGAAGATTTAAAAACCAGCCGGAGCATGGTTATAATAGATAGTCCACCATCCATAGTAACTGATCCACAGGTTTTGGCGACCAAGGTGGATGGCGTTGTCATTGTTGCATGGCCAGGTCATACGCAAATGAACGGTTTACGGGCCACGCTTGAACAAATGAACCGGGTTGGTGCCAATGTAATTGGTATTATTTTCAATCGGATTCCTCAAAATCGGGGTAGTTATTATGGGGGTTACAAACATTACTCACAGTATTACTATCGGAACTATCATTACAACAACTATGGATACAACGCCGACCATGGTTCTGAGAAAAAAACGAATAAATAATCTATCGGTTTAATAAAATTAAATTCGACAATGGAACCTGGAACTTAATGCCTGATCTGATTGGTAAGCACTGTCCTTATCTTGGTTTGAAGGAAGACCGAAAATCCCTTGTTGGGTTTCCCTCAACTGGAAATTTTTGTTTCCATTGCAAAACCCCGGCAGTTCCACTTATGGAGCACCAGACACAATTTTGTTTGGAAGCAGCTTATTCCAGTTGTCCTGTGTTATCAATCGACCCAAAGCTGCCCTTTCCGGCGAAATTGAAAGCCAAGGTTATCAAAGCACCAGCCGAGAAATCAAATTTACTTCGTAATTTATTATTTTTGGTTGTGTTGTTCTTGATCCTGATAATAAGTGCATTGTTTTATAAAAAATTAATTCTTAGCGACATACCGGCTGAGAGTTTGACAACGATACCGGTTTTGATTGTGGAAACAGCCACACCGACTGAGTTTTTAGAACCTTTAATTATTTCAACCCTTGATTTACCCACAACCGTTCCAACAGAGACTACTACGCCTGTTCCTACCTCAACGCCTGTTTTGTTTCAAAAGCATGCGCTTGACACCCCCATAGCGGTGGAAGGTAATGTTTTTATCATTCACAAAGTATTACCAAAAGAAAATTTTGATATCCTTAATAAAACTTATAATACCAATGTTACCGTTATCCGCGCGATAAATTATTTACTTCCCAACTCTTTGTGGGTAAATTTGCCATTGGTTCTCTCACCCGGAATGACAACAGTTCATCCTAAATTACCCGCATTTGAAGCTTACATGATTACAGATGCTGCGGTAAGCATAGATGATCTTGCAGTACAAAAAAAAGTAGATACTTCTTTGATAAGGCAGTTTAATAATTGCACGCAGGGATGTATTCTGCATGAAGGCGACTGGGTTTTATTGCCGCATCCTCAATAATAATCAAAAAATTGGTGAAAAATGCCAGCCATATTATTTGTTTGCACTGCCAACCAATTCCGTTCCCCACTTGCGGCCGCGAGCCTGCAGGGATATATCTTGAATAGTGGAGAAAGTGCTGGTTGGAAAGTTGAAAGCGCAGGTACTTGGACAACAGATGGAAAGCCGGCGCTGCCAGTGACGAGGCAAAATGCTGAACGCCTTGGACTTTCTGGAATTGAAAAACACAGTTCAAGACAGGTCAAGGCTGAGTTATTGAATTCTTTTGATTTGATTATTGTTATGGAAGCAGGGCAAAAGGAAGCCCTGAATGTTGAGTTCAGGGAAGTACGTGGCAGAGTTTATATGCTCTCTGAAGTAGTGGGAAACGAGTTATTGGATGTTCCCGACCCGATTGTGCTTGGGCTACCAGCGGATGAATCTGCAACAGAATTAGTCAACACAGTGAGAGTAGGGGCTAAAAAAATACTTGAATTAGCGCGCTTCCTAAGCGATAAAAGAAATAGTTCGTAATCGAAAATTTGGTTTTTTCTTGATTTTAGCATTTCCCAATGGCGTAGAAAAAATTCTAAATTTGAAAAGTATTGAATTCGTGAATTTTTATTGAATGTAGAAACCCCAATGTCACAAGACGAAACAATTAGATTATTAAAACAGGTACTGGATAACCTTTATTCA
>CAIUUO010000303.1 GCA_903902325.1 uncultured Bacteroidia bacterium
ATGCTGCTCTCGTTTCCCTGTCCGGGTTGCCAAGGCCAACCAATCCGTATCGGTTCCTTTGGCATATTCCTGCTGTTCAGCAATTGTAATAGAAGAAACACCCTTTCTTGCAACCTTAAAATTATAAAATTCTTGCGCTGACATCATTTCGGGTGTATGAGCCATCACATCCAGGCCATAATAACCTTCATAAGAGACCGTTGTTTTGCCAATCAATCCCTTTTTAGTTGAAATCAGAATAACTCCATTGGCTGCCCTTGCTCCATAAATTGCAGCAGATGAGGCGTCTTTCAAAACTTCAATGGATTCAATATCATTGGGATTTATCTCGGATAAAATTCCTGAATAGGGAATTCCATCCACAACAATCAGCGGACTTCCTCCGGCCGTTATAGACCGCACTCCCCTTATCTGGATTTGGTTCGAATTTCCCTCAGCGCTCGATGAGGTTTGAGATATCTGAACCCCGGCCATTTTCCCTTGCAACGATTGGGCAATAGTCGTTTGAGGTGCATTTTGGAATTGTTCGCTTTTTATGGATATGACAGACCCCGTTACATCACGCTTTTTTTGGATACCATACCCAACGGCCACAACTTCTTCGATGCCAACAGTTTGATCTTCAAGTTTTATATCAATGATAGTCTTTTCGCCAACTACGATTTCCTGTGACTTCATCCCAACAAACGTAAACTGTAAAGTCGCATTTTCCGGCAAATTTGACAGAGAATACTTTCCATCCATATCCGTAATGACTCCCAAAGTGGTGCCCTTTACGACCACTGATACCCCAGGTAAAGTAGTGCCTGATGAGTCTGTGACTTTACCGGAAACCGATTTTTTCTGTTGGGCAGGTTTTGCCTGCTCGTTAGCGATGAACAGCAAAATATGCCTGTCGCTAATTGAATAATTGACATCTGTTCCGTTGAAGAGCAGAGACAAGGTTTGTTCTATGCTTTTGTCTTTAATTTCAACATCAACTTTTCTTTCCATGTCGATGTATTTGGGACTGTAGGCAAAGCGAAATTCACTTTGATTTTCGATCGCTTCCAAAACTTGCAGCACGCTTGTGTTGTGGAAGTCGAGATTGAGTTTGGTGTTTTGACTGTAAAGACTGGCCGAAACCTGCATCAATCCTACAAATAAGAAAAGAATAGTTAGTCGCATGATTCTAAGACATTTTTTGTTCCAGATCAGAGGTATCATACCTCGGAATCCTGATTTTTTTTTCATAATTTTGAATGATTTTGTTATTTAGTAATTCCATCTGACACAGATGGGGTGAATTGGCCGGGAAGTGTTGACGCACTTTCCGGCTTTTTTATTTTTAGTTTGCTAAACTTCTGAAGCTATTGGTTCATTTTTTGCATTTTTCTGTTTTTATTATTTCGCAATTCGATGACATTGCCATGTTGAATCACTTCTATTGGTGTAATTTTTTCCATCAGGCTCAGCACGTTATTCAAATTCTCATTTTTTATGGTAAACGTAAATGGCATGTTTTTAATCGATTCGTCCACTTCAAATTTCTGATTGTAGCGTTTTTCAAGTTTAAGAACCAACTCACTTAAGGGTAGATTGTAAATATTAATCAATCCGTCTTTCCAGGAGGTGTAGATATGCGTATTAACTTTTGTGATAACCAGCTCCTTTTTTTCTTTGCTGAAAGATGCCAGTTCTCCAGGTTTCATTTCCTGCCTGGCACTAGTATTGTATATCTGGCTAATTTCAACTTTCCCCTTTTCGAGTACTACTTGAATATTTGGTTCTTCAGTATAAGCCGACACACTGAATTCTGTTCCCAAAACCTTCACCTGTAATCCTGAAATGTTAACCAAAAGAGGAAGCTCCTTGTTTTTATGTATTTTAAAATATGCCTCGCCCAATAAATTGATGTCGCGGTTTTTGACAGAAAACTGATTATTGTAGGTGACAGAGGATCCCGAGTTGATCCAAACGACCGAACTATCTGGCAAAACGACTTTGGAAATTTGACCATTATCTGCGGCAACCGTAGTATAGACCAACTGACTGGGAGGTGCTTTTCCCGACTGCATCAGATAAATTAAGGATGGAACTAATATTAGCGTAATGAAAATGGCTGCATAACGAAAGAAATTCAATTTCCGTCGAACCGAAAAGAGTTCGTATTGCATATTCCTTTGTATCAAATTCTGCACTTCTGCCCAATCCTGCCAGTATTCAGAAGGAATCCCCTCTTTTGAAACCTCGTTTTCCCATTCTACTTTAACTTTCTGAAAAATAGAAGGATGATTGTCCAGCCTTAACCATTGCAACAGCTCCTTCTGTTCTAATGCAGAGCTCCTGCCTGACAAGTATTTTTTAATAATTGATTCCATATTTATGTTTTTTCATAATAAGTACACACGATTCACAAAAACCCTACCTTATAAAGAGGAGAAATGCAGAAATAATTTAGCTTAACTTTTGGGTACATCATTGGATAGATCAATTAAAGATTTACCTTCGAATAATTTGCCCGAAGGTTGCTTAAGATGAGGTGAAGCGTTTATTTCAGGATAATTGAAATGAGAATGGACAGAAGTGGAAATTTCAGTAGCATTTCATTACGGATCTGTTCTTTAGCCTGGTGAATGTGTTTTTCGACAGCCTTGACTGATATCCCCAGTTCCTCAGCAACTTCCTTGGTTTTTTTGCCTTCTATTTTGGCTTTGATAAACACGACTCTCCTTTTCTGAGGAAGCTTTTCAACCGATTCGTGAATGGCTTCAATCAGGCTTTCTTCAATCGATTTTTCTTCTTTGCTGGTAAAGTCAAGTTGGTAAAGGTGCTGAATTTCGCTTTCCTCAACACCAATAATCTCCTTTTGGATGGTATGCAATTTTTGGTCGCGGAGCCAATTCAGGCATCTGTTGCGAAGCATCACAAACATCATGCTTTCAACCGAATGAGCGGGATTGATGGTTGAACGCTTCTCCCAAAGCTTGACAAAACAATCCTGTACCAGATCACTTGCCTGGGCATGATCAGATACAAAAAGTTTGCAGTAACCCAGCATACGCGGAAAAAGTTGCTTGAACAATGCCTCAAATGCTGCTGGATTGCCTTCCTTTAACTGAATATTTTGTTGCGTTTTTGACACTCCATACAAAGGAAACTGAAATTTAATTCAAAAAAGAAATTTCCGGAACTTATTTCTCCCCTAAAAACTCATCATGAATATTTTTGTAACGAACAAAAAAAGGAGCAATAGCTCCCCTTTACTTAAAGATTGATTAGTTCTTCCACTTCGCGGACTTTCACATCCAGGGTACGTTTCATTTCGTCAATCACTGAGGTGATGACAGTGGAGTTGGAAGTCCTGAATTCATTCCCTGCCCCATCCTTCAGCAGAATGGTTGAGCTTAGTGAGTCAGCTCCGATCTGAAAGGTCTGCAGCTTTCTTCTGGAGTCAGAGAGTGTTCTCCAACGGTCGATCATCAGGGAGAGATCTTCAACCTTCTGGATTTTCTCATCCAGAGTGAGTTTTCTTACCTCTACCGGCTCTTCTTTGACAATTGTCATTACCGCAGCAGGGGCGGCAACTTCAATGATTTCTTCAGGAACTACTACAAACTTCTCAGCAACATTTGATTTACTCATGGTATTTATGCCGATGCCCTTCGGACTTGTATTGGCTTCTGGCTCGCCGTTATAATTAAATTTCGGGCAAACCAGATTGAGCCGGGCGGATTCTGTCAAGGGCGAATGTCAGTTTCAACCGGTGGAGAATGACAAAAAAAGGGAAAGTGACCTACCATGAAGTGCCGGAGGGTGCTGCACCAGGAACTTAAACCTGCAGCAGCCGCACGGCCCTTGACTTTTCCGTCTGGCGATCAATAACTTCGCACCGATAATTTGAGTGTAACAGCTTATTTCTCAGATGGGGCTAAAATAGCGACCATAAAAAAAACCTTGCTCAACAAGGTTCTTTTTCCCTTAGAAAGGAAGATCGTCTCCGGTGACCGGCTCCAAAATTTCTTTTTGTTTCCTTGGTGTTTTTGCAGCGGGTGATTTGGCAGGCTTTTCTGTTTTTTCTTCTTCTGCCTGAGATACATAAACTGTGTAATCTCTTCCGAA
>CAIUUO010000304.1 GCA_903902325.1 uncultured Bacteroidia bacterium
TACCAGTATTCATAATCTTGCACTTAATGAAAGTGCAAAACTACAAGTCAATTCAAATCAAAAAATCAAAGAACGCTTATATTGAATTTAATATCAGTTATTTACAAATATTTTTTAAAAGTTAACGCATCACTAGTAATTTGTAATCTATAATTTGTAATTTCACCGTCTCTGCCCTCTCCCCTGCGCCATCATCTGTTTCATGTTGGCTCCCGAGGAGACCATCTTCATCATCTTGCGGGTATCTGCAAACTGCTTCAGCAGCCTGTTTACTTCCTGGACCGTGGTGCCTGAACCCTGGGCAATCCGCTTGCGGCGCGAACCGTCAATCAGGGAGGCATCCGCCCTTTCGGCCTTGGTCATGGAATAGATGATGGCTTCTACATGCTTGAAGGCATCGTCCTCAATGTCCACATCCTTCAGCGCCTTGCCCATACCGGGAATCATCCCTGCAAGATCCTTCAGGTTACCCATTTTCTTGATCTGCTGTATCTGCTTGAGAAAATCGTCGAAGTTGAACTGGTCCTTGGCCAGTTTCTTCTGAAGTTTCCGTGCCTCTTCCTCGTCGTATTGTTCCTGGGCCCTTTCAACCAGAGAAACGATATCGCCCATGCCCAGGATACGGTCAGCCATCCTACTTGGATAGAAGGCGTCGATGGCATCCATCTTTTCGCCCATACCGACAAACTTGATCGGCTTTGTGACCACCGACCGGATGGAGAGTGCTGCTCCACCGCGTGTATCACCGTCCAATTTGGTGAGCACGACGCCGTCAAAGTTCAGGCGGTCATTGAATTCCTTGGCGGTATTGACGGCATCCTGTCCCGTCATCGAGTCTACCACAAACAATATTTCGCTTGGATTTACGGCATTCTTGACTGCCTCAATCTCTTTCATCATCACCTCATCGATCGCAAGACGTCCTGCCGTATCTATGATCACCACATCGTTGCCTTTCAGTTTGGCTTCCCTGACCGCATCCTTGGCGATCTTAACGGGATCCTTCGTGGTTTCATCGGTGTAAACGGCTACCTGGATGGCTGCTCCCAGCACCCTTAACTGCTCGATGGCAGCCGGACGGTAGACGTCACAGGCAACCAGCAGCGGATTCTTGCCCTGCTTGGTTTTCAAACGGTTGGCCAGTTTGCCGGAGAAGGTGGTCTTACCCGATCCCTGTAATCCTGACATCAGGATAATGGCCGGTGACCCTTTCAGGTTGATGTCCACATTTTGACCACCCATCAATTCCACCAACTCATCGTGCACAATCTTGACCATTAACTGGCTCGGATTCAGCGAAGTAATTACCTGCTGACCCAGGGCTTTGTCTTTGATGCGTGTGGTAAAATCCTTCGCGATCTTGAAATTGACGTCCGCATCGAGCAAGGCACGCCGTACCTCTTTCAGCGTTTCGGCGACATTGATTTCGGTGATTTTACCCTGGCCTTTCAGTAATTTGAACGACCGTTCCAGTTTATCCGATAGATTTTCAAACATAATATGCAGTTCTTTTTTTAAAGCGTACAAACTTACATGAAAAATAAAAAAGTTAAGACCCTGAGATTGATTTTTTTGACAGTTGTTCCAAATAAATGTGCTTTCATTGTAACCTACGAAAAGCCAATCTAAACCATGAAGATAAAACTCTCCTACCGGATTGCATTGCACTAAAAATCTGGTTCTCAAATAGGTGCAACGGTCACAATAAAGAGACCTTACCGATGTGCATTTTGTTGAGTTTAGTTGAAATATTTTAGTATCTTACTGATAAATAGAATATTAGACCCTGAAATAAAAAACAGGCAAATATATTTTTGAATTAAAATATAACTACCTTTACATCGGATTATTTACCATTAAATAAGTTTTTTTTTATGAACATTTTCGTAGGTAGCCTTCCATTTAGCTTGGAGGAGGCAGAATTAAAAGGATTTTTCGAAGAGTACGGTGAAGTAACTTCAGCCAGAATTATTACTGACAAATTCTCCGGAAGGAGTAAAGGTTTCGGCTTTATTGAAATGCCGAATGCAGAAGAGGCTCAAAAAGCCA